>JAISZT010000118.1 GCA_031284485.1 Desulfovibrio sp.
GCCTTCCAAGCGTGGGATTCATTGATGAATACAATTATCACAGGCAGACCTCCCCCATCCTGAAAAATTTTCTGGATCTTGCCGTCAATGCTGAATATCCGCCAAAATTAGAATTACTGCATCATGCGGGAACGTATTGCGGGAGTGACGATATCCATGTATTATTTTCTCATTCGAGCAAAGATGGTATTTTTTAATGAAACATATTAAAATAGTTGATTTATTTGCGGGGCCAGGCGTGACTGATAAAATTGTGCAATGCCGCTTCCATGGCCGTTTGAACGGAAATGCCGCCGTGTTCCGCTCTGATGAAATCGTCAAGGTCGCGATCATCACCAGGTTGGGAACAGGAAAAATCTGTAAAGATGGGAAAATCAGTTACTGGACGAAAAATGTATTTTGCATTGCTATATACGTTTCTGCTCATGCTCCAGCAGCCTTTGCTTAATCGCTTCAATAGCCTTGTCGTTGTCCACGCTGGGCGGCGGGAAGGGTTGTGGATCTTTGGCGGCAGCGACGAATTTTTTGGCGTCCTCACCGCGCAAGGCCGGAGTTGGCGCTATTGGTCTTGCCATAATGGCCTTCCTTGTCAAACTGCTCCCCTGACTCCCGTTTTTTGCCCGATCACGCGGTCATAGCGCCAGGTAGGCCGGGGACGTCCGGGGCTTAAGCTCTTTATGGCCCGGATGGAGTGCCTGAGCCGGAGCGTACGGCAAACTTCCTTCAGTCGGGATTCAACGATATCCTGCAGTGTCTCCGGCGGCATCTCCACGCGGGCGTTGACGAGCAGTTCCACCTCGGCCGCCGGCGGGGCTTCACCGCTCAAAGCCGCCTTGGTTCCTGTTTGCACGCAGTTTGCCGTAAGGGACTGGCGGTTATTTTGCGCAAAAAGCATAATTTTGACATGCCCGATGTCGGCGTTTTTTTCCTGAAAAGTCTGCCCCAGACGCTGCATGAAAATTTCGCAGAAATGCCGCCAGCCGGTTGTTTCGTCGTCGGCTTTCAGCGTGACCAGAGCGTTGAGCCAGCCCAGTACGGCTTCCCCTTCGGCGTAAATATCATAATCCACCCGGGCCAGTTTATTTCCCGGATTTCCCGAACAGTCCTGCCGCAGCGTCTCCAGCCAGTCTTCGACGCCATCGCCGTTCAGTGCCGAAATACTCAATACGCGGGCCTGCGGATATTCTTTTTTCAGCAGCCTCAGGACGGTTTCCGTATCTTCCGCGCTCAACGCGTCTTTTTTGTTGACCAACAGGATATCGGCTTCTTCCATCTGCTTGCGCGCGATGTAGGCGGCGCTCTCATGTAGCCGGGAGACACTGTCGCCGCCCGCGAGGCTTGGCAGCGACAGACCGGGGAAGACCTGCCGCAGGCGCGCCGGATCAAGCACAACGTTCATGGGGGCCAGGGTGAAATCCTGACGGCATTTTTCCTTGAGGGGCTGCGCGATGGTGGCGGAAAGATCCGTGCAGCTTCCCACGGATTCGGCGACAATGACTTCGGCGGATATCTGCGTGCGCAGGCTGTGCAGGGATTCTGTCAATCCATTAAAATTGCAGCAAAAACAACTTCCGGAAACCTCTTTGACCGGGATGTTTTCCTGAGAAAAGATTTTTGTGTCCACCATTTCCGTGCTTTGATCGTTGGTGATCACGCCGACCTTTTTGCCACGGGCGGCAAAGAAAGCGGCCGCGCGGCGCATAAGGGTTGTTTTTCCCGCTCCCAGAAAGCCGCCGATCAAAATTACCGTGGTCATGTCACGCCCCCCGGTTGTGTTGTCAGGTTGCATTGTCAGCCAGAAAACGCCGCAGCAGCAAATCGTATATTCCGCCGCCCGCAATGCCCCCCATGATGGGCGCGAGAATATACACGGTAAAAAATCCGCCTCTGGGACCGGGGATGGCTATCCCGTCCCATCCCGCAAGCCAGGCGAAAAGGCGGGGGCCGAAATCGCGCGCCGGGTTGAAACCTGCCTGGGTCAGCGGCGCGATGACGGCAATGAGTATGCTGACCGTCAGTCCGATGAACAGGGCCGCAAGGCCGCCGCAAGGCCGACCGGGATTGCGGGGATCGGTGAGGCTGAAAATGACGAACACCAGAATCGCGGTGCCCGTGCCTTCCGCCAGCATGGCCGTGGCGACGCTCACCCTGGAGAACGCCGCGGCGCTCATGCCCACCTGCAGCGGATGCGGAAAATATTCGCCGAACAGCATGGCGGTTTCCTGGCTGCCGCGTGCGCCCCGCACAATACCCCTGGCGAGCTCGTAATCGTTCAAAATGCCCTGAAACAGGGCATACAGCAGGCACGAAGCCATAAAGGCCCCGGCAAGTTGGGCCAGCGCGTACGGCAGGATGCGGGCGCGCGGAAAGCCGCGCCAGACGGCGCAGGCCAAGGTGACGGCGGGATTGAAGTGCGCCCCGCTTATCGCCCCTGCGGCGTAAATGCCCAGGGCAATGACAATGCCCCACACGACGGCCACCTGAAAAAGCCCCTGCAGCGCGCCGGTGAGCACGGCCACGAAGACCGATCCCGTGCCGAAAAAAACCAGCAGAAAGGTGCCGATTCCTTCAGCGAGACAGGCCCCGCAAAGATCATGCCGCGCGCCCATATTTTCCACTCCCGACCTCCCTGTCCCCGTGGCCCCCGTGACGACCGTCCGCCTTCGGCATCCTGATGAAACGCTATACAGACTATTTGAGCAAGTCAAGTAGTTTTTGTGTGGACAAGCGGCATCTCATTTTTTATGAAACAGTCATGGAAGTTTTTCCGATGGATTTCAAACACTGCTCCTGCACGGGCAGGAGTTTGCCGAGACTGATTCAGCCGGCCATCATGGCCATACTGGCGCGGGAGCCGTCGCACGGATACCGCATCATGGAGGTGCTGGCCGAAGAACGCCTTTGCCAGAATCCGCCGCCTGATCAGGCCGGCGTCTACCGGCTGCTGAAAGACATGGAGCGGAACGGCTATGTGGAAATCCGCCGGGATGATCACCCCAGCGGCGGCCCGGCAAGACGGAAATTTGCCCTGACTGAAAAAGGCGTGCTTTGTTTGCGCACATGGCTGGACACATTGCGCGAGTACCAGAATTCCGTGGCCGAGCTGGCCGCTTTTCTGGAAGAGAGTCTGCGTCTGCCATAAAAAAGGGAACGCCAAAGACTTTTTGCGCTTTGGCGTTCCCTTTTGGTGCAGATTGCCCGGACGTTATATGCGCTTACTTTTTCACTTCAGTGTAGTCGGCGTCCACCACGTCGTCGTTGGCGTTTGCCGAACCGGCGCTCTGGGCGCTCTGGGCGTTTTCGGCATCCTGCGCGGCCGCTCCGCCCGCCTGCTGCTGGTAGAGCTGTTCAGCCAGTTTGTGGGAGGCCTTGGCCAGTTCTTCCGTGGCGGCCTTGACAGCTTCGGTGTCGTCGCCTTCCATGACCTTGCGCAGGGCGGCCATTTTGCCTTCAATGTCGCTTTTGAGCGCCGCGTCAACTTTGTCGCCCAAGTCCGCGATGGATTTTTCCGTGCCGTATATCAAGCTGTCGGCATGGTTGCGCGCCTCGATCAGCTCCTGCTTTTTCTTGTCGTCGCTGGCGTGGGCTTCCGCCTCGCGCACCAGGCGCTGGATGTCCTGCTCGGAAAGCCCGGAGGAGGCGGTGATCTTGATGGACTGTTCCTTGCCGGTGCCCATGTCCTTGGCGGAGACGTTGACAATGCCGTTGGCGTCAATGTCGAAAGCCACTTCAATCTGCGGCACGCCGCGCGGGGCCGGGGGAATGCCGGTCAGGTCAAAGCGGGCCAGGGTCATGTTGTCGTTCGCCATCGGGCGTTCGCCCTGCAGCACGTGAATGGACACCGACGGCTGATTGTCCGCGGCGGTTGTGAACACATTGCTTTTGCGCGTCGGAATGGTGGTGTTGCGCTCAATAAGCCGCGTCAACACGCCGCCCATGGTTTCAATGCCCAGAGACAGAGGGGTGACGTCGAGCAGCAGCACGTCCTTAACGTCCCCGGCCAGAATGCCGCCCTGAATGGCTGCGCCCCTGGCCACCACTTCGTCGGGATTGACCGAGCGGTTGGGTTCCTTGCCGAAAAACTTGCCCACAACCTGCTGCACCAGCGGCATACGGGTCATGCCGCCCACCAGGATAACCTCGTCAATCTGGTTGGGGGAAAGGCCCGCGTCCGTCAGGGCCTTGTTGCAGGGGTCAATGGTGCGGTCCACAAGGTCACCCACCAGAGATTCCAGTTTCGCCCGCGAGAGTTTGATCAAAAAGTGTTTCGGTCCGTTCTGATCCGCCGTGATAAAGGGCAGGTTGACTTCGGTTTCCATGGAGGTGGAAAGATCTTTTTTGGCTTTTTCAGCCGCTTCTTTCAGGCGTTGCAGGGCCATGCTGTCCTTGGACAGGTCAATGCCGTTGTCTCTTTTGAATTCGTCCACCAGCCAGTTTATGACGCGCTGGTCAAAGTCTTCGCCGCCCAGAAAGGTGTCGCCGTTTGTGGCGCGCACTTCAACGATGTTGTCGCCCACTTCAAGGATGGAAATATCGAACGTGCCGCCGCCAAGGTCGAAGACGGCGATTTTTTCGTTTTTCTTTTTGTCGGAGCCGTAGGCCAGCGAGGCGGCTGTGGGTTCGTTGATGATGCGTTTGACCTCAAGCCCGGCGATGCGCCCGGCGTCCTTTGTGGCCTGACGCTGGGCGTCATTAAAGTAGGCGGGCACGGTGATCACGGCTTCCGTAACGGGTTCGCCCAGGTAGGTTTCCGCGTCGGCCTTGAGTTTGGCAAGGATTATGGCCGAAATTTCCGGCGCGCTGTACACGCGCCCGTCCACTTCCACCCCGGCGTCGTCGTTGGCCGACTTGGTGATGGCGTAAGGGGAGTGCTCTTTCCAGCGGGCGACTTCAGGGCTGTCAAACTTGCGCCCCATGAGACGTTTGATGGCGAAGATGGTGCGCTTGGGGTTGGTGACAGCCTGTCGCTTCGCTATTTCGCCCACCAGGCGTTCCTTGTCGGTAAAGGCCACGACCGAAGGCGTGGTGCGCCCGCCCTCGGGATTTGTAATACACTTTGGGTCCTTGCCTTCCATAACGTAGACGCAGGAGTTTGTGGTGCCAAGATCAATACCTATGATTTTAGACATATATGGAACCTCCGGGGAAGATTTTACGTAAGTCGCGTTTTTGCGTGAAACGGCCGCGAAACGACGCCGCCGACGCTCCGCAACGCCTCGCGTGGAATAACTAAGTCTTTCTTCAGCCGCGTCCAGTGCCTTGAAGAAAAATTTTCAGGATTTTTTGCGGTAAAAGACTTTGGGACGGCCATATCATATTGACCACAAAGTATAATTAAAATAGGTAAATTTTACCGGCCGCTTCGGGAGGCCTAGATATTGTCTGAATTTTGACGATAGTATTTCAGAATGCGCGGCACTTTTATTTACAGGGAGAGCATATGAACAGCGGACGGCGTTTGACGACTGTGTTGTTTGCGGTGTGTTTTCTTGTCGGCTTTGCGTCTTTTACCGGAGTGGCGACCGCCGTTGATCCGTTGATTGCGTGCGCGGCGTATACTGCCGCGGCCATTGCCTGCATTGCGGCCCATATTTCGGCCAACGCGCGTTCCCGGCGCGTGGCGGACGCCCTTGCCCGCTATGCGGCGGACATCGGCTTCGCCCCCGCCGAGGCGGAAGCGCCGGCGGGTTTGCCCGCTGAGGCGGCGTTTTTTACTGACGCGCTGCGCGCGCTGCACGCGCGCTTCACGGAGTCGGGTGAACAGTTGCTGGCCATGGAGCGAAACAGGGACGAACAGGCCGCCGCGCTGGCCACAAGCCTTGCCGAAGCGCGACAGCGCAAAGAACTTCTTGATGTTACGGAAAAACGCCTCGGCGGCATGACGGGTGAAACAATGACGCAGTGTGACGCGCTTTCCCGTTATTTGCGCGGACTGCAACGCATGGTGGCCGAGGTGGAAGACCGCATGGAACAGCAGCGTTTTCAGCTTGCCGAAACCTCGCGCGAGATGGAACAGCTTGCCGACGGCGCGCGGGAGGCATCGGACAATGTGCGCGCCGCCTCCGACAAGTCGCAGGAATCCCGCGCCAAGGCGCAGGACGGCGTCATGGAACTGCGCAATGCCGTGGGCGACATAGGGCACGTCAAATCTGTCGTGCTGACTTTGCGCGACGCAATGGGCGAAATGGAAGAAAAGACAAAAAATATCCATGAGGTGATGGGGGTTATAAGTGAAGTTGCCGACCAGACGAATCTGCTTGCCCTGAATGCCGCCATTGAAGCCGCAAGGGCCGGCGAAGCCGGGCGCGGCTTCGCCGTTGTGGCTGATGAAGTGCGCAAGCTGGCGGAAAAGACCATGCAGGCCACGACAGAGGTGCATCATGTGCTCGGCGGCATACAGAAAGCCGCCAGCGACAACAGGTCGGCCGTGTCCGGCGTGGCGGACAGCATTGTGCGCAGCGCCGAGCGGGCTTCTCTGGCCGGCGGCGCGATGGATCAGATCATAAAGGACATGATCGCCGCCGCCGAGCGGCTTGACAGCGTTGCCTATACGGTGAAAGAGGAACTGAGCCGCACTTCCAGAGTCAGCGACACGCTTGGAGAAATTTATTCCGTGGCCGCCGGCACGGCGGACCAGATGCAGGCATTCACCACGACGCTTGTTTTTATTTCAGGCGGCATGGAAAAGCTGGAGCATATCGCGTACACGTCGTCCGATGGCGGCGGCGGCGGCACGCACTTTATGGAATGGACGCCGGATCTTGATACCGGCATCCGGCTTATCGACGACCAGCATAAGATGCTCTGCGGCTATATCAACGCCCTCAGCCGGGCCATGCAGCGCGGCGACGGCATGGACGACATCAGAGATATCGTCACAAACCTGCGAAGTTATACTGTCAGCCATTTCAACACGGAAGCGCGCTATTTTTCCCGCACGGCGTACCCGGACACAGAAAAGCACCTCAAGGTGCATGAAAATTTTGTGGCCAAAATAGTTGATATTGAAAACAGATTGACCGCCGGGGCCATTGACGTCGGCAGCGATTTGCTGGAATTTCTCAAAGACTGGCTCTTCAGCCATATCCGCGTTACCGACCACCAGTACGCGCCCTTTGTCAAGGCATTTATGGAGGCGGATCGGGCGGCGCGTCACGGCGGACGGGCGTAGGGCAAGGCGTTGCGCTCCAGCGGCTTGAACCAGTAATTCTAATTTTGGCGGATATTCAGCATTGACGGCAAGATCCAGAAAATTTTTCAGGATGGGGGAGGTCTGCCTGTGATAATTGTATTCATCAATGAATCCCACGCTTGGAAGGC
>JAISZT010000127.1 GCA_031284485.1 Desulfovibrio sp.
TTGCCCTGGATTTCTTCGACTATCTCCATGTATTACAAAGCCTCCTCTCCCATATTGATCAGGACGTCTTGGAGTTAATCGCAACGAAAATGGTCCACCTTGACCATGATAAGGAACAGGATTAATAGTATATGTATTTACTGGAATTACTCCTGCATTATATAAAAAATCAAAATAGTATTTGAAGTTATGGGGCCGGCGGATCAGACATGCGATGACTCCCCTGTCAAGGCGCCGCATTGCGGGCAGACCTCGTCGGAAATTTCGCATTGATCCGGATAGAGATGGATGGGCATGCCGAAAAGGTTTGTCAGCGTCGCGACTGTCAGCGTTTCACGCGGCGATCCCTCGGAAATCACATTTTTATTCAAACAAATTACGTGAGTAGCGTAATGCGCCACCAGGGACAAATTATGGCTGACCACAAGCTGGGTGAAATTGCGTTTCCGCCGCACAGCTTCCAGCATTTCCCAGAACAGATTCTCTCCGCGAACATCCACGCCAGCGGCGGGTTCATCCAGAAGCAGCAGTTCAGGGTCGCCGGACAGAGCCGCAGACAAAAGCACCCGCCGCAGCTCCCCGCCGGACAAACTGCCCATGCGCTGCTTTTCCAGCGCTTCAGCCCCCGTCATGGACAGCAGTTCCCCGGCCCGCTGCCGCGCGCGTTTCGCGCGCCCCAGCCACAAGGGCCTGCGCTGTAAATGCATGGAAAGAAACTCTCCGACGAGCAAGGGCATGTTTTCGTCCACAGACATTCGCTGCGGAACATACCCTATGCGCGGGGAGATGCCATTTTTCCCGTTCGTCACAGAGATAGTGCCTCTGTATGCAACTTTGCCGATAAGACAATGCAGAAGCGTGGTCTTTCCCGCGCCGTTCGGCCCAGCCAGCACCGTGGCGCCGCCGGGCGGCACGGCGGCGCAGACATTGTCAAGCAGGCACGTTTGCCCGATGCACACGTGAACACAGTCAAATTTTACTGCCGGGCAGGCAGAATTATTGCTGACCAAAGTACGTCTCAAGTGTTTGACAATTAACAGTCATCACCGCTTCATAATAATCAAGGGGCGCGTCGGCGGGACCTGCGGCCACTGTGTCAAGCCCGACAGCCGGCACGCCGGTTTCACGCGAAAGCGTCCGCACCGGTTTGTCCGGGTATTGCAGATCGCTTATGATGAGAACCGGCTTTTCGCTTTGCATGCGGCGCGTCAGCGCCACAAGGCGACCGGCGGAAGGGGGAGTGTCCTCATCTTCCTGAATCACGGCAACCACGCTCAATCCGGCGCTGTCTGCGATATAGGCCAGGGCGTCGTGCTGGAGCACAACCCCCTTGCGCCGCGTAAGCCCGCCCAGCGCGGCCAATCGTCTGTTCAGTTCCAGCAGACGGTCTGCGTAAGCGCGCGCGGCGGCATTGTAAGCATTTGCATTATCCGCATCCTGCGCGGACAGCCCCGCGGCAATATTGCGAACCATCATCGCGGCCTCTTTCGGGCCGGCGAACAGATGAGGATTTGCCCGCAGGGGCTTCACGCCGGCGCTGCAGTCGATTACACGCGCGTTTCCCGCGGCGCGGGCAAAATACTCATGCAGGAACGCGTCAATGCCCAGGCCGTTGCGCACAATAATCCGCGCTTTCGCCAGTTTTTGCAGATCCTGCGGCGTAAGGGTGTACTCGTGGGGGCAGCCGGTTTGAGCCGGAATCAGCAGATCCACGCGCACATTCGGGCAGTCGCGCGTCACATTGCGCGTGAAAAGATACACGGGAAACGTTGTCGCCAGCACACGCAGCTCTTCCGCGGCGACTGCGTGCGCCGTACAGAAAAAAAAAGACGCACAATAAAAACGCGTAACGCGTGGCATATTTTCCGGTCATTTTCTGCCGCCTGACGGCCTACTTGCACATATCAAGAAAATACCTGTGCATCCGGCTGTCCGCCGTTAATTCAGGGTGAAAAGATGTCGCCAGTATATTTTTCTGGCGAACAGCCACAGCCTGCCCGTTGGCCTTGGCCAGCACCTGTACCCCAAGGCCGATTTTTGTCAAAAAAGGCGCGCGGATAAACACTGCCGGGAAGGGTTTCGCGCCAAGTTCGGCAATGTCCAGTGCGGCTTCAAAACTGTCCACCTGACGACCGAAAGCGTTGCGCCGCACAGTGGCGTCCAGCACTCCCAGACGGGGCTGATCAGAATCCTCAATCTCCCGGCAAAGCAGTATCAGCCCGGCGCAACTGCCGTAAACCGGCATGCCCATTTCAATGCGCTCCCGCAACGGATCAAGCATTTGTCCTTCTAGGAGAAGTTTACCTATTGTTGTGCTTTCTCCGCCGGGGATGACAAGAAGGTCAATGCCGTCGATGTCTCTAAGAGCGCGTAATTCGCGTATCTTTACTCCAAGCCGGCGCAAAGCGGCTGCGTGCTCCCGAAAGGCTCCCTGCAGGGCCAGCACGCCCGCGCACACGTTGGCCATATTACCAGCCCCGATCCTGCATGCGTTCGGCCGGAGCGATATTTGCAATTTCCATACCCGGCATGGCCTCGCCCAGATCGCGCGAAATTTCCGCCAGTGTTGCGTAATCCTTATAATTTGTGACGGCCTGCACAATGGCTCTGGCTCGCTTTGCGGGATCCGCGGATTTGAAAATGCCGGAACCCACGAAAACGCCGTCGCATCCAAGGTGCATCATTATGGCGGCGTCAGCGGGCGTGGCAATGCCGCCGGCGGCAAAATTCACCACAGGAAGGCGGCCTTTTTTACGTGTTGCCAGCGCCGCTTCCAGGGGAGCGCCGCATTCCTTGACAAAATTGGGAACTTCATCTTCAGGCAAGGCGCAGAGCATACGGATTTCGTCCATAACCTGACGGCAATGGCGCACCGCTTCCACCACATTGCCTGTGCCGGGTTCGCCCTTGGTGCGGATCATGGCCGCACCCTCCGCGATGCGGCGCAAGGCCTCCCCAAGGTTCCGGCAGCCGCAGACAAAAGGAACCGTAAATCCGCGTTTGTCTATATGAAAACGGTCGTCAGCCGGGGTCAGGACTTCACTTTCGTCAATATAGTCCACTCCCAGAGCCTCCAGAATGCGCGCTTCCACGAAATGCCCGATACGCGCCTTGGCCATCACGGGAATGCTGACGACTTCCATAATTTTTTTGATGATTGTGGGGTCAGCCATCCGGGCCACGCCACCGGCGGCGCGAATGTCCGCCGGAACGCGCTCCAAGGCCATAACGGCGCAAGCGCCTGCTTTCTCAGCAATTTTTGCCTGTTCCGGCGTTGTGACATCCATGATCACGCCGCCTTTCAACATTTCGGCAAGTCCTGTTTTTACACGCATTGTGCCCTGTTTCATAGCTGAACTCCTCATACTCCATTTTTTACAGTAACCATATCAAGAGCGCGTTTATACACGATATTTGCGCGTCTGACAATAGAATTGTTCGCACCGTCTTTCCCGGCGGACAAACTTTGCAACAGCACTTGCCTCAATGCCCCGCAATGACTATGTTGGGCAAATGCCAACGAACAGCAAACTTTTTCCTCACGGACTCAAAGGCGTCATTTTTGACTGTGACGGCGTGATGATAGACTCGCGCGATGCCAACAGAATATTTTATAATCGCGTTCTTGCCCACTTTGGCCTGCCGCCCATGACGCCGGATCAGGAAAAATATTCCTTTATGGCCACAGGGCGCCAGGCGTTGGAACACATAGTGCCGCCTCCCCTGCACGGCCAGATTGACCATGTGACAAGCAAAGTGGTCAACTACCGCCGCGATATCACGCCGTTGCTTCGCCTGCAGCCCGGCTTCCGCGAATTCATTGAATATCTGCACACTTGCGGGATACGCATGTCCATCGCTACCAACCGCGTCGAAAAAGGCATTCAAACGGTTCTGGACTTTTTTGCCCTGCCCAACTATTTTAATCCCGTGGTCACGGCGAGCAACGCCAAACCAAAGCCTTCACCGGAAGGCGGACTCCGGATTTGCGCGGACTGGGGTGTTGCGCCGGGGGATGTGCTGTTTATAGGCGACAGTGAGCACGATCTGGCGGCAGCCCGCGGCGCGGGCATCGTATTTGCGGCATTCGGCGATACCGCGCTGCATGGCCGAATAGCGGCGACGGATTTTGACGGGTTGAAACAAACCTTGGCTTCAATTTTTTAACGGCGCTGTTTTACTATATAAAATTTCCGGAGACCGTATGTTTGTGCTTGCCAATACACTGAACGCCATAGTCGTAGTGCTTGCTTCGCTTTTCAACATCTATTTCTGGATCGTCATTATTTCGGCCGTCCTGACATGGGTGAGGCCGGATCCTTACAACCCCATTATCAGAACGCTGCGCGCCCTGACCGAACCCGTGTTTTACAGGGTGCGCAAATGGCTGCCCTTTACGTATATGAACGGTCTGGATTTTTCGCCTGTAGTGGTTCTGCTGGCCATTGAACTTGTCAACCGCATTGTCATTGTTTCATTGTCCCAGTATGCGGATACGCTGCAGAGGACGTTAATTTCACAATAACAGCGTATATAACTTAACTACTGGAGGTGTATTATGGATCAGCATGAAATCGACCTGCTGGAAAGGCATATTTCCACTGATACCGAACTAAAATCCCTGTGGGAGGATCACATACTTTACGGAAAACAGGTCGAAAAGCTTGAAAACAAGATATTTCGGACACCTACAGAAGAACAAACGCTGAAACAGTTAAAAAAACAAAAGTTGGAAGGCAAAACGAAACTGATGTCCATTCTGGACCGCTTAAAAGAATTCGAAAAATAACAACGGAAATGAATCATGAAATGTACAGGCGCGCAAATTCTCCTTGAATCCCTGAAACGGGAAGGCGTTGACGTGCTGTTCGGGTATCCTGGCGCCCAAGTTATTGATATTTACGACGAACTCCCCAAGCATCCGGAAATTCGCCATATACTTGTCCGCCATGAACAAGGGGGTGTACACGCGGCGGACGGCTACGCGCGCGCCACGGGCAAGGTCGGCGTCTGTCTTGTCACCTCCGGCCCCGGAGCCACAAACACCGTCACGGGCATCGCCACAGCCTACTGCGACTCCATCCCTCTGGTCGTGCTTACAGGTCAGGTACCCACAAAGCTGATCGGCAACGACGCCTTTCAGGAAGTGGACATCGTCGGCATTACCCGCCCCTGTACAAAACACAACTTTCTGGTCAAGGACATCAACAAACTTGCCCTGACCATCCGTCAGGCGTTTTATCTGGCCCGATCCGGGCGGCCCGGGCCAGTGCTGGTCGACCTGCCCAGAGACATCATGCTGACCAGGGCGGAGTTTGTCTGGCCGGAAGACGTTTCCATGCGCAGTTATAATCCGACCTACAAACCCAACCTGAATCAGTTACGGCGAGTGGTGGAGGAAATCGGCAAGTCGCAGCGCCCCCTGTTTCTGACCGGCGGCGGCGTGATCACGTCAGACGCCGCCGAGTCGCTCACGAATCTGGCGCGAACGCTGCAAATCCCTGTAACGTCCACTCTGATGGGGCTTGGCGCTTTTCCGGCAACGGATCCGCTCTGGCTCGGCATGGGAGGCATGCACGGCACCTACGCATCCAACCTCGCCATCAATAACGCCGATTTGCTGATCTGCGCGGGCACGCGCTTCGCTGACCGCATAACGGGCAAGATTTCCGCTTTCGCCAAAAAAGCCCGCATTATCCATATTGATATCGACCCCACATCCATCCGTAAAAATGTGGAAGTGGAAATCCCCGTGGTAGGAGACTGCAAGCTGTCGCTTCAGGGCATAATGGACATCTGCGCCAAAAAATTCCCCTCACGCAACTGGGGCGAAGATCACGCGGCCTGGCTTGACACCGTATCGGGATGGAAAAAAAGCCACCCGATTGCCTATCATAAAGGCGACAATATAAAGCCGCAACAGGTTGTGGAGGCATTGCTCAAAATTACCGCTGGGGACGCGATCATCACCACGGAAGTGGGGCAGCATCAAATGTGGACCGCCCAGTTTTTTCTGTTTACCAAACCGCGCACCCTGCTCACCAGCGGCGGTCTGGGGGCCATGGGCTACGGTTTTCCCGCCGCTATCGGAGCACAGATCGCGTTTCCCGAAAAAACCGTCATCACAATTGCGGGTGACGGCTCACTGCAGATGAATATCCAGGAACTGACGACAGCGGTGGCAAACAAACTGCCTGTCAAGGTCGTTATCCTGAATAACCGTTACCTTGGCATGGTGCGGCAGTGGCAGGAACTTTTTTTCGACCACAATTACAGTTCTTCGGGCATGGACGCCCAGCCCGATTTTGTGAAAGTTGCCGAAGCCTACGGGGCTGAAGGCTATCGAGTTGAAAAAACTGAAAATCTCTTGCCAACGTTACAACACGCCCTGTCCACGCCGAATCCGGCTTTTATTGACGTTGTCGTGGAAAGGGAGGAAAACGTTTATCCAATGGTGCCCAGTGGCGCGGCCCTGGACGAAATGCTGCTGATGCAAGGGAAATGACTATGCAACGACATGTACTCTCCGTTCTGGTGGATAATGAGCCTGGCGTCCTTTCCCGCGTGGCCGGGCTGTTCAGCGGACGAGGATTCAACATCCATTCTCTCAATGTGGCCCCCACGCTGGAAGAAGGCGTGTCGCACATGACGATAACCACATTCGGCGAAGGCGCAATCCTTGAACAGATTATGAAGCAGTTGCATAAAATTGTCTCGGTGATCAAGGTGATGGACTTTAGCGACTGTCAGGCCGTTGAACGTGAAATGATGATTGTGAAAGTGCAGGCGGAAGGTCCCATGCGCGGTGAAATCCTGCGCACTGTGGAGATATTTCGCTGCAAGGTCATTGATGTCAGTCATAATGAAATGACCATTGAAGCAACCGGCAATCATGAAAAACTGGAAGCCATCACCAGCCTTTTGCAACGTTTCGGCATCAAGGAACTGGCGCAAACAGGCTCTGTGGCCATGCGCCGTTCCAAAAAACAAACAGACTAACAAAGGAAGCCCAAATGAAAGTGTATTATGACAGGGACGCGGATCTCGCCGCGCTGAAAAACAAAACCGTGGCCGTCATCGGCTATGGCAGCCAGGGGCATGCCCATGCCCAGAATCTGCGCGATTCCGGGGTCAGAGTCGTTATAGGCCAGCGGTCTGGCGGCGCAAATTACGATTTGGCAAAAGAGCACGGATTTTCCCCGGTTTCCGCGTCTGAAGCGGCTTCACAGGCTGATCTGATCATGATCCTGTTGCCGGATGAAGTACAGTCCACTGTGTATGAAAACGACATCAAACCCCATCTTAAAAAGGGAAAAGCCCTGCTTTTTGCCCATGGTTTCAATATTCATTTCAGCCAGATCCGTCCTCCCAAAGATGTTGATGTATTTCTGATCGCCCCCAAGGGGCCCGGTCATCTGGTGCGCCGCACCTATACTGAAGGGGGTGGAGTTCCCTGCCTTGTGGCCATAGAGCAGGACGCGACCGGCGAAGCCCTCAAAATGGCTCTCGCTTACGCCAAGGGTATAGGCGGTACGCGTTCGGGCGTTATCGCCACCACCTTCAGAGAAGAAACGGAAACAGACCTCTTTGGCGAGCAGGCCGTGTTGTGCGGCGGCGTTTCGGCACTTATCAAGGCAGGCTTCGAAACCCTTGTTGAGGCCGGCTACCAGCCGGAAATGGCGTATTTTGAATGCATGCACGAAATGAAGCTGATTGTTGACCTCATGTATGAAGGCGGACTTTCGCGCATGCGCTACTCCATAAGCAATACGGCGGAATACGGAGATTACGTCTCCGGGCCGCGCCTGATAAACGAAGACGTTAAAAAAGAAATGAAAAGCGTGCTCAGGGACATTCAGAGCGGCAAATTCGCCGGCAGCTTTATTTCAGAGGCCAGAGCCGGTTATCCCATGTTTTTGACAACGCGCCGCAACGAATCGGAGCATCCCGTCGAGCAGGTCGGCAGACAGTTGCGCGACATGATGTCCTGGCTCAAAAAAGACAAAAAATAAGGTTTTTTCCACTGTATTGTGTGGCGGCGGCAATGAGAAGGGCATGACGCGTTATCCCGTTCCCGCCGCCACGGCGCAATCCCCGCATTGTACGCAGCTTGTTCTGCGCCGCAGCCGTTTTCTGACCCAATGCGCGCGCGCGCAAGGAGTGGAAGAGGCGCGGGCTTTTGTGGATATGGTGCGCCGCAACAATCCTGACGCCACACACAACTGCTGGGCCTATGTGGCCGGGCCTCCGGGCGATACCGCACATATAGGATCGTCGGACGACGGCGAACCCCACGGCACGGCCGGACGTCCCATGCTGCAAGTTTTGCTGCATTGCGGCACAGGAGAAATCTGCACTGTGGTCAGCCGTTGGTTTGGCGGCGTCAAGCTGGGAACCGGCGGCCTTGTCCGCGCCTATCAGGACGCCGTGCGCGATAATCTGGCAAATCTTGCGCTGACCGAACAGCGTCCTCTGGTTCATTTTACCGCTGAAATTGAATACGCGCATCTGGACGGTCTGCGCCGCTCGCTGCCGCGCTTCGAAGCAAAAATCGCCGGGCAGCGGTGCGAGGATTGCGTCAGGCTGGATATCACGCTGCCGAAGGAACACTTTTCAGGCTTTACGCGGTTTCTGGCCGCCCTGACAAACGGGACGGCGCGCTTTAGCCGCTAGCGAGTCTTCGAGCTTTGCGGATAAAGACAGCAGCAAGTTACGGCAATATCTGGACCGGCACGTCAGGAGCGAGCCGCACCTGCCCGTCCACGACAACCTTGTCTCCTTCTGCGATATCTCCTTCAACAACGCTGTCTCCCTGGTGCTCAAAACTAACTGTCACCTTGCGGTACGCGGCCCTGTTTTCATTGTTCACAAGGTATACATACGATCCTTCCCGACCGGCCTGCACCGCGCGGGTAGGCACTGTCAGGGCGCCGCGCGCCACGCCGAGCGGCAGCTCCACTTCAACAAATTGTCCCGGCCACAGGCGTTGCTCTTCGTTCCTGAAAGTGGCGCGAAGGCGGATTGTCCCCGTGCGCGTGTCCACAGTGTTGTCCACAAGCGTCAGAAGGCCGCTTTCTTTCTGGCCGCCCGTCGGCGTGGCTGTGACCTGGACTGGTTCCAGGCGCATACGTTCCTGAATTATGGACAGATGGGATTCGGGCACGGAAAAAACCACATAAATGGGCGTCAGGGTGTCAATAGTGACAACAGGAGAGGCGTCCGCCGTCTTGACCATATTGCCCTTGTCGACATTGAGCGCGCCGACGCGACCGCTGATGGGGGTGATCACATTGCAGTACGAAAGATCCAGGGCGGCGCTTTCCACAGCCGCCAGATCCGACTGGACAGTGGCCTTGAACGCGGCCTCCTCGGTAACTGTTTTGTCGTACGCTTCGCGGCTGACATACCCGCTCCCGACAAGTTTGCCGTAGCGCTGCATATCATCTCTGGCCTTGTTCAACTGGGCGGTGGATTTGGCCAGCAAACCCTGCTTTTCACGCAAAACAGCCTCAAACGGGCGGGGGTCGATAGTGATGAGGGGCTGCCCTTCCTGAACATTCTGCCCTTCCGTAAAATGTATTTCCTGAATTTCACCCGTGACGCGCGGTTTGACGCCCACTGTGGCCGACGACCTGACATTGCCCACCATGTGCAGGAGGCGCGGCACATCGGCGCGCTTTACCTGCGCGACATGCACAGGGGCCGGAGGTGGGCCGGAAGACGTGTCCTCTCCGCCCGAACAGGCGGACAGCAAAAAAAAGACGAGCAAAAAAAACCGCTGAAAAGGATTCATGGCTCTCCATTGCGCCACAACATGACGCGCACTAATCGACATATCATATAGCGCGCTTCGCGTAAACCGCATTGTTTTGTGGTACGCAATGTCGTCGCGGGCATTGACTTTGCGGGATTTTATAACATATATACTGTCACTTTTCGTGCATCAGCAACGCGACAGCCGTTGCTTTGTGTGACCATGTGTAACTAATTACTGTCGTTATGCGTAAGTTGCCGCGCAACAACGCCTGAAACAAGGAGCGTCCGGTGGCCAAAAACCGCGCATTGCAGCAATGGCGTGTGGAAGATTCCATCGAACTTTACGGCATACGAAACTGGGGCGCCGGATATTTCACGATTTCCGACGCTGGCGAAGTCGTCATCTGCCCCCAGGGGCCAAAGGGGCCGCAAATCTCCATTCTTGAAATCATAGCCGGCCTGCACGAACGCGGGTATGACATGCCTGTTCTTTTGCGGGTAGAAAACATCCTGGACTCGCGTATCGCCAACATCCATGAATCGTTCCGCAAAGCCATCAAAACGCTTTCCTACAACGGCGCATATCGCGGCGTTTTTCCCATAAAAGTCAATCAGCAGCAGCAGGTTGTTGAAAAAATTTCACAATTCGGCGCACGCTACCACCACGGCATGGAAATCGGCTCCAAGGCGGAACTCATCGCCGCTGTTTCCCTGATGCGCGATACGGAGGCCTGCATCATCTGCAACGGCTACAAGGACGAAGAATTCATTGATCTGGGCCTCCAGGCGCTGCGCCTCGGCTACAATCTCTTTTTTGTTCTTGAGATGCCAAGTGAGCTGGGTATGCTGCTGGAACGCGCCAACGCCCTGAACGTGCGACCCAATATAGGGGTTCGGGCCAAACTGTCCGTCAAGGCCAACGGGCACTGGATGGATTCCGGCGGGGATCGCTCCACCTTCGGTCTTTCTCCGGCCCAGATTGTGGATGTGGTGGACAAACTCAAATCCTGCGGCATGCTGGACTGCTTCCGCCTGCTCCATTATCATATCGGCTCGCAAGTCTCAAATATCCGCGATATCCGCACCGGCGTCATGGAAAGCGCGCGCCTGTATGCCGGGCTTGCGCAGGAAGGCGCGCCTATGGGCTACCTGGATCTGGGCGGGGGACTGGCCGTCGACTACGACGGTTCGCACACAAATTATATTTCTTCGCGCAACTACAGCCTGGACGAATACTGCGCCGACATCGTGGAAGCCATCATGAGCATTCTGGATGAACAAAACGTGCCCCATCCGCATATTATCACGGAATCGGGGCGCGCCACGGTGGCCTATTACTCCGTCCTGCTTTTCAATATTCTGGATGCGAGCGTGGTGGAAGAAGTGCAGTTGCCGGACGCCCTGCCGGAGGACGCCCCGGAACCGGTACGCAATCTGCGCGAGGTGTTTTCCGCCATTTCTCTGCGCAATCTGCAGGAATGCTACAATGACGCCATTTATTACCGGGATGAAATACGCCAGCTTTTTTTCACCGGGCGCGTCTCCCTGCGCCAGCGCACACTGGCGGAGCGATTTTTCTGGGCGATCATCATGCGCATAGCGCGGGAAAAATCAAAACTCAAGAATGTGCCGCGTGATCTGGAAGACATCGACGTGAGCCTGGCCGATATTTATTACGGAAACTTCAGCGTATTCCAGTCCTTGCCGGATTCCTGGGCCATTGATCAGCTTTTCCCGATCATGCCCATACACCGGCTGGGGGAATTCCCCTCACGCCAAGGCATTATTTCAGACATTACCTGCGATTCCGACGGACGCATAGATCATTTCATTGACCCCCAAGGCATGAAACCCACCCTGGATCTTCACCCCCTGCGTGACGGCGAGGAATACTATCTCGGCGCGTTTCTGGTGGGTGCTTATCAGGAAACGCTGGGCGATCTGCACAACCTGATGGGCGACACAAACGTCGTGTCCATACGCGCGGCGGAAGACGGCAGTTATGAATACGTGCGGGAAATTCGCGGCGATTCCGTCGCGGATATCCTGACCTATGTTGAATACGAACCACGCCGTATTTTGGAAGATCTGCGCGGCACGGCGGAGCAGGCCGTGCGCCAGGGGCGCATCTCACCCAGCGAACGCTTTGCCATCATGCAGGCCTTTGAGGACGGGTTACGCGGCTACACCTATTTTGAAAGATAAAAAAACAGCTTGCCGCGTGACAATGTTTCTGCTCTCTTTTTTCTGCCATGCCATAAGGTGAAAAGTTGATTCATCTCAATGTAAAATCAATATACTGAATTTATTGAGTCTTTATAAGACAAATCTGCTGTGCCTATGGTATTCCCACTCTTGTATTTTACGGATTGAGGTTATACGCTTTTTCCCTGAGAAAACTCACAACAACGTCCTGATGCGGCGCTGGCATGTTGGCATTAGCCGATTGATGTTTTTTGCCGAATGAAGGGCCGGATTTTATGGAACATTGGATAAAATACAGAATATATAACAGGATCTACATGTGAAAAAAAACGACCAATCGGATACTATCACGCGTGAAACATTCCGCATTTCCTCTCTGGATTCAAAAATTGAACTGTTTGTAGCATGCAAAAAACATGTTGGGAAAAGGCGCTTACAGGTGGTCCCCCTTGTTTGGACAGGAATTAGCGGTTTCTTGGCTTGCCTTTTCCCTTATCAGGCTGCCTTTAACAAATTCTGTGCATGGCACATGTCCGGAGTTATGCCTCCCAGGGCGGTATGAGGCCGGAGGCGGTTGTAGAAGTCGATCCACCTTCCAATGCCCGCACGGGCTTCCGAACCGGTTTCAAAGGCGTTCAGATACACGCATTCATACTTCAGTGAGCGCCAGAGGCGTTCGATAAACACGTTGTCCAGCCAGCGGCC
>JAISZT010000042.1 GCA_031284485.1 Desulfovibrio sp.
CCTGGGAGGCATAACTCCGGACATGTGCCATGCACAGAACTTGTTAAAGGCAGCCTGATAAGGGAAAAGGCAAGCTAAGAAACCGCTAATTCCTGTCCAAACAAGGGGGACCACCTGTCGGGTTGACCGGTCTGGCTGGCTTACCGATGTCTTCCAATCCCTCGTCAGAAAGACTGAACCAGCATTGCAAAAGATACATCCGCAGCATCTTCTCAATGCCCATCGGAGGACGCCCGCGCTCACCCTTGGGATAGTAGGGAACTCTTATTTAGAAAATTGACGCCATATATTTTCCAATTCGCGCCCGCGCTCCTTTTCCGTTTCCAGACGCAGACGCTCCAATGTCTCCAACAGGGCGCGGGCGGCGCCGTCCATGGTTTCAATTCCCCCGCTGTTGTCCACCAGCGCGTCACAGGCCGCTTCCTTGCGGGATTCAGGCCACTGCCAGCTTTCCAAAGACGCCGCTTTTTCCTCACTCCAGCCCCGTGTGGCCATGATACGCCGAATGCGCAACGGCAACGGGCAGCTTACCCCCACCACAAACGGCGCGGGACTGAGGACAGTTTGCCAGCCGCATTCAAGATACAGCGGCAGTTCCGCCACAGCCAGCGGCATGCCCGCGGCTTCCTGTTCCGCCCAAAAATCTTCAACAGCCGCACGAACAAAACCGTGAACCACAGCTTCAATGTCGGCGCGTAAAACAGCGTCCCCGCGCATGGCCGAAAAAAGCGCGTTTTTGTCCACCGCTCCGTCCGGGCCAAGCAATGCCCCGCTTCGTCCGCCTATCCAGACGGCGGCTTCGCCGCCAGGCGCGTACAGCGCACTCACCTGCGCGTCAGCGCTGAACACGGGAACGCCGAGTTTTTCCAGACACTTTGTGAACGTGGATTTTCCGCTGCCGGGATTGCCGACAACCACCACACGCCGCATACGCCGACATGCCGCAAGCGCGGCGGCGGGCATATCTTCCGGCGGCGGGCAGCAAAAACGCAATTCCTCGCCCGTATGGGGGTGGGTGAAAGCCAGCTTCCAGGCATGCAGCATCTGGCGCGGGGCACGCGCCCGTACAGGCTTTGGCGCGTACAGTCTGTCGCCCAGCAGGTGATGCCCCAGGTGCGCCAGATGTACGCGAATCTGATGCGTGCGGCCCGTATGGATACGCACGGAAAGCAGGGAAACGCCCTGATCCGGAGTCGTCCACAGCCGCTTCCATTCCGTATGGGCGGATCTGCCGCCGCGTGACTCCGCCAGCACGGCCATCTTTGTCTTCACTGTGGGATGCCGGCCCAGCGGCTCACGGCACTGTCCCGAAACAGGGGGCGTTCCGCTGACCAGAGCCAGATATTCTTTTTTCACTTCCCGGCGGGCAAAGACCTCACTCATGGCAAGACGCGCCCTCTCATCCAGCGCCACCAGCAGCAGACCGCTGGTGTCCTTGTCCAGCCGGTGAACGATACCCGGCCTGAGGCCGTCAATCTCCGCCAGTTGCGGGAAACGCCCAAGCAGACGCTGCGCCAGCGTGTGCTCCGGGCAGGATGGGCAAGGATGCACGGTAAGCCCGGCCAGCTTGTTGCAAACCACAAAATGTCTGTCCTGCCAGAGAATTTCCAGATGGCCTTCCTCAGCGACGAGACCGCCGCTTTTCCGCACAAGACGCAAAAGCACTCGCTGTCCCGCTTTCGCCCTGATATCCGGCCGCAGTTCCGGCGAGCCGTCAACGCTGCACTGTCCGGCAAGAATGGCCTTGCGTAAGGCGGAGCGCGAATATTCCGGCGCGGCGTCGCGCAAAACGCGGTCCAACCGCCGGCCGGACATTTCCCCGGTGATCAAAATATCTATGTCGCTCAAAGGGTTACGTCCGTTAATGTGGACAGGCTTCGCACCCTGTCGCCAAACGTAGTGCCGCGATACAGATTTTTCAGTTCAATGCCCGGGGTTATGCTTGTCACCACTGCCCGGCCAATCACAAGGCGGCTGTTGTCATTTTCACCTTCAACAACGCGCAGCCCCCAGACATTGTGAAAAATAAGCGCGCGATTTTTGTATTTGCCGACAAACAGGGCAATATGCCCACGCATACCTACGAGGCTTAAAAAAGGCGAACCATCGGACAATATTATGGATTCTTTTTCCTTGACGTCAAAGCCGTCCAAGGGACGCACAACGCCAAGCCGGGCCTGCGCGCCGGAATTGCGCGGAAGCCAGAGACCAAAAGGCGTAAACAGATCACGGGTCAGGGCTGAACAGTCGCGATTGCCGAACATGCCGCCCCATCCATAGGCCTGCCCCATCATGACATTGCCCACACGGGCCATATTGCCGGCGGTCAGCGGCAGGGGTTTGGCAACCGCATCCTCCGGCGCGAGGCTCACTTCCGAAATCGCCGCCGCCCCGTTCACGTCCCTGCGCGGAAACAGCACGCGCATCGCGCCTTTGCCGCTTTGCCCGGACAGGGGCAATACCGTGCCTATACCGCCCTGTTCGCCGATTCCTGAAGCGTCCGAAAAAACCACCTTGTCCCGCACCAGAGCGGCATAGCGCCCGTTACGCCAAATTTGTTTGAACGAGTCGTCCACAAGCCCCACATCATTGGCGTCCACCCATCCGCCGACAGCGGGCGTTTCCACAAAATGCCAGCGTCCGTCATGGCTTGTGTGAGCCACAAGCAAGGGCGTACCCGGCGGAAGCAGGCTGTATTGAAAGTAATCAAAAGGATCAGATCCGGGATCTGGCGTAGGCTTGGCAAAACGCGGCTCATGGGTGGGCATTTCACGCAAATCCGTTGTCCGCAGAGTGATGGCGGACAGGGCGCGCGAGGGAAAATCGCCAAGACCGGCGTTCGCGGCCATCCTGTTCCACTCCGCCTGTGACCAGGCAGCGCCCCCTGATTTGTATCCCCGCGCCTTGTGGAATATTGCCGCAACATCCCGGCGACGCATTGAAGTTTTGGGCATGTCCCACGGGCCAAAGAGCATGCGGTTAAACCGGGCGTCCTGCGCCGCCTGAGCCGCAGCGCTCATCAGGCGCTTGTTCACTCCGACAGCCGAAGCGTACATATTCAGATTCTGGGGGTAATTGCAGATATCGTCCACAGTGCCCATCCAGGGCAGCAACTCCCCACCGGGCATGTGCGTCTGCCTGACACCGCACGCTGAAAGCGCCGCAAAACAAAACGCCGACAAGGCAATCCGCCAAAAACAGCGCGAACAGTTTCTCATATTACGCGGTGTACACATTTTTTCCACAACAAAAGGAAGGGATTGGCATACTATAAAGCCCGACCAGGAAACATACTCGATCGGGCTTCATGCTTTGCCGATGGTATTTCTGCGCACGGAGCTAATCGCCGCGAAGATGTTCATCCGCTTCCTGCCTGGCCTTACAATTGATGCACAGGCGCGTTACCGGGCGGGCGTGGAGACGCGGAATGCTGATCTCCTCGCCACACTCCTCACAAATGCCATACGTCCCGTCGTCAATACGCTGCAGGGCAGCCTGAATTTTGCGGATCAAACGACGCTCACGGTCGCGAATTCGCAGGGTGAAAGCCCGGTCAGACTCGGCCGTGGCCCTGTCTGCCGGATCGGCAAACACTTCATTGCTGTCGGTCAGTTCCTCCAATGTGGAATCCCCTTTCAACTGGGCTTCTTCCAGCATTTGGGAAAGAAGTTTGCGGAACCCTTCCAACTCATTATGATCCATAATCCCTCCGATCGCACCGAACATAGAGTATTACTTTTCAAACTGTAATGTCATTATATAATCGCAGACAGCGCACTTGTAAAGCCTCATACCTGAGGATTCTCAAGCAGTCGGCGCGTTACCTCCCGGATTTCGGTGCGCGTCTCTTCCCAGGGCGGCGCTTCCTTAAAAAATGACGCGCGCCCCGGCGTAACCGCCAACACACCGGCGCTGTTTCCTGTCAGCATGTGAACGCGCACATCCCCACATAAAACGGCAGCCTTTGGAGCGTAAGATGCTGTGAGCGCGGCAGCGCAGGCGAGCGCCTCATTCGGCCAATGCGCCCCGCCTCTGGCAAAACCAAGCGGCCCCGGAACATCGGCCGGAACAAGCAGCGCATCGTCCGTAAGCGCCGCCGCCTCAAGTTTGTCGTTATCCCCACTGTTGCGCCCCACACTCAGCCAGTATTCCTTCCCGTCAATACGCCCCCAAAACTGCCGTCCCAGGTTTGCCAGATAAAAATCCGCCGTACGGGGCGCGGCAAGGCGCGTAAGCACAGGCCAGTAGCGACGGGCCATTTCACGCTCCGTGAGGCGACAACCGCCGCCGGGCGTCGGGATGTGTTCGAGATGAAAACGCGCTGCCAGAGCCAGTTGTTCCCTACGCCCACGGCCGCAAATGCCGAGCAGGCGTGACCGGTCAACAAGGCCGCTCTCTTCCGCCGGGGTGGGAGGGAGAAGCTGTGCGCAGAGCGGACGCAACAGCATACCTTCCACTCCCGCTTCACGCATAATCACGTTCATGACATCCCGCCGCTGGGACATGGGACGCTGCCCCAGCACCTCACCTGTGGCCAAGGTTTGCGCCCCGGTCTGCTCCATGTACTGGCGAGCGCGGCGCAGCAGAAGAATTTTGCAGTCCACACAGGGATTCATGCTCTTGCCGTATCCATGCGCCGGGCATTTGCGCAACATTTCCACAAATTCATCGCCCACGTCCATGGCGTAAATATCAAGGCCGTAACGTTCCTTCCAAAGCGGCAGGGCGTCCTTTTTGCCAAAAAAGGGCGACACGGCGTGCAGGCAAAGTACATTAAGCCCCTGCTCCTGTAAAAGCAGGGCGGTGAGCAGGCTGTCCAACCCGCCGGACAAGAGCGTTATCACATCAGGAGATCGTGTCATGGCTGCGTCAGGGTACAAAAGATTTCAGACTGAAACAAGCGTCGTCGCGACAGCGCAGGGTCAGTCAATTCCGGCAAGTTTTGTAAAATTGTCGAGCTGCAAAAAAGCCGCTGTTTCGTTACCCTGCTGATCATATTCCAGTTGAATCCGCCCCAAACCCTTGCCCCGCGCCCTTTCGGCGGAACAGCAGCAGCGCACGGACGTGCGGGTGGAACTGAAGTTTGTCCGGGACGAAGGGTGAGGGCGTCGCCCCCGTCCGATCCGGAAGAAATGACTGGCCCTGACGACAGCGCTGGTATCCGGCGGTTTTACAAACACGCTGCTTGTCGATATACCCATTCATCATGAAACTTTCCTCCGATCTTGCAACACGCCCCATGTTCAGGTTTTTATTTGTCCTGACCTTTGCCGCCGCCGTGGCCCAGCAGGGCTGGACGTCCATATATACCAACTTCGCCGTTGAGGTTGTCGGGGTTACCGGGGCGCAGACAGGGATCATCCACGCCCTGCGCGAAATTCCCGGTCTCCTGTCTGTCGGGGTTATCTTCTGTATGCTCTTTGTGCGCGAACACAAGCTGATTTGCGTCAGCGTGGTCGCCCTGGGAACAGGCGTATGCGCCACGGGATTTTTTCCCACGTTCCATGGGGTCATATTGACGGCGGTGCTCATGTCCTTTGGTTTCCATTATTACGAATCGACCGTGCAATCACTGACCTTGCAGTATTTCGACAAATTCGAAACACCGGTGATCATGGGAAAACTGCGCAGCGCGACCGCGGCGGGCAGTTTTTTCATCGGCGTAGTCGTTTTCGCTCTTTCCGCCTTTTTTCCCATGGAATGGCTCTTCCTCGCAGCGGGCAGCGTGGCTCTGGCCGGCGGTTTGTGGGGTCTGACGCAAAAACCGGAATCAGAAGGCATGCCGGTTCAGCGGAAAAAAATGATTCTGCGAAAAAAATATTGGCTGTTTTATACGCTGATCCTGCTCTCCGGAGCGCGGCGGCATATCTTTGCCACTTTTTCCATCTTCCTGCTGGTAAGCCGTTTCCATTTTACCATTCAGGAAATGCTTCTTTTCTTTATTTTCAACAACGCCGTCAACTGGTTCCTGAATCCTTTGATCGGCAAGGCCATCAACTGCTTCGGCGAACGAAGGCTACTGACGTGCAAGTATGTTGTTTTAGCCGTCATTTTCTGGATATACAGCACAACGGACAGCAGGCTGGTTGTGGCGCTACTCTATGTGGTGGAGCAGTTGTTCACCAATTTCACCATGGCCATCCGCACTTTTTTCCAAAAAATCGCCGATCCTGAGGATATCGCGCCCAGCATGGCCGTGGGGCAGACAATCAACCATATCTCGGCGGTCATTTTACCGGTTGCGGGAGGCATTCTTTGGATGCAGGACTACCGTATACCCTTCTGGATCGGCATGGCCGTGGCTCTGGCCGCCCTTGCCGCCACGCAGTTCATCAGATACAGGAAGATTGACGCTTGAAAAAAGGAGAGTATTAACAAAAGAATGATTTTGTGTTAGGCTTTCTTCACCAAAGGGAGGAAGCCATGACCGACTGCCCTCGTTGCCACTCATCGAACATTGCGAAAAATGGAAAGCACTTGGAAAAACAGCGGTATACCGGTCAGCTCATTGACTGGGAATGTGGGGCTCGTGATCAAGAAACCTTTGGACGATTGATGACGCGGTTATTCCAATTCGCATTAAAATATGTAATAATAAGCCATACGTTTCCCAGGAGGCAAGGTATGGCCAGGAAGGCGAGAGGGTATGAGCAGATTGAGGCTGCAAAGAAGCTTTTGCACGATGCCAAAACAGCCACGG
>JAISZT010000094.1 GCA_031284485.1 Desulfovibrio sp.
CACAAAGTTTTGCCTTGATATCGGTCTTTTAAAAATTGACAAATATCTGGGACTATGTCCGGCAAACCCTGTTTACCGCGATGTCATCGTACGCACACTCAACTATGACACGCAGTTCGGCTTGCCGCGCAGCCTGCAAAACCGCCTATGTTGTCGGGTGCTGACAGGGCCGCCATTATCAGTTCTTTGCTAGAGAGTGTTGACTTAAATATATATTTCCGGCAGAATACACCCATCTTGAAAAGAAGGAGAGGGGAAAATGCCGACATGCAAATAATGCGGATCCGGGCAGATAGTGAAAAGCGGTGTTACGGCAGGCAAGCAGCGGTTTTTCTGCAAAGAATGTGGATGCAATTTTAGGGAAGGGGACGCCCGTACAAGCGAAAAAGTTGCGGCCCAAAAAGCGCTTTGCGTGCTGCTGTATGCTATGGCAAAATCCTCTTTCCGGATGATGGAGAAAATCCTCAACACCAACCATGCGATGGTATACCGCCATATGCAATTTGATGAAATGCGGCATTTTGTACAACAAAAAATAGAAAGCTGTGGGTCATCAAAACGGAAAACTGTGGGATGGGTGCTCGGCGGTCGTGATTCTGGAACTTTCCGACGACCCTACAATAAAGTCAGCCACCTGAAGGAATTGTATTTTTTACACCGATACGTGGGATGCATTTGCTGAAGTCTTACCGCCTGAACGCCATATCATGGAAAAAGCCCACACCGTCGAGATTGAACGCGATAACAGTAACACGCGGCATCACCTGGAGAGGTTCACACGTCGAACCAAAGTTGTCTCGCGGAAAGAATTCATGGTTGACCTGACATTACGTATTTGGCATGCCGTCACTACTACTGACTTGTTTTTTTCACTCCGAGAAACTGCATTGTCTATATTTAAGTAAACACTCTCGGGATTTTTTTTGCAATCAGTTGCAAAACAGGGTCACCCCTTGCGCGGGGGTGTGGATTGAAATACAGTACATATGCTGATGGCGCGGAGACAATGCGAGTCACCCCTTGCACGGGGGTGTGGATTGAAACAAACCCATGGAGATTTTAATGCCCAATGCCTTGGTACTGGGCGGCGCGACCGGCCTTGTTGGACAAGCGCTGTATCGTGTGCTTACAACACGCGGATGGCAGGTGGAAACATTGGGCCGCGCAGACGGCAATCTGCTGGATATGTCTTTTCTTGAATCACGTCTTATGGCCTCCAGATTCGATGTTGTTTTTAATGCCGTAGCGTGGACTCAAGTCGACGAGGCGGAGGATCATCCTGACGAAGCGCTTCTGCTCAACCGCACACTGCCTGACGCCCTTGCCCGCATAGTAAAAGCCGGACAACACGGCTGGCTGGTACATTTCAGTACGGATTTTGTTTTTTCCGAACCACGCCAAACCCCTTGGAAAGAAGAAGACTCTCCCTGTCCCGCGTCGGTTTACGGTCGCACCAAACTTGCCGGCGAACAAGCAGTGCTGGACACATTACCTGAACGTTCCAGTGTGCTGCGCAGCGCCTGGCTGTTTGGCCCCGGTCGGAAAAATTTTGTCAGCGCCATGCTGGCCGCCTGCCGTTGCCGCGATTCTGTCAGCATAGTGCATGATCAGACAGGCTCACCCACATACACCCTTGATCTGGCGCAATGGAGCGTCAGTATAGCGGAAAAAAAAGCTGCCGGACTTTGGCATGCGGTGAACGGCGGTCAAGCCACATGGTGTGAGCTTGCCGGCGAGGCCATCGCCCTGACGGCCGATAATTCATGCCGTGTAATACCGATCACTTCTGATCTATGGCCCCAAAAAGCCAAACGCCCGACCTATTCTGTTCTGGATACCACGAAATTGAGCAATTTTCTTGGCGCGCCCATCCGCCCCTGGCCACTCGCCCTGCGCGATTTTCTGTTCAGCGCGCATCATCCTGACGCATAAAAATATGAATAATGCCGCCGCCTTTTCTGCGATATTCTGCATACTCCTGTCGCTTTGTGCGACACCAGCGCAGCCGCGCCCCAAGAATTTACAGCAACTCGCGGATATTTCAAACAGATTAACTGAAACAAATGTTGCCTATGGGGCAATACCGGCGCTTTATCGCCCGGAGTATATTCGTGTTCAGGAGGCTGATCTGAACATGGATCAGAGTGAAATCGTTTTTGTGGTCATATTGCCTGACGGGCCGCGCATCTACCCGCAACGCCTTCTCGTCTGGCACCAACTGGTAAATGAGGTAATCAACGATGACGCTTATGCGATTACCTATTGCCCGACAACCGGTACACTGATGGCTTATAACGCGTCAATGAACGGATTGAATCTGATTTTCGACCTTGAAGGCCGACTTTATGACGGAAACAGTGTGCTCATCGACCGCAATTCAGGGAGCCTCTGGCTGCAGGGAACAGGCATGGCTTTTGATGGCCCGCTTTTGGGACGCGGCATGCCGACGCTTCCTGTTTTCTGGACATCATGGGGAGCTGCGCGCCGGGTATATCCAAACGCTTCCGTGCTTGCCCAGCCACACGGCAACAGGGCCTATGGGCGTGACCCTTATGGAAGCTATTTCAAAAAAGGCAATTATTACGACAATGACATCCTTGTGTATCCTGTAAGGCTTCTTGACAAGCGTTTTCACAAAAAAACGCCCATGCTTTGCCTGGAGTATACTGAACTCCTGCTTGGCATTGACATCAATTATGTCAAGAAAATGGGTGCGGTAAATTTTTTCCTTGGAGCCGCGCCATTACTGGCTGTTCACGATCAATTGCTTGACGTGGTGCGCGTCTTTGACCGTCGAATATGGGCGGATCCGTTCCTGTTTGTAAGTCAGTATGGCCGGCTAATTGATCTCAACACACGCAGCGTGTGGGATACGGCTACAGGCAAAGCCATTGAAGGCAACATGCAAGGATCATCCATGAAACAATATTTCGGTGGTTATTCCATGTGGTTCGCATGGTACAGCATGAATCCGGAAACCTTTGTCATACCCGGCCCGGGTGAAGTGCCGGCGAACCTGCTTTCCCTCACTCCCCCGGGACAAAACAAACCGGAAGACGTCAGGGGCAATGAAAAAAACACACCACCAACTGGACGCTGACCGACAAAAAGTGTAACTTTAAGTTTTACGTAATAACTTTATCGTATCCTTGGAGCAAATGCATACCATGAGCATTATTCGTAAAACAGGCGCAAGCCGTACTATCAGCTTGCAGGAACTGGAAAAACCCCAACTTTTCCGTGATCTTTTTCCCTATACCAGCATTTGTCGCACCACTTTTGACAATGTGCTGCTGGCGCCTCGACCGGCTGAGCGTATGCGCGTCACCGACACCACTTTTCGTGACGGCCAACAGGCTCGCCCTCCCTACACTGTAAAACAGATTGCGCAGATATTTGATTTTTTGTACCGGCTGGGCGGCAAAACAGGCCTGATATCGGCCTCGGAATTTTTTCTTTACTCGCCAAAAGATCGTAAATGCGTCGAGGTTTGCAGATCGCGCGGTTATGTTTTTCCCCAGATAACAGCCTGGATTCGCGCATCAAAAGAAGATCTTAAACTGGTGCGCGATATGGAATTTAACGAAACCGGCATGCTGACCAGTGTTTCGGACTATCATATTTTCCTGAAACTCAACAAAACACGCAAACAAGCCATGGATATGTATGTGGATATGGCAAGCAAGGCGCTTGAATGGGGGATTATTCCGCGCTGCCATTTTGAAGACGTAACCAGGGCCGATATTTATGGTTTTTGCCTCCCCCTTGCCCAACATCTTATGGAACTTTCCCGCCAGAGCGGCATGCCGGTCAAAATTCGTCTTTGTGATACAATGGGATATGGCGTGCCTTGGCCGGGCGCCGCCCTGCCCCGTTCCGTGCAGCGCATTGTTCAGGCTTTTATCGACGAAGCGGGAGTTCCCGGTGAATGGCTGGAGTGGCACGGCCACAATGATTTTCATAAAGTGCTGGCAAACGGCGTGACAGCCTGGCTTTACGGCTGCGGCGCGATTAACGGCACACTTCTCGGATTTGGCGAACGTACCGGCAATGCGCCCTTGGAAGCGCTGTTGCTGGAATACATTTCACTCACAGGTGACGACAGCGGAGCCGACACAACGGTTATAACTGAACTAGCTGATTATTTTGAAAAAGAACTGAATTATCACATTCCGCACAATTATCCCTTTGCCGGCCGTGATTTTAATGCGACAAGCGCAGGACTGCACGTTGACGGTCTGGCAAAAAATGAAGAAATTTACAATATTTTTGACACAAAGCACATTTTGAAACGTCCTGTGCCGATTACCATTACAGACAAAACAGGCCGTGCCGGCGTGGCCTACTGGCTCAATTCAAATCTGCGTCTGCCGGATGGCAGAAAAATAAGCAAGAAACACCCTGCCGTCGGGCAAATTTACGATGCGCTTATGGCCATTTATGAGGAGACGAACAGGACAACCAGCTTTTCACACGAAGAAATGGAAGCCCTTGCGCAGCGCTTTATGCCGGAATACTTCGCCACCGAATTTGACCACGTCAAACAGTTGGCCGGTGAGCTTGCGGCCAAACTCATTATACGTCTGGCGCGCAACAATGACCTTCTGGGCTTTGACCAATCAGCCAAGGCACGGCTGGACAGTTTTGCCCAGACCTATCCATTTCTTCAATATCTCTATCTTACAGATACCAGGGGCAAACTGAAATGCGCGACCATTACCGATCCAAAATACATGGAAAAATACCAGGCGCTGCCTATTGACTACGACTTCTCAAGCCGCGAATGGTTTATAATGCCCATGCAAACCGGCGATTTGCATATCATGGATGTGTACCAGTCACAATTCACGGATAAACTTATCATAACGGTTTCCTGTGCCGTCACTGACGAAAAGGACAGCATTGTCGGCGTGTTTGGCGTGGATATCCAGCTTGAGCAGTTGATGAAACAAGCCAAAGCGTTGCGTGAAGAGGTGACCCCGCAAGATGAAACCGAAAGTGATGTGTAAACAGGAAAAACTCCATGCGTAAAAAAATATACTGGATAGAAGGCGACGGCATTGGTCCGGAAATCTGGCGAGCCGCGCGCCCCGTTATAAACGCGGCGCTTGCCAAAGAATCTGACCTTGCGCTTGAATGGATAGAATTGCCGGCAGGAGAAAAAGCACAGGCTGAAACGGGAACTCCCCTGCCGCAAGCCACGCTTCAAGCTTTATTAAATGCGGATATTGCCATGAAAGGCCCTCTTGGCACACCGATAGGCACAGGCATCCGCAGTCTGAATGTCGCCTTGCGCCAAGGCCTTGATCTGTATGCCTGCATACGGCCCATACGCTATTTTTACGGTCTGGAAACACCAGTCAAACACCCTGAACGCGTCAACATGGTTATTTTCCGTGAAAACATGGAAGATGTGTACGCCGGGATCGAATTTGCGGCGGGCAGCCGCGAATCACGAAAATTGATAGCCTTTCTGCGTGAGGAGCTTGGCGCAGGCAAAATACACGAAACAGCCGCTGTGGGCATCAAGCCAATGACCGAAAATGGTTCAAAACGTCTGATACGGCGGGCATTACGTTTTGCCCTGGACAACAGGCAGGAAAGCCTGACGCTCGTGCACAAAGGAAATATCATGAAATTCACCGAAGGCGCGTTTCGGCAATGGGGCTACGACCTGGCCGCCCGGGAATTCGGCACGGAAACATGCACCGAAAAAAATCCACAACCCGGCAAGTTACTTATCAAGGATCGCATTGCTGACGCCATGTTTCAGGAAGTTCTTCTCAAACCTGAACAATATCACGTGCTGGCAACGCCGAATCTTAACGGCGACTATCTTTCCGACGCCCTTGCCGCTCAGGTAGGCGGGCTTGGGCTTGCCCCCGGCGTCAATATGTCGGACAAACTTGCTTTTTTTGAGGCCACTCATGGCACAGCACCGACAATTGCCGGGCAGGACAGGGCAAACCCCGGCAGCGTCATACTGTGCGGCGCTCTGCTGCTTGAGCATATGGGCGTACCCGCCGCCGCCGCGCGCATATGCGCCTCTGTTGAAAAAGCCATTGCGGCGAAAAAGGTGACGGAAGATCTGGCCGCACAAATTCCCGGCGCGAAAACCGTTGGCTGTGCCGCCTTTGGCGATATAATCGGAGAAAACCTCTAATGAATGCCGGCATGATTACGCTTGTTGACAAGGCTGTTGTGTTTGACGGTGATGTTCTGCTTGACGCAAGACAAGCCGCGGACAGGAACATCAACCTCGCAGAGACCCGACGCAACACGATGGCGCATAACATCCTCACGGCGCACAACAAAAGTGCCGACGAGAATGCCCCGTGTTTACGTTTTGACGCCCTGGCCTCTCATGACATCACCTTTGTGGGGATCATCCAGACCGCGCGGGCCAGCGGATTGACGAAATTTCCCGTGCCCTACGTCCTGACCAATTGCCACAACAGCCTCTGCGCTGTGGGCGGCACTATCAATGAAGACGATCACCTCTTCGGTCTGACCGCGGCGCAAAAGTACGGCGGAATTTTTGTGCCCCCCAACCTTGCCATCATACATCAGTTCGTACGTGAAGTAATGACCAGATGTGGGGGAATGATCCTGGGGTCTGACAGTCACACGCGCTACGGAGCCTTGGGGGTAATGGGCATAGGCGAAGGCGGGCCTGAACTTGTCAAGCAATTGCTTGAAGAAACGTATGACGTGCCCGCGCCGAAGGTTGTGGCCGTGTGGCTTGAAGGCGCGCCCGCACCCGGCGTTGGGCCACAGGATGTGGCTCTTGCCATCATCAAGGCGGTATTCCGAAACGGCTTTGTGAAAAATAAAATAATGGAATTCATCGGTCCCGGCCTTAAAAATCTTTCAGTGGAATACCGCTGCGGCATTGACGTGATGACCACGGAAACGACCTGTCTTTCTTCCATCTGGACAACAGACGAAAAAGTGCGGGACTATCTGTCCCTGCACGGACGGCCTGAAGATTTTGCCCGAATAGCGCCCTTGTATCCGGCATGTTATGATGCGCTGATCAAGGTTGATCTTGACAAAATTGAACCCATGATCGCCCTTCCCTTTCACCCCAGCAATGTATGGACAATTGCTGAGATAAATCGCAATACGTTGGAAATACTGAAATATATAGAGGAAGAAACAACAAGACAATTTGGTAAAATCAAACTTGACCTGAAGAGTAAAATACGCGACGGTCGCCTCTGCGCGGATCAGGCTGTCATCGCCGGTTGCGCGGGCGGGACTTTTGAAAATATTTCTCTGGCCGCCGCCATATTGGACGGTAAATGCACCGGCAATCAGGCATTCAATCTTGCTGTCTATCCCGCCAGCGCTCCACAGGCGCTTGAGCTTGTTCGCAGCAATGCGGCGGCAAAACTTATGGCATCCGGCGTAATTATTAAAAACGCCTTTTGCGGACCATGCTTCGGCGCCGGGGATACGCCGGCAAACGGTGCCTTGTCCATTCGCCACTCAACCCGTAACTTCCCCAATAGAGAAGGTTCCAAGCCCTCCGGCGGCCAGCTTGCCGCCGTTGCCTTGATGGATGCCAGATCCATTGCCGCCACGGCAGCCAATGGAGGCCGCCTGACGTCCGCCACGGAACTTGACTGGAACACGCCCCGGTTCTCGGAAATAACCTATCATTTTGACCCGTTGATATACAAACACCGCGTGTACAACGGAATTGACGCGCCAAAAACGGACACTGAAATCATCTTTGGGCCCAACATAGCGGACTGGCCGACCATGACGAGTCTGCCGCAGAATCTGATTCTGCAGCTTGCCTGTGTTATTACTGATCCTGTTACCACAACAGATGAGTTGATACCTTCCGGAGAAACGTCCTCCCTCCGCTCAAACCCGCTCAAACTGGCGGAGTTTACATTGTCCCGCAAAGATCCCGGTTATGTGGGCCGCGCTCAAAAAATTCAATGTATGGAAAAAATGCGTACAGAAAATCCTGACAACCCGATACTGCGGGAATATGTAGGTGCAATCTGTAATCACCCTGACATTCAGGAGGATATTCAGATAAACATTCTTGCCGATATTGGCTTGGGATCCGCCGTTTTTGCCATTAAGCCCGGGGACGGTTCTGCGCGCGAACAGGCTGCTTCATGCCAAAAAGTGCTCGGGGGTTGGGCAAATATAGCTGTTGAATATGCCACAAAACGCTATCGTTCCAACCTGATCAACTGGGGGATGCTGCCCTTTGTAGTCTCGCCGGAGATTGCCGAAGACTTTTGTGTTGGTGATTATCTTGTGATTGCGGGTGTCAGAAAGGCGGTTGAGCAGGCGCAGGTTGACATTCATGCCTGGCTTGTACATGAAAAAGACATTAACAGCCACATGCGACATCCAAAGGCTCTGACGCTGACACTTGCTGAACTTACGGAAGATGAACGTCAGATAATATTGGACGGTTGTCTGATCAATTTTTATAATCGGCGGCAAGGCAAGACTTAGAGAATATCTTCAATACCGCCAGGACATTTTACTTGCCCGCTACAATTCGCTTCACTCCGGTTGACATTCACAGCAAAACAGGAAAATATACATATACGGAAACAAGCACGGGTAAAACCGCAACTGTTTTCTTTTGGCTTTCCGTTCTGTCCACCGCCACATTTCTATTGAGGAGTACAACTGATGAATCCCCCCTTGTCCTTTACGCGTTTGCTCTGTATCCTGAGCCTTGGCGCCCTGCTTGCGATCTCCGCCCCCCATGCGGCGCAGGCCGCGGATGAATTCGTCACCATCGGCACCGGCGGCATCACCGGGGTCTATTACCCCGTGGGCGGCGCCATCTGCCGCCTGGTGAACAAGGGCCGCAAAGAGCACGGCGTGCGTTGCACCGTTGAATCGACGGGCGCTTCCGTGTTCAACGTCAACGCCATCCGCTCCGGCGACCTGTCCATGGGCATCGTACAGTCCGACACCCAGTATTACGCATACAACGGCGTCGAACAGTTTAAAACAGCCGGCCCGGACAAGAACATGCGCGCCCTGTTCTCCCTCCAGTCCGAAGCGTTCACCCTGGTAGCCCGTGATGACGCGAATATCGCCGTTTTTAAGGACCTTGCCGGAAAGCGCATGAACTTGGGCGACCCCGGTTCCGGCAATCGCAGCACTCTGGAAATGCTCATGAAGGAGTTCAACTGGACTGCGGCCACCTTCAAACTGGCCACCGACCTCAAGCCCGCCGAAATGGCCGGCGCCCTGTGCGACAACAAGATCGACGCCTATGTGTACGTCGTCGGCCATCCCAACGGCTCCATTAAGGAAGCCTCCACCACCTGCAACTCCCACGTTGTACCCGTGACCGGACCGGAAGTGGACGCCTTTATCAAGAAATTCCCCTTCTATCCCGAAGCCGTTGTCCCCGGCGGCATGTACAAGGGCACAGACAAGGACGTGCAGACCTTCGGGCCCCGCGCCACGCTGCTCACCAGCGCCAGGCTGCCCGAAAAAACCGCCTACGAAATCACCAAGGCGGTGTTTGAAAATTTGGATGAATTCAAGAAGCTGCATCCGGCCCTGGCCGAACTGACGCCCCATAACATGCTTGAAGGCAACTCCGTGCCGTATCATCCCGGCGCCGAAAAATACTTCAAGGAAGCCGGCCTGAGAAAGTAGGCACCGTCTTTTCCTGCCGGGAGCGGACATTCGTTCCGCTCCCGGCAATACGAAAGGAGTTTTCATGTCCGGGGCAACACAGGCGGGACAATCCACATTTATCGCTCAACTGCTGGAAAAGGAAACAGGCCGCCGCAAACCCAGCGGATTTCCTCATGTCGTCCTGCTCGTTGTGCCCATCATATGGTCGCTTTTTCAGGTCTGGATCACTTCGCCCATCCCCTATGCTCTTGGCGTGGGCGTTTTTAACGACACAGCCACCCGTTCCCTGCATCTGGCTTTCGGCATCTTCCTTGCCTACCTCGGCTTTCCCATGTTCAAACGCAGCCCCAGGGACCGTATCCCGCTCTATGACTGGATACTGGCCTTTGCGGCGGCTTTTTGCGCCGCCTATCTGTATATTTTTCAGACCGGGCTGGCCTATCGCCCCGGCATCCCCCTGCAGCGCGACATTGTTGTCGCGGTGATCGGCGTTGTGCTTCTGCTTGAGGCGACCCGCCGAGTCATGGGCTTGCCCATGACAATTGTGGCCACCGTGTTCATCGTGTACGTCTTCGCGGGGCCGTACGCCCCGGATCTGATCGCCCACCGGGGCGCCTCGCTTTCGCGCGCGGCCTCGCAACTCTGGCTGACAGCCGAAGGCGTATTCGGCGTGCCGCTGGGCGTTTCCACCAGTTTTGTCTTTTTGTATGTGCTGTTCGGGGCCATGCTGGAAAACGCCGGCGCCGGCAACTACCTCACCTCGCTGTCGTTCGCCCTGCTCGGCCATCTGCGCGGTGGCCCGGCCAAGGCCGCTGTTGTGGCTTCCGGCCTGCACGGACTCATTTCCGGATCATCCATCGCCAATGTGCTCACCTGCGGCCCCGTCACCATCATGCTGATGAAAAAAGTGGGATTTTCCGCCGAAAAGGCTGGGGCAGTTGAAGTGGCGGCCGGATCCAACGGACAGATCATGCCCCCGGTTATGGGAGCGGCGGCTTTTCTGATGATCGAATATATCAATATGCCGTACTCGCAGCTTATCAAGCACGCCTTCATCCCGGCCCTACTGACCTATGGTTCGCTCCTGTACATTGTGCACCTTGAAGCGTGCAAGATGGGCTTGGAAGGCCTGCCCCGCACCACGACCTGGAAAAACCGGCTCATAGGGTGGGGACTCACCATCTCGGCGCTCATCGCGCTCATGGGTGCCATTTACGGCCTGACGGCGTGGATTCCGGCCATGTTCGGCGATCTTGCCTGGCTTGTGTTCGCCCTGTTCCTCGTCGCCGGCTATCTGGCCCTGGTCGTTCTGTCCATGCGCTATCCCGAATTGCCCGAAGGCATGAACGAAGAGATCATGAGCCTTCCCGCCGTCACGCCCATCCTCTTTTCGGGACTGTACTATCTGCTGCCCATCGCCGCCCTGGTCTGGTGCCTGATGTTTTTGGAAATGTCACCGGGGCTCGCCGCTTTTTACGCCTGCTCCTGTATGACGGTAATTTTGCTCACCCAGCGCCCCATTGTGGCTTTGCTAAAAAGACAGCCCTTACGCCCGGCTTTTCGGGCGGGCTTTTCGCGTCTGACCAGCAGCCTCATTTCCGGGGCGAAAAACATGGTCGGCATTGCCCTAGCCACGGCCAGCGCGGGCATCATCGTGGGCGCCATCAGCCTGACCGGGGTTGGGCAGGTTCTGGCCGCGGTCGTGGAAACCCTGTCCATGGGCTCTCTCACCCTGGTGCTGCTGATGACGGCCGTGCTGGCCCTTATTCTGGGCATGGGCCTGCCGACCACCGCCAACTACATCATCGTATCCACACTGCTTGCCCCGGTCATTTACAATCTCAGCGCGGCCCATGGCCTGGCCGTCCCGCTGGTGGCCGTGCATCTGTTCTGCCTGTATTTCGGCATCATGGCCGATGCCACACCGCCGGTAGCCCTGGCCGCGTTTGCCGCCTCCGGCATATCGGGAGGCGATCCCTTCCAGACGGGCGTACAGGGATTTTACTATGAAATGCGAACGGCCATCTTGCCTTTCGTGTTTCTGTACAACCCGGAGATCCTGCTCATCAACATCCAGAGCATACCTCACCTCATCTGGGTGCTGTCCACGGCGGTTCTGGCCTGCATGGCCTTTGCCTGCGCCACCCAGCGCTTCATGTTCACGCCCACTCCCTGGTGGGAAGTCATTCTGCTGGCTCTGGCCGTGATCTTTCTGTTCCGGCCGGATATTCCCCAAGATCATCTCTACCTGCCGTACAAAAATCTGCCCCCGGCCAGGGTGCTGGAAACTGTTGCCGGCCTGGAACCCGGGGAAAACATCCGCCTGCATGTCCGCACCGATTACGGAGAGCGTGTCAAGGAACAAGTCATTGTCCTGCCGGTGAGCGGCGACGGCGCCGGGCAAAAGCTGGAAAACGCCGGACTGATTCTGGCCTGGGACGGCGACGCCCTCATGGTGGATGAGATTCTCGTGGACAGCCGGGTGGAAAAACTCGGGCTCACTATGGATGATCCCACTTGGGTTCTGGGCATTGAGGTTCCGGCCGAACGTCCAGCCAAGGGTCTGTTCAGCATTCCCGGAGTCATCCTGATGGTTTGCATCGTTGCGACGCAAATGCGCCGCAAGAAAAAAACCGCCAGGATCGAGTCAAAAAGGATGCGCGATTCCGCAGCCCGAACCCCACCATAAAAACCTGGGCAGACATTCGCAGGCGTTTTTGGGCAGCGGCATCAGAACAGAGGTTAGGCTTTTTTATTTGTCATGCCTTTCATTAAAAGATGCATTAGTCGTTTTGTCTGATGAGCGGCGTTATAACCTCTCACTATCGTCTGCCTGGCAGCCTGTCTGATAAAAGCCAGTCTGTGCGCTCGACTCAGAGTCCCGGCTATAGTTTCAGCCATGGATGCCGGATTTTGTAAATCACATAAAAAGCCGTTAATGCCATGGTGCAATACTTCATGCACAGGCTCGGTGTCAGAGCCCACAACAATTCCTCCACAGGCCATAGCTTCCAGCAGCCCGGAGGACAGGGCATAAGGAGCGGTGAGATAAACATGCACATCGGATGCCCGCAACATCCTGCGATAATCACTTACAGACCGCACCCCCAACAAATGCACTCGTTTTTTGGCTTCAATTGAAAGCGGCAAAGCTGCATGGCGCTGACGCAGATCTTCCGATTCACCGTAAACGGATTCGTTATTGCCGCGAATTGTTTTACGGCGATCCGGCAAAATAAAAAGCACATGGCAGGCGGGACGTAACTGCAAAAGTTTTGGCAAACAACACATAAATTGTTCAAAACCCCGTGTTGCATCATGGTGGGGATCGGCAAAAGTCACGATTTCCTGAGCGCCTGACAAATCAAGGTCACAATTTACAAAACGTTCACCCGGCGCAGGTGAAAAAAACAGCGTGTTGATACCACTGGGCACAACTTTTATATTCTGCGCCAAAAAAGATGGATACTGTGAACGTTGCCATTCTGAAGAAGTGATGGCCAAGTCGCAATCACCAAGGGCGTTATATTCCCATAGGTTACGCATCCTGGCAGTTGCAAAATCAGTTGGAGAAAAAATTTTATTTAATAAATATTTATGCTTGCCTGGCGCGCTAAACCAGTCAGCCTGCACCATATAATAAGCATCAGGAAAAATATCCCGTACAAACAGACTTCCGGCCATAGACGCGGAAGCACATATCAAATCGGGCACAAATCCGTCTTTTTGCAGAGCCAACAGAGCATTGCCGGCCCTGGCTCCACGGCGAAAACGGTATACAACAAGACGTTCGGCAGGGTCGTCACTGGCGTGATTGAGCGGCGGCGCAAGGCGTATGCGACGTACACCAGGCAACACGCCTTTATGCCCTGCTTCTGAAAGAAAAAGCACCTTATTTCCTGGCTGGCTACTAAAAGTATGTGCCAATAAACGAAAAGCCCCCGGAAATGTGGTATGAAGGAAGAGAATACGCATAGTAGTCTATAAATTCAGTATGATACCGGATTAGCGCGATTATCCAGAAGTTTTGTATAAAATTCTCTGCCCTGATCCGTTTGCAAAAAGTTTCGCAATGCCTGTATCACCTGCATATCATATTTTGGAGGCGCTTCAGTCAAAACATCCATCGCGCGCTGAATATCAAAGGCCGTACGATATGACCTCGGTCTCATCATTGCGCAAAATGTATTGGCTACAGCCAATATGCGCGAATTCATGCATATCTCCTCACCTTTAAGTCCATTGGGATACCCTGAACCATCCATTCTCTCACACATCTGATATATAGTTTCCAACACAGGAATTCCAAAATCAATGCCTGCCAGAGCGCGGCGCGAATATTCCACATGCATTTGCAGCTGATTTCGCTCTTCAGTGCTCAGTGCCTCTGTTTTGTTCAACAATTCTCTGGGCAACTGAATCATGCCTATATGTGAAAGACTGGCGGACACACGTAATGTCGCCAATGTCGATTCATCGTCCATTTCCATATATTTCGCAAGATTTACAGCTAGTGCTGCGGTAAAGGAAGATTGTCCACAAAGATAGGGATCCACCGCTTCAATCGCGCGCACAAATACGGCCACCGTTTGGGTGATCATATGCTGAGCGCGCTGCTGCGCCAGAATAAGATCCATAATATCATTGTAAACTGAAACAACACCGGTTATCTGACCATGTTCATCCCTGAATGGCGAGCAGGATGTAAGAAAACTGCGATTTCCGCCCTCTAAGGGCAGCACTTCGGTAAAGCTGACCACTCCGTTTGATTTATGCACGGCTAAAGTATGCGTCACAAGTGACCGGGCCATGTCAGAAGGAAGTTTGGTGTATGAAAGACCGCTGAGTTGCTCAAGACTCATTCCGACCATACGTGCAAAACTTTGATTGGCATAGTAAATCACGCCATTAAGATCATTAAGCACGATGCAGGCGGAAAGAGCCGAATTAACGCCATCCATGATCTGCTTTTGTTGATTGACAACAAGAAAAAGACGACGGGTCTGATCAGCCGCAGCACGCGCCCTGCTCCCCACAAGCCACCACCAGAGAGCCGCCAGAGAAATAGCAGCCACAATGATAACCAATGCCGCTATGATAATAATATTTCTACGAAATGTCTCATAGCGACCTTCTACCCGCTGTGTTTCAAAGCTCTGCCCTACCAACCACGACATATCCGGAACGGGCAATGCCAGCGTATAGACAATTTCGCTTTGTGCGAAAGCAGTCGGTGCATGGCGCTTGTCAAGCGGCAAAGCGTCACCTTCCATGCGCCATTGCGGCAAATCAATCAGGCCGATGGTCGGGTCAATGACCTGCAAAATTTTTCCGGTACGTTGAAGAATGTATGATCTGTGAACCCCACTATCGGTTGCGGTGCGAGTAACGGATGTAATCACCGACTGCACATCGCAAGTAACCAGGAGCAGAGAAACCACCTGCTCGCCCACAGGATGGTAGAGCGGCGCCAACACAGGAAACGCGGCATCCATGACCAGAAGGTCGCCCTGTTTCCGCACCGGAAAAAAAACAGGCGTTCTGTTTTCTATGACAGAATTAAGCGCGCTACGTTGCTCATCCGACAATTGCGGCGCTGCATCAGTGGATATGTACATGTCAAATTTTTTATTCAGCAAGGAGATGCTCAATAGACGACTTTTTTCCTGAAAGCCCTTAACTTGACTGAGTATCATGGGCAAACGCGGCTCAATGGTGTCGTTTACATTGCCGGGGCTTTCCTTTCTTGTTAACCCCTCGTCCACGTCAGGAATATCCGGCATGGCAAGTTCAGGAGGTATACGCGATAACTCAAGCAGTTCTGCGGCGGAAAGCCTGGATTCATACACTTCAGCGGCAAAAAGCCGCAATAAATCCAACCCGGTAAAAGATTCTATCTGCCCCTTGAGATTGCCGAACCACACAGTCAATTGGGCTACGTTTGCGCTGGCTTGCGCGCCCATATCCTGCTCGGTTTCCCTCAGCATGCGCTCTCGTGAAGTTTGTAAAATCCAGTATGTTGTAATAACCACGCTTACTGCTACCAGTAACCAAAGAACTGATATGAAAATCGAAGCGCGACGGCTGCCGTGAGAGCTTTGAGACGTGGGATCCTGTGCCATGGTGTTGTTTTCCTTGCGTATTGAATCAGCGCTCCCTCAGAGCATTTTGTTTGGCTTTTAGGATTGGTTTGAGCAGATAATCAAGCACGGTCTTTTTGCCGATCATTATGTCTGCGGTTACCATCATGCCGGGAATAATAGGCCATGACTCATTATGATAAGTGATTGCCGTTTTTTGAGTTCGAACTTTGGCCAGATAATAATAATTGCCTTTTTTGTCCTCAATAGTGTCGGCACTGACCGATTCCAGCTTGCCCTCAAGCCCGCCGTATATGGAAAAATCATACGCTGAAATTTTTACCATGACATCCTGCCCGGGACGCAGAAAAGCTACATCTTTTGGCGTCACCCTTGCTTCCACCAGTAACGTGTCGTCCAATGGCACGATATCCATAATAGGTTCGCCCGGTTTAACAACACCGCCAACAGTATTGATGTATATCTGTTTCACGGTGCCGCGCACCGGAGTGCGTAATTCAGTACGCGTTACGCGGTCACTTCCGGCCGACAACGTTTCCCGCAGAGAACTCAGTTCCAGACGACGTTTGTTGATTTCTTCTGTGATGGCCGAATTCTGTTCAGCCCTGCGTGAAGCAATGCGCTGCAGATATTCATCCGCAGCCGCCTTGGCCTTGGGAATACTGGAAGCCAGCATATCTATCTGTCCCTGCAGCTCAACAACTTTTTGCTGCAATCCAAGATATTCCATGCGTGAAAAATTGTTGCGTAACACAAGTGCATAAGCTGTATCGCGCTGCTCTATGGACAGGGCCAGACTGCGGTCAAGCTGTGTTTTCCTGGCCATCTGCTCTTCCATATCATGCATTCGCTGCTCATATTGGGATTTGAACACATCAATTTCAGAATTAAGGCGATTCTGCCGTGACTGCCAAGTATTTTCCTGGTCAGCTATAATCTGTCTGGCGCGTGCCATTGTATTTTCGTCCATTTCACGGTCAATCAACTGTGCTCCCCAAACACGAAGATTTTCGGGAAAAACCGGTTTACGATCATGGAGTTCATCTTCCAGACGAATAATGGCGATACTGTTTTCCATGGCTTTCTGCGTGGCGTCACGGTATGCGCTTTCAGCCATTTCATTGTCCAGTTGCGCCAATACGTCGCCTTTTTCCACAATTTGCCCTTCACGTACCTGCACCCCACGCAAAATGCCGCCTTCCAGATTCTGAATGGTCTGTGTGCGCTGGGAGCCGACAACCTGGCCTTCAGCATGCGTTACTTCGTCTATATCGGCAAAGGCAGCCCAAATTATCAAACAAATGAACATCAGGGTGACAACTACAGAAAGCGTCCGCACACCGAATGTCGGCCGTCTGGACAATGCCGCGTCCACTTCTCCGGCAAATTGGATATCGTCCGGCGTCAGACCATTCAACGGGGCATCCATAGCCGCAAACAGGCCGGTGTTTCCGCCGGGGGCACCCTGCGGCGCGTTATCGTTTTTGCGGGCAAGGGCCGCGCCCATCTGCTGCGCAAGGCTCTGGTCGGGCTTTTGCTCGTTTTTGCCGCCCAGCAGCAGATCCCGCAAAAAACGTTTGAGACCGCCTGATTCGGCAGGCTTCTGTTTGCCAGAAGAAGGCAGAGACGACATCTCCCCAGGGTGCAAAAGATTTCCAAGGTTGAATTGCGAACCACCTTCCATCAGGCTGGCAGCGCCGGGCGGCATGAAGGGCGCCGATTGCCCGTCAACAGTGTTTGCCGCATCGCCCGGCTGCTTGTTCAGCATGGCTGAAAAAGATTGCCCCAAACCGGATCCCGGCATTCCGGGCATACTTGGCAGCGTGTCGTCAGAAAATTGAGACTTTGATTTGTCCGATTTTTTTGACGCATCAGATCGCTGAAGGATCGATTGCAGATCGCCGGGCGCAGAATTCGAAAGCGATTTTTTGTTTGAAGACAATAACATATATCAGTTCCCCACCGGTTGCGGAGATGTGGTGCCCCGAGGACTGCCGACAGCCGCCATACTTTGCTTGGAACGCTCGCGCAAGCGCTGAAGCACTTTATCACGCGAACCGTCCATTTTAATTTGTCCGTTCTCCATGACAATCAGACGTTCCACTATACGCAGCATGGAAAGACGGTGAGTAACAAGCACTACAGTACGGCCCTCCATGACTGTCTGCAAACGTCTTTGCAGCATAAGTTCGGAGTCGGTATCCATATTGCTTGTAGGTTCATCCATGATCACTATCTCCGGATCGCGCACAAGAGCGCGCGCCAGAGCCACAGATTGCCGCTGTCCGCCGGAAAGCGCCTTGCCCTGCTCTCCCACCTGGGCGGCAAACCCGGCAGGGTTATTGCGTAAAAAGTCTGTCACGCCGGCAAGCGCGGCGGCGCGCAAGATTAAATGGTCATTGATAGTCGGGTCGCCAAGGGCGATATTGTCCCGTATGCTGCCGTAAAACAGTGTTACGTCCTGAGGCAGCACACCCACGCGGCCGCGCAAATCGGAACTGGGTATCTGACGAATGTCCACATCGCCAAATTTCACGGCTCCTTCCTTGGGTTGATACAGGCCGAGCAGCAGTCTGGAAAGCGTACTTTTGCCCGACCCCATCGGCCCGATTATGCCGACGCGCTCGCCGGGTTCAATGTGCAAAGAAACTCTGTCAAGCGCCAGACATTCAGAATTGGGATAGGCAAACGATACATTTTCCAAGGTGAACGAAGGTCGTAACATGCCAAAATCCATGCAGCTTCGCTCTATCTGATTTTCCGATGGCAATTCCATCAGCATGTCAAGAGCCTGCAATGTCACTTGAGAATTTTGTATGCGCGTCAGCAACGAAGCCATCTGCAACAGCGGGGCCATAGTTCGCCCCACCAGAATATTGCATCCGATCAGCGCACCCATGGTCATTGATCCGTCCGTGATGCGGTACACACCCCACACCACCATGGCCACGGTCACAATCTGGGTGACAAGCATGGACAACGTGATGGCGAGGTTATTGTATTTACGCGCTTCGCTGTTCGATTTGGCGGACAAACCCACCACCGACTCCCAAAGGCGTTGCATGCGGCTTTCCGCCATGCAGGATTTGAGCGTTTCGATTCCGTGGACTATTTCGACAAGCAAAGCATTTTTCTGCATGTTTTGCTTGTAGCTTGACTCGGCGCACCGGCGCGAACGGTGTTGTAAAAGGAGCCCTATGCCAAGCAGCACGGGGATAGCGCCGATCGGCAAAAAAACGAGCGGCCCGCCGATAAAAAAGATGAGCAGAAGAAAAATGACCAAAAATGGCAAATCAATACATGCCAGCAGACTTGAAGAGCTGAAAAACTCCCTCAGTTGCTCAAATTCACGAAGGTTATTGACCAAGGCGCCCGTTGAGTCCGGTTTTGCGTCCAGACGCATGGAAAGCACTTTTTCCACCAGTGTGCTGGAAAGCACTATGTCCGCGTTACGTCCGGCCACATCTACAAAATGGGTGCGCAAGGAAGACAGCAAAAAATTGAAAAGGTAGATAATAAAAATACCCGTGGCCAGCACCCAGAGCGTCTCTATGGCGGCGTTGGGCACAACGCGGTCATAGACATTCATAACAAAAAGCGGGCTGCCTATGGCAATGAGGTTAATCATCACACTGGCAAGGGCGACATGCCGGTAAATGGGCGCATAATAACGCAGCACATCCCAAAACCAGCGTTTGCTTTTGGATAAAGAGAGTTTTTCCGCGCGATCATCCGGCGTGGACTGCACTGCGGCAAACAGAACATACCCTGAATACTCCGGGGCGAGTTCAGTTATCGGCACAGTCTGTGTTGTTTCACTGGTTTCAGGAAAAATCACGTCCGCCATATCGCCCTTCAGGGCAGTCAAAACGCAGGTGCGATCCTTAGTGAGCAGCAGGATGCAGGGCAATACCAGATGTGGGATATCCTCAATAACGGGACGGAAAGCCACACGTCCTGAAAGCCCGGCTTTGCGGGCCGCGCGAAGGCAGGTTTGCGGCGTTACCTTGCTTCCCGAAAGGCCTGACATTAAAAATTGCGGCGAAACAATCTTGCCGCGCAAACGTAGCAACACGGCAAAACTGCGCAACAGACCAGGCATAAAATCTACATCGGAAGGACGCAATGGCCCGGTAGATTTGTCCGCAGGTTGCGGCGACGTCGCCCTGTTGGCGGCTGGGGGATTTGCGTCAGCAGACGCCGCGGCAGATGCCAGGGACTTTGGGTTTGGCTGCGCAAGTGGCGTATCAGAAAAGGCAGAAGACTTGGATTGCGATGATACTGTATCAGAATTGTCCATATTCTCCCCGTGTTGTATAAAGCAATACCCACAGGTTGTTACGGGAAAAAACCTTGGATAGTGTTAATTACAAATAATGTTCAGTATACTCAACACGAAACACCAGCGCAAGCATTTTTGTGCGATATATATTTTAGTTATGATTTTAACTGTGCAATATTACGTTATAAACAGTTTCAAGGTTTGACCGGTTGATAGCAAATTATAATGATCTGTTTTTTGCTTCTACTCTTCCAGTCTGAACAAAAAATTAAATATTTCAACTAGTTTAAAATGCCTCGACTAACTGCGATGGAAAAGTGATTTTTGCAGCGTCGTCACTGCCGCAATGCCGCCCTGCGCGGTATCCGGGTGAATAATGGGAGTAAAACCCAAACGTCCGGCCTGGGCAAAACGCAGTTCCTGCGCCGTTACAGGACGCACTTGCCCGTTTAAATCCACCTCTCCCCAAAGGACACATTTTTCCGGCAGCGGCACATCGTAATAGGATGAAAGCAACGCGGCCACAAGGGGCAGATCCAGCCCAGGCTCCTGCAAGCGCATGCCGCCGCCAACCTTGGCGTATATGTCCACCTGGGCAAAATTCAGTTTGAGGCGTTTTTCCAGCACAGCCAGCAGCAAGTACAGCCGGTTGACGTCAAAACCCAGAGCCGTTCGGCGCGGAATGGTCAAAAAGGTGCGCGTCACCAGCGCCTGAACTTCAACCGCCAAGGGCCGCCGCCCGTCCACAGCCATGACAACAGCGGCGCCTGGCAATGTGGCGTCACGGGCGTCGAGAAAAAAGGTGGAGGGATCGTCCACCACACGCATGCCGTCCGATTCCATTTGAAAAACAAGCAGTTCTTCGTTGGGACCAAAGCGGTTCTTGAACACGCGCAACAGACGGAACATCTGACGGCGGTCGCCCTCAAGAGAAATAACCGTGTCCACCATGTGCTCCAGAAGTCGGGGACCTGCCAAAACGCCATCCTTGGTCACATGCCCGACCAGGATGAGCGTGCTGCCCGAACTGCGGCAGGCATCTACCAGAGCAGTGGCCACGGCGCGCACCTGACTTACGTTGCCCGGCAGCCCCTCGGCATCCGTCGAGGTCATGGTCTGCACGGAATCGACAATAATCAGGGTCGGCGGCGAAGCAACGATCGTGTCCAGCACGTCTTCCACGCGTGATGTCGCCAGAGCGAGCAAATTGGGAGATGTCCTGCCCAATCGTTCGGCTCTGGACTTTATCTGCGGCAAGGATTCTTCACCGGTTGCATAAAGCGTTGTCTGCCCTTGCGCGGCCACCGATCCGGCCACCTGGAGCAGCAAAGTGGATTTGCCGATGCCCGGTTCCCCCCCCACCAGGATAGCCGCCCCCGGCACAAGGCCATGCCCGAGCACCCGATCCAGAGCTTCCATGCCGCTGGGGTAGGGCTTTTGCCCGACATCGGACACTTCATGCAAGGGAATTGGGAGATTACTCCCGCTCCCCCGCGCGGAACGCCGGTGCGCCGTTGCGGATGAACGGGTCGCAACGTGCAGAGTGTTCCATTCCTTGCATGCAGGGCATTGCCCGCGCCATTGCGGCGTTTGGGCATTACATGAGGAGCATATGTATAGTGCGCGCGTTCTGGACACTTTGAAAACGTACGGAAAAAAACGCTGTTACGCAAGTAACGATACCGCCATAATCCACCACGCCCACGGCCGCATTTCTCCAAAAACGTGGAAAAGATGTTTTTCAGGATGCCCTTGTGCGCCATTGGTGATTTTTTATGCCATTACTTTGCGTTCTGATGCCCTTCCTGTCGATTTTTTGCGATTTTCCGGTTGAGAGTGTTGACTTAAATATATATTTCCGGCAAGATACCCCCATCTTGAAAAGAAGGAGAGGGGAAAATGCCGACATGCAAATAATGCGGTTCCGGGCAGATAGTGAAAAGCGGTGTTGCGGCAGGCAAGCAGCGGTTTCTCTGCAAAGAATGTGGATGCAATTTTAGGGAAG
>JAISZT010000047.1 GCA_031284485.1 Desulfovibrio sp.
TCGATACGGGTTATATAGCCCAGATTAAGCTGGGACAGGTTGTGGTCACTGGAAAGCTGCGCCTGTATCTGGTTCTGCATGTCGTCCAGCACAAGCTGATTCCGGCGTCCGGCCTTGAACTCACGGCTCTGGATGCCGGAGAGCGTTTTTTGCTGCGGCAGTTGCCACGGAGGCCTAAGGGCGGCATTGTAGACACGTCCGGTAATGACAGGACGATCAGGGTCGCCTTCCATAAACTCCACCATCACTTCCTGACCGATGCGGGGAACCTGTATGAAGCCGAAGTTGGTTCCGGCCCATGTATCGGCAACCCGTACCCAGCAGGTGGTGGTTTCGTCATGCTGCCCCAGACGATCCCAGTGGAACTGTACTTTTACCCGGCCGTATTCGTCGCAGTACACTTCTTCGTTGGCGGGGCCGGTGACAATGGCTGACTGCAAACCGTCAATACGGACTTTTTTGTGTTTTGTTTCGGGCACAAACCTTGTGTCATCAGGAAGGGCTTTTACCTTTGCCTTGTAGTACAGGCCACGGTCATCCGGGGATTCGTGCTCCAATACCTCCGGCTGTTCCCCCCTGTGCTCCACGGAAACAATCCACCAGTCACGGTTGGCATCATCGCGGGGATGGCTGTGCAGGCTGAAGGTATATCCCGGCAAAAAACGGGTGACATCGGACTCACACTCAATCCATTTTGAGAAAGTAAGTTGCCGGTCAAGCTGCAATCTTGCATAGCGGTTCCCCCGATCACGCTCATCGTACAAATGCGGGTACTGGTACTGTTCCAGAAGCATACCCGGTGGAACAGGGGCTTTCTGAATGTCAGGTTCCCGTTCCTTTGCGGTAATGTCCAGTTTTGGCGTCTGGAAATTCCATTCCTTGTACATGGAAGCGTTGCTTTTGACTCCATGATACAAATCAAGACGGGAGATAACGGCGGTATCGGCAACTTGCCCGGAACCGGGAAAAAAACGGATATCCCATTCTCCGGCGATGTTCGATCCTCCCTTGTAGTCGCGTAAGTGCAGACAATGCAAATTTTCCGTATGTTCAAAATAGAAGTATATGCCTTCTTCTTCACAGAGCCTTGTGATGAAATGCAGAACCGTCTCACCGTACTGCACACAATACTCACGGGCTTTGTAGGTATAAAAAAGCTCAAAGAAAATTTCTTCGTCCTTGAACCCCTGTTCCCTTAAAATTCTCTGTATAATTTCCACTACCGAGAGGTTCTGGAAAATTCTGTGGTCTGTAATCTGTCCCAGAAACCACAATCGAGGCACAAGGACACACTGGTAATGGGTGAAGGCATTGGCCGTGTGCAGTTGTTGCATCTGAGAGATAAGCCCGTGTACCAGCCGTGTGCCTCCGCTGCGATCCGCGATGGAAAGGCAGGCCGGCGTTCCGAGTAACGCGGTAATGTCCACATTCGCGCTGCGGCTCACCAATTCAATCTGAAACTCGTAGGGCTTGCAAACACCTTCCATGCCGGAAAATTCATAGACGGCAAAGCCACCAGGCGGCCCCGATTGAGCTGTAAACGTAAACCACGATGTATCTGCGTCCGGACGCATAACAGACTCCAGTTTATCGGGTCAGGAAAGGATTTCTTAACACCGTGCAGCACATGAATACTGTATCCTAAATTGGTATCCTAACGTACTATATATTTCTCTCTAAAAAAATGTCGAAATTTCGACACCTGCATCGCTGGTACGGAGTAAAAATATATGAACCATGCGCTCCGCGTTCAAACATCCCCAACTCTACAGCGACACCATACGCTTTCACAAGTGCTATTGGCTGGCGCATCAAAACCTTCCCAAAGCCTTCCGCCTGACCACCGGGGAACAGATTTTGCGGGAAATCACCGCCTGCCTCGGCTGCGTCGCCGCCGCCAATTTTGTGAATAAAGCCGATCCCGAAGCCCGCCGCGCCGGGGCGCGGAACCTTATGCTCATGCGTGAACGCCTGGAAGTGATCCGCGCTTTTCTGATCCTGGCCTGGGAAATGCGGGCCGTTTCACATCACACTCTGGCCGATCTGAACGGAAGACTGGATGAACTCGGCAAACAGGCCACCCGCTGGCAACAGTGGTTCGAGCGGGGGGCCGGATAGCGCTCAATGCGTTTTTTCGCTCTCTGAACCCTGACGGGTGACTGTCTCAGCACGCCGCAACACGCTGCCTACAGCATTCTCGGCCTTGGCGCGGGCTGGGTTTCCTCCGTGCGTTGCGTTTGTGCCCTTTGCCTTTCCGCTTCCGCCACTCTCTCTCGTTCCGCCGCCAGCCGCGCCGCCTCCAACCGTTCAGCCTCCTGATGGAAGCTCAAAATCTTTTCCGGCGTAGGCTTGAACTCCGCTATATCAACGTCGCCCGCAACACCGAAGGCATACCAGACCGTCCGACGGGCGTATTCTTTCCAGTCCCGGCTCTCTTCCTTACGGAGTGGACGGGCTTTTCTGTACATTTCATTGGCAACCTCCGCACGGGTATATCCGGCAAGGCGCATACGCAGAGCGACAGCGCCGTCAAGCCGTGATGCGTCCATCTTTTCCGGGAATCGCTTCGCCATGATCTCACGGTAAGCGGAATACGGCGAAGCCATGTCCCCGATTTTGGAGAACTGGAACGGCTTCACATTCATGCCGTATAAAATGCGCCGCCGCAGCCGCCACAAACCGGCCAGCCACGGATTGCGTTCCCCAAGCCAGCGTTTGAAGGTTCTGAGCCGTTTTCGCAGCTTGGGCTGATCCGCCCGGAGCTGCGCCAGTTCCTCCCGCTGTTGCAACATGAGGAAGTGTCGGGCGATATTCAGGATGTGAAGGCCATGCCGGGCAAGGGCGCTTGCCGCCGTCGCTCTTTCCGCTCGCTGCCGCGCCATGACCTGTAACAGGGCGTCCGCCGCCTGCTTTTGGGCCATACGCCGGTTTTCCGCCTCCTCCGCGCGGATTTTGCGATATTCCCGCCATTCTTCCAAGGCAACGCTGCTCACGGGTTCCGGCTCCGGCGTTTTCATTTCCGGCGCATAGTCTCCCGGCTCAAAGTCCCCCAGGCGCTTACACAGTTTGCCCAAGCCAAAATTCCGGTCAATGGATGACGCCTTGACCGCAATGTCGCCGACAAAAACAATGGCCCCGGAACCTTTTTTCGCAAAGCGCAAACCGGCCTTTGCCATGCCTTGATGCAATTCTGCCCATGATGCCGCGTTGTTGATGACGGAATGGCCGCGTTCCTGAGCAATGCGCTGCGCGGATTTTTCGCCGGTCGCGCTCTCGAAATTGGTGGCTTCGTTCCTGGGCTTGACAACCGCCTTGCTTTGCCGCCGGACAATCTCGCCCTGGTCGTTGACCGTATAGCGCGGCCTGCTCTCGCTGGCCCAACCCTGCCTGTGTTCCAGCAAGGCCACTATCCGGTGGGCTTCCTCAATGTCGAAACCCCGGTGCGGCTGGATAACTTTCAGGGTATCGGGGTGCGTCCGGTTTACGGCGATATGCAGATGCACATTAGCGGAATTGCCGTGCAGTGAATAGATGACCTGATGCCCGGCAAGGCCCATGCGATCAAGAAAAACATCGACGGCATCCTCAATCTGTTCATAGCTCGGCTGCTCGTTTTCCTGCCAGCTCATGATCCAGTGCGTTACCGGCATTTTGCTCTGGATGGATTCCGAGGCGAGGGAAATCATTTCCGCTTTCCACCCGTCCGGCGTCCTGCCCAGAAGATTTTTCGCTCCCGCGTACTTCGTCTTTTCCTGACCGCTTTCATCGGCGGCGGCCAGGATATAGTCCACCAGAGCGCCGATCATTGCGGCTTTGGGTTTTTTGAAGGATGCCCGTTTCAGCTTTTTGAGGATCATGCCTGTCTCCCAAGCCGGTCAATGGCCTGCCGGATTTGTTCCAGCGTCGCTTCCATTTGCGCCGGAACGGAACCGCCGCCCGCCATTCTGACGGCATCAAAATTGTGCTTGAGCAAGCCGCCCATGCGCCGCAATTCCCGGATCATCCGGTCGTCCGTTCTGGCGATGACGGGCCTGCCGCCGAAGAACAGCCGCCGCATGTATTCGGAAACGGAGATACCGGCAACGGCGGCCTGCCTTTCAAGCCGCGCGTCTTCTTCGGCGCTCAGACGCAGAGTGCGCCGCCGCTGAAAACGCGCCATCTTTCCGTCTTTTGCCTTCATGTTTTCCTGCCTTTGGGAGCGTGAGAAGCGAAGCGCCGAAAGCTCCGGGAGTCCAGAGGGCGAAGCACTTTGGCAGGTTGGTGTGGCTGGCGTCAGACAGCTACCAACCTGCAAGGAAGAACTACCGACGCAAATCCACAGACCATTGAAAGCAGTATTGGCATATCTTCGATAATATTTCCAGAAAAAAAGCAAAAAGACGGTATTATATCATATTGTACAAATGATTTTCCCATATGCTTTGAATTATTCTTGATTGATTATAAGAAAAATTTTGTCTTGTTTAATCTATTAAAGTACATTTATGTACAGTGTAATTCAATACTGTACTATTGAAAGAGGACTTCCAGATGTGCTATGCTGACAGTACATCAAAAAATCCAAACAGGGGGGGGCGGCGATGGCGAAAGCACAACGGTATTCGATGGAACAGATCCGTGCCGTTCAAAAAAGGTTGAGGGATTTGCCGCCGAAAAGGGTCGGGAAGACCAGGGCGGAAGTCGTGGAACTTCTGGCCGGGGACATCAGAAAGGCAATGGAAAAGGGGCATAGTCCGGC
>JAISZT010000065.1 GCA_031284485.1 Desulfovibrio sp.
TTTTTGAAACTGAACCGGATTGCGGGCCATCGACAACTCCTTGGTTTCAAAAAGTATCTCATAATTCTCGAATCCTGAATAGTAGCGGACTATCGTACGTAATCAGGAATAGTTTTATACTCGACGCAGCTTCAAATATGAAAAGCCGCGCGTTTTTGGAAGTAATGAATTACGCATCGGAACAGGGAAAAGTGGAATATCCACTGAAACCAATCCCGGCTTTGTTTACCACCGCGCGCCCTTGCCTTTGTCCCCCACCGTCTTATTGGGCTTTTTTCATCCAAGAAAAATAAGGGTCTAAATTGAGGGTTTAGAATCTTATATCTTATTTTAATATTCAGTAATTATTTGATTATTCCCTATCAACAATATACCGAATTGGTTTGTCCAGGTGACGAGCGCGACGGAAGCCGGGCTTTTGCGTGAACTGGTCATGATGCAGGCCCTGCAACTCGAACTCGCCCGGAAAAACAAAGAATTGCTGGACCGTCTGGCAGTCACCGCCTCTCTGGATTTCCTGACGCGCATGGAAGGCACGGACGGCAAGGCCATGACGGATCTCTATACCCGCATGGTCGGAGCGCAACAATGAAAAGAGGTGGCGCGGCTATGATGCAATCAAAGGGAAAATATGTCGGCATGAGTGCCGGTACGGGCAAAAATGCAATCATCATCGGAAATTTTATACAAAAGAAGCCAGTCCGGCACAATGTGCAATTCCCGATGATGTTTCCATTCACCTTTCAGAGCATGATCTTGATAGCGTTCCGGCAAAGGCGCTTCTTCAAGCAAAAGATTCACGGCGGCTTTCAGCTTCTGCATATCATAGGCGCGTTGCTGGACTTTCTTCAGATCACGCCGAAATTGCGCGGAATAGACAGGGTTGCGCATTTATATGCCCAACTGCCTAAAGAGATCCTCCGCGTCTTTGGCGCGATACAAGTCTTCACCTCTATCTACGGCCTCCAGCGTCTTGCGGGTCAACTCGTTCGGCTCTTCCGTGCCGAAGGGCAAGCGTTTTTCCTTGGCTATTTTTGTCAGCATCATGCGGCAGGCATCGGAAACGGTCAGCCCAAGGGTGGACAACACGTTGGCAGCTTCATTTTTGATCACGGGATCAATTCTGGCACGGACATAATCGTTGGCAGGCATGGGAATTCTCCTTGTCTGTCTGAATTGTAGCTCACATGGGCATAGAGTCAAGAAAAAAGATAATCGGAGAAAAGCATCATGGCCACGGAAATTCCCGCGACAGCGGAAGTCATTCTTAAAACCGACGCCAGCAAGCAATTTCTGGACACCCTTCTCGGACAGGGTTGGGACGCCTGGGGACAAGGGCTTGGCGGCTCTCAGGCCGCCGAACTCATGCTGCAACTGTTCAGCGCCTTCAATCTGGTGGCTCTGGCCGTAATTCCGGCATGTCGGATTTGGCCCTGCGTTCCGGTGATAGAGCCTGGATACGTCTGTACGGAATATGGCGGGCAGTCACGGAACGCGCCATCTCGGCGGATGAACTCCTGGCCGGTCTGGAGCGCATGACCCGGAACAATTCCGTCACGGCCCTGCTCAAGTCCGGACAGAAGGATTACGACTTCGCCCACCAGATTGACGAAGCGCGTGGTCTGCGCCGCCGTTACCGGGGCAACGCCACCCCTGTGGCGGACGGCTACGCCACAGGCGTCAAGCTGGTGTTCCGCACCATACCTTCGGAGCCTCCGGCCCTGAAAACGCTGGATGTGGAACAAGCCGTTCTGGAACACGCCTTTCCCGAAAACGGGCTGGTGCTGGTCACGGGCGTCATGGGCAGCGGCAAGTCAACGCTGCTGGCCGGCCATCCTGCGGGAGATCATTGAAAAGGGCGGGCGTAACGTCGCCATCTATGAATCGCCCATTGAGTTTGACTACGACACCATTCAGGGCCGAGGCGGGCCGGTGTCGCAAAGCTCCATACCGGACCATTTGGGAGATTTCCTAACGGCCACGCGCAATTCCACGCGCACCGCCCCGGATGTGGTGCTTATCGGAGAGAGCCGCGACCGGGAAACCCTGCGCGGCATGATGGAAAGCGCGGAAGTCGGCGTTGCCGCCTATTCCACCGTGCACAGCCGTTCCGTTCCCAAACCCTCTCGCGCATTCTCCATGTTTTCCCTCGTGATGAACAGCCGCAGATTGCGGCGACCCTGATTTACCCCTGGAAATCTGATTGGATCGGATGTACAAATTGTCATGGCGGTTCTGCTGTTAGATTCTAGCCTAACTAACTAAAGTCTATCAAAAAACAGCAAGGGCCGCCATTCTTTTGTGCAATATCCGGGCTAGGTATACTCAGGATCATACCCAGGCAAGTGGGGGATTTTTTCGGATTGCATCGGACGGCATCGAACGAAAGAAAGCCGGGAAGCCTTGTGTTGCAAGACTTCCCGGCATACCAGGGCATATCCTGACTTGAAAACTGGCGGAGAGGGAGGGATTCGAACCCTCGATACAGGTGTAAGCCTGTATACTCGCTTAGCAGGCGAGCTCCTTCGACCGGCTCGGACACCTCTCCATAAAATCCTGCGCCTTTCGCGCGGGCAATATACTAGCCCAGAAGGCTCGCTGCTGTCAAGCGCACCCCGCCTTCGCCCCAGCGCAGACGCGTCTAAATTCTGAGAGCTTCCAGCAGGAAATCATGATTGAGAGCGATTTTAAATCTTTTGCCTTTCAGGCTTGATTTTCCTGGCATGCGTTTG
>JAISZT010000016.1 GCA_031284485.1 Desulfovibrio sp.
ACCAGATGATCGTGCAGGTCGAGGTCTTTTGAAGGGGTGGAATTGGGTGTGGTTATGGGCATAGCCTGCCTTATTGTATGCGCCTAGCTTAATGGTTTCGACATGCTCCGGCGCGGAAATTAACTTGGACTTAAAGGCGCTGTAAGTTCAGTTGTTTTGTTTGAAATTTTTGGCCTTGTCCTTTGATGCAACGTCAAGTTTTTCTTCTAGGCAATCATAGACGCCCGGCAAGCATGGCGGATGCGTGTTTTTTGCGTCAAATATCCTTCGGTTCATCCCATCCCCGCGTGAACGTCAGGGCATAGTCCAAAACCCTTTCTTCAAACTCTGCATCCCCTTCATGCTCCAAAACAGCGTAGACGCGATTCACCGCCGTCCGTATCAGTCCTTGCATTTCCTCTTGCGTAATTCTGCTCACTTCCGCCCATGTAATTCTATTGCCGCCCGCATCCACGACGAACACGTCTGAGAAGTCACCCGTCTTGCTCACAGGGGTTTGACCTGCGTGGATAACCTCAATGCCAGCGTTGCGGAAGCAGTAGGCTACAATCGCTTTTGCCAACTCCGTTTTTTTCATAAGGGACAGGTTATGCCAACGAAAAGTAGCGGTCAATCTTTAAGTAGCGGTCAATCTTTTTGGTGGTTGCCAGGAACTGGCATTTCCTTGTCTGTCAGAATTTCTCTGTTTCAATCCAACACAACGATTGTGCTTGCCATGCCCGCAACAGTTGGGTATGAGTATTGCAGGCGGTTTGCCGGAAAACTAAAACATAGACGAGTACAGGTAAACTTGCCGGCAGGCCGCATAATGTCAACGCTACTTGAACCGCCTCACAGATGTAATACGGGGGCAACTACGGGGGCAACTCATTGGATAAAAACTTAATGTAACCAGTGATAGACGGGAGTAAACAGTAGATGTTCAAGTCCCATCTTTCGCCCCATTTTTTTGCCGTAGAACGCACTTGCACGGAGCGTGGCGCAGCTTGGTAGCGCACCTGCTTTGGGAGCAGGATGTCGGAGGTTCAAATCCTCTCGCTCCGACCAAATATGACGATTTTGAAACAACGGAATTTCTTCGGCGAGCAATCAGGTCTGGTCTTTGGCTCATTCATAATTCTTATGTCAATTTTAGTTTCTCAATTTTGCTGCCCATCTTCTTCATCCTCCAACACTTCCAACAGACTAAAAAAATTAACTTTATGATTATTGAGAGTATACTATTTCCTATTCCTAATGCAATATAACGAGTTGTTTATATCTTGTATTATAATGGGTTATTTTCGAAGTTTACGACAGCAGCCAGAGAAAACGGTATCAGATGTAGATGCTGACATGATTTTGATCATGTGACAAAATGAGGGATATGCGCCCGGCAAACATGTTGTTGCCCCTCAGGCAAGGGACAGGAGCGCCTTGGCGACAAGATGCGGGCATGCGTAGGGGGATGATTCCGGTGTGACCAGGGGGGTGCGCACGGCTTTCATGCCCTGCTCTGCCAACCAGCGTTGCGGCACGCCCCCGGCATAGGCGGCGTTGTCGTTGTGGAGCAGGAGCAGGGACAACACGTCTTGCGTCCGCAGGCTCTGGTCATCGTTGCGTAGATGCCGCAGCAGCGCAATAACCTGATCTTTTAGGGAATGCCCGGTCAGTTCCGGGTCAAGGCCAAGGTTTGGGACAAAGACCTTGGTGCAGGGGGCGTCCCCTATGGCCCTCCCTACTCCGCCGGGCAGCAGATTGGCGATCAGGCTCGAATAGAAGCTCCCGAACGGGTAGCAGATCAGGTTCGCTCCCCAGATAATTTCCCTGAGTTTGGCGCGCGTGCGCAGTTGTATGGGAGATGCGTCTTCCAGCGAGGACGTGAGCCAGATATCCCTGATGGGTGATCGCACCGACGCGCTTTCCTTGCCTGTGAACCTGTGCTGTCCCACAAGAACATCCCCGGACTCCAGCCTGACGGCAAGGTGCGCGTTTTCATCAACAACAGGCAGTACCGTGCCCCGAGCCTTCACCATCCGCGAATAGAGAGAAATCACCGGGGCAAGATGCCTTTTCCGGGAGAGATAGCCGCCGGCAAGGATAAGGTTGCCGACGCTCGCGCCCTCAAGCGAGAAGTTCTCCGGCATGTGCTGATGAAATTCAAGCAGCGTGTTCCGGATAATTTTCCGTAACGGGCCGGGCACATCGCGCAACAGAGCATGGCTGCCCTTGCACAGCGCGCCAAGCTCATGCAGCAGTTTTTTCCGTGTTTCTTCCTTGGGAAAGCGGTAGGCGAACAGGGCGCAGGTTTCCGGATTGCCCTTCACGCTCTGGTCGGCAAGAGCCATGATCCTGGCCCGGATATCGCCCACGGCCGGCATGTCGAAGGCTTTTCGTAACGCCGCCGAGCTTCCGCCCGAATCAAAGGGCGTCATTATGTGCACCGCGTTATGCGTATATTTCGTGAGTACCCTTGCTGTGTCCCGCATGGCAGTGCCGCCGGAGAAAAACAGCAGGCTCGGGCCGAGTTCCGGAATGCGGCGACAGCATTCCGTCTTCAGCGGATCCGGCACGCGGTGGAACCGCTGCGGAAAAACTGATGAAACATCTGTGCCCGCCATGGTCAAGCCCCCGATGTGCCCGAAGCTTTCCACACAGACAGCCCCCGCGAAGGGGCTGTCTGTTCACAGGACACTGTGTTTATTGCGAGAGCGGGATGTCTGTCTGAAAACCGGAGGCCATACATTTTGCGACAAGTTCGCCGGAACCGTCAAAAACTTTCACGTCATACGACTGCACATGCTGCCCGGCACGCGTCACATTGGCTTCAGCCGTGAGCGGTCCGGTTTTTCCGGGACGGAGAAATTCAATGGTGGTGAACAGGCTGACAACGCAGTTTTCCGCTTCCGCATTGACAGCCGCGCCAAAAGCCACATCCGCCAGAGAAAAAATCGCGCCGCCATGGGCAACGCCCATGCCGTTTTTAATGTTTTCGCTAAGAGGCATACTCACTTTTGCGTAACCTTGCCGGGCTATGTCAATGGACATGCCAAGATAACGCATGAGTTTGTCGTGTTTTTCCACGTAGTTTTCCATTAACGACGCTCTACCTGCTGAATGCCGTCCAGTTTCCAGTTGCCCTCATCGGAGAGCGGGCGGACGAAATGCCAGACTTCACGTACACAGGATGGGGTTTCCTGGCTCTTGTCCTCACGCAGGAGCACGTCAAAAAAGACTTCGGCGCGCTGGGAGTCCCCGTCATTTTCCACACCCAGCAACTGCGCGTTGACCAGCAGCACTTCTGTGGTGGAAGGCGTGGGGTCTGCTTCCATTTGTTCGCGCACTGTCTGCATGACGGCAGGTGTTGTAAATTCGGCGATGTCATCCAGATCGCGTTTGTCCCAGGAACTTTGCAGGCGGCTGTAAGCCATTTTTGCGCCGTGCAAAAATTCGTCGGAGTCAAAATCTTGCGGTACCGACGCTGTGGCGTTGACGTGCAGGACATCATCGCTGCCTGTGCCGCGCAACATATCCCATCCAGTTGTATTTCTTGCATCTTGTTGTGTGCCGGCGTATTGGTGCGCGGTCATGGACGCATCGCCGCCGACTGTCGCTTCGGCTGTGCGGGTTCTCATTTTGGTAAAGAGTTTGAGACCGAGGTAGATCAGCAGGCCGAAAAGGAGGATGTCCATAAATCCGCCGCCGGCAAATCCATGTCCGGAAAGCAGGGAGCCGATCAGCGTGCCGGCCAGCAAACCGCCGAACAGGCCGCCCATGCCGCCGAACATGCCGCGTGACGCGCCGCTTGCTGCCGCGCCCTGATTTTGCGCCGCCGATCTGCCCGGCTGCTGGGTCGCGGATGGGGTTTGACGGAGCGTATTGGGAGCGGGGGAAGGCGTGCTCATAAAGGGCTTTCCGCCAAACGACCGTCCGCCGCCAAAGCGCGCGGCGTCCGCGTCTTCAGGTAGATAGAAAAGTGTGAGAAGCAGAGTCAATACGGCCAGAAGTATGTACGGTTTCATGTGCAATCCCGGATTGTTAAAATTTCAAGAGATTTTTATCATATACGTATTTCCGCCGGAAAGTCAATGCTGTTGTTGACGCGCTTTGTCACCTGCCATCGGTATGGGGGCGTCAACATAAAGCCAGAACAGCGCGCCCATCTCCAGCGGGCGCATTTGTCCGTCCGGCCCGTGCAGGGGAGCGCCCGGCGCAATAGCCATACAGCACCACCAGCCGGGAAGATTGAGTACAAAGGCGAACTGCCCGGCGTTGTCCGTCATGGCCGCGAGTTCTTCGTGCCAGGATGTGGGCACGCTGCTTTTATCGGTATTGACCCGGGCCATACGCAGGGTCGCGTTCGGCATCGGCTCTCCATTGAGCAGCACTCGTCCCGAAAACAGCGAGGGTGCCGTGAGGCCGAAAGGACGGGTCAGGGGTTGGATCTCGAAACGTTGACCGGCTGGGACGTCCCATCCTCGTTCCACCCCGTACACTGGCAAGGCGGTTTTGACATAATGCTGGACAAAATATTGGCGTGACGCGTCCCACCAGGGGCGGGCCTCAATAATGAACTGGTAGAGACCAGGCTTGGCAAGGGCTATATTGGCGGCCCAGGCTTTTTTATCCAGGTAGCGGATTTCCTCCACATCACCCAGCAGATTGTGTCGTTCGGGCTGCAATACGCCATCTTTTGCAGGCGTGTCGCTGTCATAGCGCAGCACGGTGAAAAGCTGCGGTATGTCCATCATCATATTGTCATGGGCGAACGGCCGCATCATGGTGATCAGCACATCGACTTCTTCAGAGATATTCGGAGTAGCTGTTTCAGCTTGCGGCTGCCCTAGGGCGTTTTCTTCCACACTTGGGCGGCTCGGCACGAGAAGCGTGACCGGGGCGGAAACCGCTGTTGCTGGCAGCGGGCAGCAGAGCGCCGCACAAAATGCCGACAGCCAGATGACGGAGCATGAAAATATGCGTTTGAGCGTGAAATGGAGAAGCGGCATGGTAGCTCCCGGCCTGATGCCCTGTGTGGTGATGACGACAATCGTCAAAGCTGATTTTCGATAACAAAAACCTGTGAGTTTGTCATGTATATCCAGCAAGAAAAGTATAGATAAATAACTATGTTTAATCAATATGTTATCAGGTGAGCGGTGTGCGGGCCACAAAGAGAACATGCACCTTTTGCGCGCCGACGTTCCGCAGCGCCTTGACAGACGCCGACAGGGTGACGCCCGTGGTCATTATGTCGTCGATGAGCCAGAGAACCAGCCCCGTTGCGGCGTATTCCGCAAAAAAGGCATTATTCATATTGCGGCGGCGATCTGAAGCGGAAAGTCCGGACTGCGGCGTGTGCGGCCTTGGACGAAACAGGAGTTCCGGACGCAGGGGGACGCCGCACAGGTTGTGCAGTTCCTTGGCGAGTTCATGGGCCTGATTGAAACCGCGTTTGCGCAGTTGCGCAGGATGTTGCGGCACAGCTACAAGGGCATCGGGGCGGGGCAGATTGGCGGCAGCCCCATGCAGATATGTCCCAAGCAGGGGCGCCAGGGAAATTTCTCCGGCAAACTTGAGCCGCAGTAACGCATCGCGCAGCGCCCCTTGGTATATGCCGTGATATCCAAGACCATCCCACGGTGGAGGATGTTGCAGACAACTGCCGCACAGCGCCTCCGTTGATGTATTGGGCAGTCCGCACAGTGGGCAGCGCGGCCCGCTGTAGGGTGTGAAAAGCGCTTCACAGTCAGGGCAGAGCAACGCACCGGCTTCAGGCGGGGCGCAAGGTGATTGGAACGAGGAAACTGATGCCGATGGGGAGAAGGGGCGCAGACAGTGAACACAGCGTGTTTGGCCCAGTTCCAGCGCGTGGAAGAATTTTTTGAACAAAGTCACAGGGAATAATGGTGCATGGTTGTGATCCTCTCGCCCCATTTGCGGCCCCAGGCGCGTAATTTTTCGCAGACGCCCTGTTGCTCCAGCAGATCGGCCGTATGTTCCATGCCGCGCAAAAAACGCGCTTCGCACAGATGCGCGTCCAGGGGCGTCAAAAAATATTTGAGTGTGAGCAACGCCCCTGTAAAGAGGCGTCTGCCGCGTCTTCTCCCTGCTGTCAGACCTGCCAGCACGGGCTTTATGGGATGTGCCGGCCGTGCTTCATGGTGGAGCCTGTATTCCTTCGCAGCCCAGAAACGCTGTCCCCTGTCGATAAATGCCTTGAATCCGGAAGGCAGAGAATAAAAATAAATGGGCGTGGCCAAAAAAACCAGTGGAGCAGCTGCAAACAGGGTGAAAATTTTTTCGGCCTGATCCCGATTTTTCTGTGGCATATCGGAATTTGTTAAGACGCAGTTGTGCGGCGGATTGACGCAGCGCATGCATCCCACGCAGGGCGAAATATTGTAATCACGCAGGGCTGTGATGCGCACGGATACGCCCGCGCCCGTGGCGCCTTGGGCGAAAAGGCGCGCCAGTGTATCGGAAACGCCGTCAGGACGTGGGCTGCATAAAAGGACAAGGGCATCCGTCATGCAGTGAAATCGGCGCAAAACGGGTTATGCCTGCGTTCATCACCAATAGTTGTGGCGGGGCCGTGGCCGGGCCAGGCGATCGTGTCCTCGGGCAACGTAAAAAGTTTTTCAGCGATGGAGCGCAGCAGTGTGGCGTGGTCTCCTCCGGGGAAATCCGTGCGGCCTATGGAGCGATAAAAAAGCGCATCACCGGTGAAAACAATTTTTTCAGCCGGAAAATACAGTGAAACCCCGCCGGGCGTGTGCCCCGGCGTGTGCAGCACTTCACATTCCACACCACCGAACAAAGTTTTGCCCATGGGCATGGGCAGAGTTTTAAAAGGAGGTACGGGCGGGAAACCCCATATGCCGCCCTGCGCTGATTCAGAAGCCATCAGGCAGTCATCGCCGCTGGGGGTATAAACAGGAGTGCCCGCGGCGTCGGCAAGTTCAGCCACTCCGTAGATGTGATCAAAATGCCTGTGAGTAATGCAAATTGCGGCCAGACGCAGGTTGTGCCCGGCGAGATAGGCAATCATGGGCGCGGGATCCCCGCCCACATCAACGGCCACGGCCTGCACTTCATTGTGAATGAGATAACTGTTTGTTTGTAGTGGTCCTAGGGGAAAATCCGCAACCGGCATTATATTATCCTCATATTTTTTATGAATAAATCCTAGATCAGGTATTGACTGAGCGTCGCGATGACCGTGTCGATTTCTATGGGTTTGCCAAGGTGGTCGTTCATACCGCAAGCGATACAATTGGCGATGTCTTCCTGAAAAACATTTGCCGTCATGGCGATAATGGGGATGACGTCCGCCTGCGGCAGACCGGAAGCGCGTATACGCCGCGTCGCTTCATAACCGTCCACTTCCGGCATGTGGATATCCATCATGACAAGATCGAAAGGCACTTTTGCCGTTGAAAATTTTTCAACAGCTTCCGCGCCGTCGCAGGCAAAGGTGATGTCAACGCCTGTGTCCTCAAGAAGCGCGGCTATGATTTCGCGGTTAACTTCCACATCTTCCGCGATCAGCAGGCGCTTGCCGGCAAAATTGACGGTATTGCGGGCACAGTCGGATGTATCATCTGTTTTCGACTGACCAGAGATTATTTTTTGCGCCGTTGTCTGCGCCTTGATTTCAAAGAAAAAAGAAGCGCCTTGGCCCAGTTCGGATTCGACCCATATACACCCGTCCATCATTTCGACAAGGCGTTTTGCGATGGCCAATCCAAGCCCCGTGCCGGCAAACTTGCGGGAAAAACCGTCTTCCGCCTGTTCAAAGGGAAGAAACAGGCGCTGCTGCTGATTTTTTTGGATGCCTATGCCTGTGTCTGTTATTTCAAAATGCAGTGTGCACCAATTGTCTTCTCTTGCTTTGGCAGTGGCTTTCAGCGATATTTCACCATGCTCAGGCGTAAATTTAACGGCATTTGAAAGAAGATTGGTGATAACATGTGAGAGACGTTTTTCGTCTGTTATAATGCGTTCCGGAATATTTTTATCACAATCAACAATGAATTTTTTCCGTTGTTCTTCTATCTGGAATGTTATGGCGTCTGTCGTACGCTTTATCATGCTTTCAAAATTAAACTCATTATATGACAGTTTAAGTCTGTCTGTTTCAATATTTGACATGTCAAGAACATCATTGATAACTTCCAGCATGTGTTGCGAAGCTTCATTGATTTTATCCAGACAATATTCAACGCGTTTTTTGTCTTCGGCTGTTCTGGCGATGGTTGTCATGCCCATAATGGCGTTCATGGGCGTACGCATTTCATGACTCATGCGGGCAAGAAAATTCGACTTGGCGCGGTTGGAGTGTTCGGCATGTTTCTGCGCAGCTTCGGCCGCGCGTTGCGCCTGAACAATCGCCGTGGAATCGTGAAAAATTGCTATCACACCCACCGGCGACGCCTCTTCATTCAGCATGGGCGTCATGGCGATGCTGTAATGCCGCGGGGTTCCATCCTGTCCGAAATCAATTTCCAGTTCAGTATCAGATGATTGTTTGTCTGTCAGGGAAGTCCGAAACAGGTTCTGTAGATGCTGTAAATCTTCTTGCTCAAGCACTGATGAAAAGATCGAGCCGAAAGATGCACCCAGTATTGCGTCCGCATCAGGCGTACGACTGCTTTGCAGATAGGATTTGCTGGCCAGAACAAGCTGCTCCTTAGTGTCAAACAATAAAATTATATCAATACAGTTGTCGAGCAGCAGATTTACATATCGTGATAGTTTGGATCTTTCGTCAGCGTAAATTTTTCGGCGTTCTTCCAGCTGTTGCACCATCAAATTGAAGTTCGTTGCAAAAGAACCCATAAATTCAACACGCTGACCATAGTCTCCCGAGGCTATCCGCTGGGTTTGCCATGTCAGATGCTTCAGTGAGGCCTGCAACGATTTCAGTGGCGCGGCCAGTTCGTTCTCGCGCGATGGCTGTTTGCCGTCCAGGTCCCCTTGGGACAGAGCCTTGGCTATCTCCTTGGCCTCAAAAATACAATCGGTAAGGTACTGTAGCCCCTGTCCAAGATCGCGGAAATCCTCGGGGATCTGTTCCAAGTCCAGCTTGGCGCGGGTCGGATTGTAAATAATATCGCGTAAATAATTAAGAAATGTTTCCGCGACAGAATTCACAATATTTTACCTTTTTGAATGACGTGTACCACAAGCAGTTGCCGGGTTATGCCACGACTTCACCTTTGAAACGGCAGACCCTGTCGCCGTTTGCC
>JAISZT010000056.1 GCA_031284485.1 Desulfovibrio sp.
TCGGTGGCAAACAACATCAAGGGCACCATGGCCCTGCCCCACGCCTACGGGCGTCTTCAGTTCGGCGAAGACCTGGAACTGCATTTCCGCACCCTGATCGGCGTCGGCTGCAACCCCAATGTGGCCGCTGTGGTGGTCATCGGCATTGAACCAATCTGGGCGCAACGCATTGTGGACGGCATCGCCAAAACAGGCAAACCTGTTGTCGGATTCGGCATTGAACAGCACGGCGATCTGGAAACAATCCGCCGGGCCTCCCTCAAAGCCAAAGAATTTGTGCAATACGCAACGGAACTTCAGCGAACCGAATGCGAAACAGACAAGCTTTGGGTATCCTGCAAATGCGGCGAATCCGACACCACCTCCGGGCTGGCCTCAAACCCCACTGTGGGCAACGCCTTTGACAAACTATGGGAAGCGGGGGCGACCACGCTTTTTGGTGAAACCACGGAAATCACCGGAGGCGAACACCTTGTGGAAGCCCGGTGCGCCAACGAGGAAGTCCGGGCCAGGTTCAAGTTCTTCTTTGACCGCTATGCCAAAGTTATTGACGACCACAAGGTTGACGATTTGTGCGACTCCCAGCCCACCAAGGGCAATATCGAAGGCGGCCTGACGACCATTGAGGAAAAGGCCCTGGGCAACGTCCAGAAAATCGGGCGCAAGGCCCCGGTTATCGGTTGTCTGGACAAGGCCGAATCCCCCACCGGGCCCGGCCTGTGGTTTATGGATTCCTCTTCCGCCGCGGCGGAGATGCTCACGCTGGCCGCCGCCTCCGGTTTTGTGGTTCACTTCTTCCCCACCGGACAGGGCAATATCATCGGCAACCCGGTGCTGCCCGTGATCAAGCTTTCGGCCAACCCCCGCACCGTGCGCACCATGAACGAGCATATCGACGTGGATGTTTCCGGCATTCTGCGCCGTGAGCTTAACCTGGACCAGGCCGGGGACAAACTTCTTGAAATGATGTTCCGCACCTGCAACGGCCGCAATACCTCGGCCGAAGCCCTCGGACACCGGGAATTCATCATGACCAAGTTGTATGAAAGCGCGTAACAAGGGCCATCTTACCAAATGGAGGTTCTTATGAGAATCCGTTTTCTGACGAAAGCCGTCCTGACGGCGGCTTTGCTGTTGCCGGTCGCGGCCGGTCAGGTTTTTGCCGCCGCCTACCCGGACAAACCGGTAAACATGATTATCGCCTTCACGGCAGGCGGCTCCAGTGACGTGCAGGCGCGCATCATGCAAAAATACTGGGACAAACACGTCAAACAGCAATGGGTTTTTGTCTATAAGCCCGGCGCTGGCGGCGCGATCGGTTTCGGGGAAATTGCCATGGCGAAAAAAGACGGCTACACCATCGGCGGCATCAACATACCCCACTTGGTTATCCAGGCCGTCACACAGAAAGCCCAGTTCACGATCAATGATTTCGATTACATATGCCAGGTTGTGAACGATCCGCAAGCCGTCGCGGTGCGCAAGGACAGCAGGTTCAAAAGCGCGAAGGAAGTTTTTGACTACGCCAAGGCGAACCCCGGCAAACTCAAGGTAGGTCTGGTTGGCCCCAACAGCGGGCATCACCTGATGTATCTTGACGTGCAGAAAAAACTCGGCTTCCCGGTAACAGAAGTATTCTACAAGGGCGCGGCCGACCAGAACGCGGCCCTTATCGGCGGCGAAATCGACGCCATGTTCGGCAACCTGAACGATGTCATGCGCAGCCTTGAAGAAATGCGCGTGCTTGCCCTTGCCGCTGAAAAGCGCAACGATTTTCTTCCCAATGTTCCCACCTTGCGGGAAGAAGGCTTTGATATCGTTTCCGATATCCGCCGCGCTTTCGTTGCGCCCAAGGGCATCGCCCCAGAACAACTCGCCTTTTTGCGGGATGTGTTCAAGAAAATCGCTCTGGATCCCGAATACCTGAAAGATATGAAAACGGCCGGACAGCCCGCCGAGTATCTGGACGGCGAGGCTCTGTTCACCTACATGAAAAGCCTTGACGCCGACATCAAGGCGGCATTCGCAAAGAAATGACGCTGTTGTCTTCAGTTTGACCCCTTTTTCGTCCGGCGCGCGACTTGCGCGCCGGACGAAAAAGGCAGGGCATTATCGTGAAAGATATGCACCATTGGGGATCCCATGAATGAATTTATCCTGCCAGCTCTTGTCCATGTTTTTGAGCCGCTGAATATTTTCTTGATGATCGCCGGCCTTACCGGGGGCATCATCATCGGCGCCATGCCGGGATTGACGGCCACCATGGGGGTGGCGCTCATGGTGCCGGTCACATTTTCCATGGACTCCACCAACGGCCTTGTCATGCTCGGGGCCATCTATGCCGGGTCCATTTACGGCGGCTCCAATTCGGCCTGTCTTATCTGCACGCCCGGCACGCCCTCATCCGTCGCCACCACCTTTGACGGCTGGCCCATGTGTCAGGCGGGCAAGGCGGACAAAGCCCTGATGACGTCCCTTTTGTCTTCCGCCTTCGGCGGCACTGTGGGAAACATTTTTCTGCTCTTTCTGGCCGTCCCCCTGGCGCATTTCGCGGTCAAGTTCGGCGGGCCGGAAGGCTTCTGGCTGTGTCTGTTCGGGCTGTCCACCATCGCGGTCATGTCCTCGGGAAATATGCTCAAGGGGCTTGTTTCCGGCGCTATAGGCATGCTGGTGGCCACGATAGGCCTTGATCCGCACGCGGGCATACCGCGCTTTACCTTTGACTATTATCCGCTCATCCAGGGGGTGGAAGTCATCCCCGCCATGATCGGCCTGTTTTCTTTTTCCCAGGTTCTGTACCTGATCGGGAGCTACAAGCCCTTCATCGCGCAGTATGCGCCCGAACCGGGCAGTTTGCGCTGGGTGGCGCGCCAACTGGCCGGAAAATGCAAGACGGTGCTTCTGCGCTCTTCCATTATCGGCACCCTTGTCGGCATGCTGCCCGGCGCCGGGGGAGAAATCGCCGCCATCATCGCCTACAACGAAAGCAAGCGATGGGACAAAAATCCCGACCGCTACGGCACAGGCATTGTTGAGGGGATTGCCTCCAGTGAAAGCTCGAATAACGCCGTTATCGGCGGTTCGCTCATTCCGATGCTGACCCTTGGCATCCCCGGCAGCGCGGTGGCGGCGGTGATTCTGGGCGCTCTGCTGGCCAAGGGCATTCAACCGGGCTTCAGGGTTTTTACCGTAACGGGCGATCTGGCCTACACCTTTATCATGTCGCAGTTTGTCGTAAACCTGCTGATGATTCCCATAGGCCTGCTGCTCATCAAGGTGCTTGTGCGCCTGCTGAGCATTCGCCTGACCTTTGTGGCCATCGCCATCGTGGTGCTTTCCGCAATCGGCTCCTACGCCATCCGCAACAGTGCGCTGGACATCTGGGTGGTGTTCCTTTTCGGTCTGTTGGGCTATTTTTGCAACCGGGTCAAGCTGGACTGCGGCGCAATGGCCCTCGGCATCATTCTCGGCCCGATGATTGACGAGAATTTCGGCAAATGCGTCAGCCTCTCCAAGGCGTCCGACGGCTCTGTCTTGCAGGTGTTTCTGAACAGTTCCATCGCCATGACCCTGATTTGCCTTACCCTGCTTTCTCTTGCCACTCCCTGGCTGCTGAGCCGGCGGCGCAAAAAATCTTCGGACGTAACGCGGGAGGCATTGGCAAGTGCTTCCTCCGCCATGTCCGATATATCGGCCGGAGTTTTTTCTCTGCTTCTCGCGGGCGCTTTTTATACGCAACTGGGTGAACTGGAAGGCGTGGGCAGGAGCTATCCGTCCTGCATCCTCCTGTTTATCGTGCTTTTGGGCGGCTACATACTGTTCAACGGCCTGAAGCAACGGCGCAAAAATGCGGGCAAAACGATGAAAAGCGACGAAGAGCCGGTGGCTTTCCGCCGCGTGGGCGTTATCGTTTTCACCTCCGCCGCCTACATAGTCCTTGTTCCTGTGTTGGGCTTTTACGCGGCGAGCGCGCTGTTTCTTTTTTGTTCGGCCATGATCCTCAATGATACGAAAGTATCCGCTCTTCTGTCGGCCTGCCTGCTGACGGCAATCATGTGCCTCGCCGTCTGGCTGGGTTTTTCCGTGCTGCTTGGCGTGCCGGTTCCGGGCGGACTGTTGCTGTAAACCGTTACCCGGCCTTTCTCCATGACGTCCAGCGGATGAAAAAAATCATGAACAACAGGGCGTTGACGGCATACACAGCGTTAATGCCCATTATTTCGTTCAGGCTGTAAGCCATCAGCGGACCAAGCGCGGCCCCTACATCCGTGGTAAGGGCATAGGCCATCAGCAGAACACGCCCCCCGGAAAGAGAGGCCAGATCAGAGGCTGACGCCTCAATGAGCGTGGTCAGCAGCGTTGCCGTCAACAGCATGCCCAGCAGACAGACGAACCACAGGGGAACCGGCAGCGGCAGAGCAAGCAGGGCGAACATGACGATGCCCAGACCAAAGGCGGCGCAGAGCATGGAGGGGCGGCCATAGCGCGTATCGGACACCCTGCCGATGAACGGAGAAAGCCAGGGTTCCCACAACCAGCGCAGAGCCTGAAAAAATCCGCTCAGCGAAGCGGCGCCGATGAACGTGGCGATCAGGGTGACGCCGCCGTTGGTATGCTCCGCGATGAGATGACTTAACGTGGAGGTTGCGACGCCCTGGGTCGAGAAAGCTATAAAACCGCCCGCCGCCACTGTCCACAATATTTTTGGATCCTGAGCCGCAAGTTTGAGGCTGGTGAAAACGCTTTCCGCGGACGACGCGTCATGGCGCGAAGGTTCGCCCTTGGGGATGAAAAAGAAAACGGCAATCACGGACAAGGCGGAAACGCCGCCAAAAATGACGGCTGTTGTCGCAAAACCGATGGCATCGGCCAGAATCCCCCCCAGCAGCATGCCGAAAAGGCTGCCCAGCCTGTACAGGCCGTTATACAGCCCTGTGTATTCTCCGCGATTTTCCGGCGTGGAAAGTTTGAGGATGCAGAAGAGGGAGCCCAGACGCAGCAATGTCCAGGCCACACCCCAGACGCAACGCGCGACAATCCAGAACAGGAGGCCGGGAAGAATGGAATAGGACAGTGTTGTCGCGACAGCCAGAACAGTGGCGATGAAAATCCCGGTTCTTTCACTGAAGCGCAAATAAAACCAGCCGATGCAGGGGTTAAGGGGCAGACGCGCCAGCCGGTTGGTCGCGAGTATGATGCCGACCTCCCACAGTGATGCAAGCCCGGCTTCTTCATAATGAACGGGAAGCACCACATACAGCATGGAGTCGCCGAGCAGGCAGAGCGCTGTGATAAGGGCAAAAATGATGATATGTGTTCGGGGGCCGGCAACGGAAAAAATTTTGCTCAAGACGCACCTTTCACCTTCAATTTACAGTTGAATAAAACGGCTTGCGTCGGACGGACAAATGTAACCCGACTGACGGCAAGTTGGCAAAGAACATTTTCGCCGCAATGTTATTTACTTTCGCTGTAAAATTATTTCTTGCCAAACCCTGTGGAAGCATTTATGGTATGCCAGATTTACCTATACACAATACTACGTTTACCTGAAAAGGAGAGTAAGGAATGGATGATTATATCATTGAAGCCTTGGCTATCGTAAAAGCGCAAGCGTCTACGAGAGCAATGACGGAAGATGAAATCACCTCGATGGTCAAAAAACTTTCGCACAATATTCGCGCCATCGCGACCTGTTCGCAACAGGCAGAGGAGTTTCAGACAGATGTTGACGCAACGAAAAGCATCAAGGAAAAGTCTGTTTCCTGCCTGGAATGCGGTAAAACATTCAAGATTCTTTCCGCCCGGCATCTTGCCATTCATGGCCTGACTGCGGAAGAATACAAGGAAAAATGGGGTCTGAAACAGAAAACACCGCTGATTGCAAAGGCGCTGTTGCGCGAACGCAGAAAAAAGATGAAAGAAATGCGTTTGTGGGAACGGCGCAAAAAAGCCTGAATGCAACGCCGGGCACCGCGTTCCTGATCAGTCAGGAACGCGGCGCCCGATTTTTTTATGGGAATGCCGCGTAATTGGCGGCAAGAAAGCTCACGCAGGCTGTCGACTGACGGCATTTTTGCCTGTCTTCAAAATTTTTCTGTCAGCCGGACAGCGTTCATTTTTTTCAGGGCGGACAGGGCGGCGAGGTCACCCTGTTCAGCCATCATTAGTAACCATTTCAGAGCTTTTTTTTCATCCTGAACAACACCCTCGCCATGCGCGTAGGCGCGCAGAAGGTTATATTGAGCCTTCAGGTTGCCCTGTTCGGCCGCCTTGATCCACCACTCGACAGCCTTCGCTTCATCCCTGGCAACGCCATCCCCCTTGTCATAAGCAACGCCGAGATTGAACTGCGCTTTGTCGTTGCCCTGTTCAGCCGCTTTCATCCACCATTCAACCGCCCTGGCCTCATTCCTGGCAACGCCCTCACCATTAAGATAGGCAAAGCCAAGTTGCAGTTGCGCGTCAGCGTCACCCGATTCAGCCGCTTTTCGCAGATTTTTCATACAGCGCTCCCGTGCAGGGTAAAAAAAGAGAAAACAGGCCCGCCCTTATCTTGACATGGATTGAGCGGACAGCTACACCAAAATGACAAGATGAGTATTTCCATCGTAACTTGACAAAAAATCAGGGAGTTGTCCAGATGATGGACAAAGAGCGAATTATTCAGGAATTCGTTCCGGGAAAACAGGTGACGCTGGCGCACCTGATTGCTCGTCCCACTGCCGACCTGCCCAAAAAAATCGGCATCCCAAGCGCCGAGGCCATAGGCATCATGACCCTGACGCCCGGCGAAACCGCCATGATCGCCGGAGACATCGCCACCAAGGCCGCCGATATTCAAATAGGTTTTCTGGACCGTTTCACCGGCGCGCTTGTTATTTACGGCTCAATCGGCGCGGTTGAGGAATCCTTGCGTAAAGTTGTCGATACCCTGGCTACATTGCTTGATTACGCGCCCTGCACGATTACTCGGACGTAACTATATGGATAAACAGGAAATATTCATGCTGATAGGCCCTGTCGCAGCAGGCAAATCCACGTTGTTCAAGGTTCTTTCCGACAGCAAAGGAGATGTTCGCAAAACTCAGGCCGTTGAATTTGAAATTAACGGCATCGACACGCCGGGTGAATATTTCAGCTATCCGAGGCTCTATCACGCGCTGATCAGCACCTCCAGCGATGTGGACACTATCATCTATGTGCATCCGTGCAACGATCCGGAATACCGTCTGCCGCCCGGCCTGCTCAATATATATAAAGGCAAACGGCTGGTCGGCGTCATCACAAAAACGGATCTGCCGGACGCTGAACCCGATGTTATTGAAAACATGTTGCGCGATAAAGGATTTTGCGGACCAATCTTCCGCACCTCCAGCCACGATCGGCAAAGCATGGAACGCTTGAAAACATATCTTTTGGGAAGCCCGCCAGACGGCAATGCAAGGAGCACAACGTCATGAAATGTCTGATTACCGCAGCAACAGTGCGCCAGGAAAAACTGGCGGGGAAAAAGCGTATTGAAGTCGCCCTGCCGCAATGCATCGTCACTCCGGAGGCGCGTCTGGTGGCGGAACAACTCGGGTTGGAACTGGTGGAAACCATCGCCGCGCGGACAAACCGGCCGGATGCCGGCGCGCCGGGCGCGATCGGACAACCGACAACCAGCGATCTGGCCGCCATTCGCGCGGCAGTTTTGGCCAAGTTGCCTTCAGGCAGCGTTCCGGCGGACGTTGTTGATCAACTGGTCAAAAAAGTCGCCGGTCAGCAAGCGGCCGGTCAGACGTCATCCGCGCCGCCGGAAAGCGGCTTTCAGTCGCAAACTACCGGCAAAGGCATCAAACACGTATCCGGCGACACCATCAAAATGGGAATATTTGACGGCGCCGGCAGGGAAAACCGGGTGGGCGTCATTGACGTTGTGACCGCTGATGACGGCAGTTCGATGGCCGCCGGATTCATGGCCTGGGAGAACTGTTTCTTTCCCTGGACATTGACCTATGACGAGATAGATTTTGTGCAGGAAGGCGAACTGCACATCCGCTGCGCAGGTGAAACCGTCGTCGGCAAGGCCGGCGACGTCATCTTTATTCCGAAAAATACAAGTATTGAGTTCGGCACCCCGACCAGAGTAAAATTTTTGTTTATCGCTTATCCTGCGAACTGGCAGGAATGCTGATGGGGATGTAATGGGCCAATACATCACAGAAACCTGGCTGAGAGAGCGTTTCAGCCTCGGGCACGGCACGGAAATCCGTCTGCCGGCCGGTTCGCGTTTGACCCCCGCTGCCCAGGGTTTGCTGAACGGACGAAAAATCACTGTCAGATATACCGATGAATCGGGCAGGGTGTTTCTTGATGAAACAGGGTCAAAGCGGGTCAACCCGCTGACAGGCGGCAACGAACGGCAAACAAGTTCCTGCCTGATGTGCCGCCAGCCCATACAGAAAAAACCGGACACGCTGACCCACCTGGACGCGAGCACACTGATCTCCAAAAATGACCCGCGTCTCAAACTGCGCGGCAAACTGGACAGCGCCATCGCCCAGGCCGTGCTTGTACAGACGGAATTTGTCCCGCAAGACGCCTGCCCGACGCTGGCGCTCTGGCTGGCCGACATCCGTTCGGCCCTGGGCAATGTGCTCAAGTCTGAAGTCACCGGCGGGCAGATGCCGGCAATCGCCATGGGTGATCTGGATGAAGAAACAATACATGCCATCTCGCACAATCCGCTGAAGTACCTGGGGCATGATCATTTATTGCCCCTGGTCGAACATGGGGCGCAGGTCGCCAGGCTCAATCTGCTGCGTGCCCTGATACGCGAAGCTGAACTGTACGCCGCCGATGTTTATATCGCGCGGGATTTCACCGTTACAAGGCCGGACATTATGCAGGGGTTGAACAGACTGAGCAGCGCCGTCTATGTGCTGATGCTGCTCACATATCTGGCCGAGCAGGGCAAAACTGTCCCGCCGGAAAGGATGAAAGCGTGAACCTGATAGAAAATGCCGCCAAATGGGCCAGAGAGCATCCAGGCAGAGTGGTTTTTCCGGACAGCCTTGACCTGCGCGCGGTCAAGGCCGCTTTGCAAATGGCTGAGCAGGGGTACGCCCATCCTGTACTGCTTGCCAATCCCTTTGCCCTGCGCTGTTTTTGTCATCGCCATGCCGTCAGACTCGGCGGGATTTCAGTTATTGATCCCGAGCATTCCCCTCTGCTTGCGCGGTTTACCGCGCAACGGGTGGAACAAAAGCCGGGCCTGATGCCGGAAGAAGCCCGTACGCAACTTGCAAATCCTCTCTGGTTCGGTGCCATGATGCTGGCGGCCGGCGAGGCCGATTACTGCATAGCCGGCAACACCTCGCCCACCTCGCTGGTCTTGCGCGCCGCCCTGAGGGTTATAGGACTGGCCGAAGGCAACCGTACGCTGTCATCCATTTTCTTCATGGTGTCGCCGGATGGCGGGCGCGTGTTCGGCTTTGCCGATTGCTCCGTCATTCCGGAACCCACGCCGGAGCAACTGGCCGATATAGCCCTGTCCGCCGCAGTCAGCTATCAGAACCTCACAGGCGAAACACCCCGTATCGCCATGCTCTCTTTTTCCAGCAAGGGCAGCGCCAATCACCCGTTGGCCGAAGCTGTGCGCAATGCCACGGAGATGGTCAGAAAAAGCAATTCATCTCTTGTCGTGGACGGCGAATTACAGTTTGACGCCTCTGCCGTGCCGGCGGTGGCCGAGCGAAAAGTCCCGGACAGTCCGATAGGCGGCAACGCCAACGTGTTTGTTTTCCCGAATCTGTCCGCGGGCAATATCGGCTACAAGCTTGTCCAGCATCTGGCAGGGTATACTGCGCTCGGCCCCCTGACCCAGGGCTTGAAATTTCCCATGCATGATCTGTCCCGTGGTTGCAGCGCCGAGGATATGGTGGAAACCGCCCTTCTTGCCATAAAAATGGCTGATCCGGGGAGGGCGAGTTAACATACAGAAATTAAGGAAAGCAGTAATTTTTACTTTTTACTGCTCTGTCATGCCCGGACTGATTCGGGTTATTTTCAACCAAGTGGAGATGCATTATGGAAGCATTAGGCATGATTGAAACAAAAGGTCTGGTTGCGCTGATTGAGGCGTCCGACGCCATGGTTAAAGCCGCCCGCGTCAAACTGGTCGGCTACAAGCAGATCGGCGGCGGCCTGGTGACCGCTCTGGTTCGCGGTGACGTCGCGGCTTGTAAAGCCGCCACCGACGCGGGGGCAGCCGCGGCGCAGCGCATCGGCGAACTCGTTTCCGTTCACGTTATTCCGCGCCCTCATGGCGATCTGGAAGAAATTTTCCCGATCAAGATGACCGGCAGCCTTGACGACTGATGGACGCTCCACGCCGATGCCGGACATGACCCCGGCATCGGCCAGAGCGGTTATTGCGCAATTGAGCGCGTACATTCCGTTTTGCACGAAACGGGACGGTTTTTAACCCATTTTTGAGAATATCATGAAACTCGCAGTCGTCATTGGGCAGGTGGTATCCACAGTCAAGCACAGCGGATTTGAACAGGACCGGTTGCTGCTGATAGACCTTATCGGGCCGGATGGCGCGCCGTTGGGGGAAACCCATGTCGCGGCCGACGGCATAGGCGCCGGCAATGGAGAATGGGTGCTTGTCGTACAGGGCAGTTCCGCGCGTAAAACAATAAGCAATGACGTTCCTATTGATATGAGCGTTATCGGCATCGTTGACGAGGTAGTGGTCAAAGACAGCATCGTTTACCACAAATAGGTGATTTTATGGATATCAACACCAAGGAAATCGAGCAAATTGTTCGTACTGTTCTGGCGTCGCTGAACGGCGCGCCGTCGTCGCCTGCCGCCAGGCAACCGGCCGCGCCCGGCGTGTTTCAGGATCTTGATGACGCCGTCGCCGAAGCGCACAACGCCCAGAAGGCATTGCGCACCGTATCTGCGCGTGAATGCGTTGTCAACGCCATTCGGCAGACCGGCGAACGCCACGCGCGTGAACTGGCCGAGCAGGCTGTTTCTGAAACCGGCATGGGCAGGGTTGAAGACAAGGTTTTCAAAAATGTTTCCCAGTCCCGTCTGACGCCGGGGCCGGAATGTCTGACGCCGGTGGCCCTGAGCGGCGACAAGGGGCTGACCCTGATCGAGAACGCCCCATGGGGCGTTATCGCCTCGGTAACGCCGTCCACCAACCCGGCGGCCACAGTCATCAACAACGCCATCAGCATGATTTCCGCAGGCAATACCGTTGTTTTCGCGCCTCACCCGGCAGCAAAAAAAGTGTCCCAGCGCACAATTTCCCTGCTCAACGAAGCGGTTGTCGCGGCAGGGGGGCCGAACAACGTAGTGACGACCGTTGCCGAACCGAATATAGAAACGGCGCAACGTCTGTTCCGGTATCCGGGCATCCATCTTCTGACGGTAACCGGCGGCGAGGCTGTTGTGCACGCCGCCCGCAAACATACGGACAAAAGGCTCATTGCCGCCGGCGCGGGCAACCCGCCGGTTGTCGTTGATGAAACGGCCGACATCGCGCGCGCGGCCCGTGACATTGTCTGGGGCGCATCGTTTGACAACAATATTATATGCGCCGACGAAAAGGAAATCATTGCCGTCTCCTGCATCTGCGACCAGTTGAAAGACGGGATGGAAAAACACAAGGCTGTTGAACTGTCCGCTGATCAGGCCAAACGGCTTGAACCCATTCTGCTTAAAGATATCGGCCCGGACGGCAAGGGTACGGTCAACCGCGATTGTGTGGGCCGCGATGCCGCAAAATTGGCCGCGGCAATCGGTTTGGACGTTCCGGCGGACACGCGCCTGCTTTTCGTGGAAACCACGCCCGAGCATTCGTTCGCCGTGACGGAACTGATGATGCCGATTGTTGCCGTCATCCGCGTTGACAATGCCGATCAGGCCATTGATCTGTCCATAAAACTTGAAGGCGGTTGCCGCCACACGGCTGCGATGCATTCCAAAAATCTGGACAACCTCGCCCGCATGGCCAACGAAATCAACACCAGTATTTTTGTTAAAAATGGCCCCTGCCTCGCGGGTCTCGGCTTTGGCGGCGAAGGCTGGACATCAATGACCATTTCCACCCCAACCGGCGAAGGGGTCACCTCGGCGCGCACCTTTGTCCGTCTGCGCCGTTGCGTCATGGTTGACCATTTTCGCATTGTCTGAGGAAAGGGAGCGGCATGACCAACGCGGCGCCCGACTGGCTTAACGGTTGTCTGAGCGATGCCGCCGGACTCGTTAACGACCCGACGCCCCAAACGTCATTTGGAGCATCGGGGGCATTGCGTCTGGGCATTGATCTGGGCACCAGCGATGTTGTCAGCATGGTTCTGGACAAAAACAACAGGCCGGTTGCCGTATGCCTTGAATGGGCGGATGTGGTGCGGGACGGCATTGTCCTGAATTTTCACGGCGCTGTCACCATAGTCCGGCGGCAGTTGGCGGAATTGAAGGCAAAATTGGGCGTGGTGTTTGAAAAAGCCAACACATCCTATCCGCCGGGCACTGATCCGCATATTTCGGTCAATGTGCTGGAAGCCGCCGGGCTGGAAGTCACGACGGTCATTGATGAACCGTCGGCAGTGGGTCGTCTTTTGGCGCTTGACCGCGCGGCTGTCGTTGATATCGGCGGCGGAACGACCGGCGTCGCGGTGCTGCGCAACGGCAAGGTCGTATATTCCGGGGATGAACCGACAGGCGGCCATCATGTCACGCTGACCATTGCCGGCGCCAACGGCCTGTCACTGGAAGAAGCCGAAGCGTATAAAATTGCGCACGGCAGGGAAGTATGGACAATAGTGTGCCCGGTATTTGAAAAAATGACCGATATTGTCCGAAAGCACATTAACGGCCACGAGATTGACACGCTGTACCTGTCCGGCGGCTCATGCGCCCTGCCCGGCGTGCGTGAACTTTTTCAGCAGGAATTTCCCGAATATATGGTTGCATTGCCCGACAATCCCATTTTTCTGACGCCATTGGCCATCGCAGCCTACCGGCCGGAGACAGTTTGATGCTGAAAGAACAGGAAATAGGACAGATAGTCTACAGAACAGTGGATCTGATGAACGCGCAGGCGGTCAGGGAATTCCAACTGCCGCCCGACACCTATATCGGCGCGGGCGCGATTGCCCGCATCGGCGAAGCGGTGGCCGCCCGCGGCATCAGCAACGCGTTTGTCGTCATTGACGAAATCGTTGACAACCTCGCTCTGGCGGAGGGCATGTATCGCTCTCTGGAATACAGCGGGGTACGGCACATCCTCTGCCGCCAGCCGGCAGGCGAGCCGCAAAGCCACATTGTCGAAAGGGAGGCCGGAGTTTTTATCGAATCCGGCTGCGACGGCATGATCGCCATTGGAGGAGGCTCCGCGATTGACGCGGCAAAAGCGATTGTGCTGCTTGCCGCCAACCCCGGTCTGACAGTCAACGGCATGCTTGACAAAACCCGTATCCGCAAACACCGCGCGCCCCTGATAGCGGTGCCGACAACGGCCGGAACAGGCTCGGAAGCGACCAATGTAACGGTGATCACCGACTCTTCCGAACATCATAAACGGGTTATTGTTCATCCGAGCCTGGTGCCTGATCTGGCGGTGATTGACGCCTGCCTGATGCTGGTTCTTCCGCCGCACGTCACCGCAGCGACGGGAATTGACGCCCTGACCCACTCTATTGAAGCCTATGTGGCGACCATGGGCACGCCGCTGACCAGGGCGCTGGCCTATCAGGCAATATTGCTGATCGGCGCGGCCCTGCCTGTTGCGACAGGACAGGGCGGCAATGTGCAAGCCCGCGAGTCCATGGCCCTGGCTTCATATATGGCCGGCGTCGCTTTTTCAAATGCGGGCCTTGGGCTGACGCACTCCATGGCGCACCAGATTGGTCCGCGCTACAAGATACCGCACGGCGTCGCCAATTCGATTCTGTTGCCCTCGGTGATGCGTTTTAACGAACTGGTCTGCAAAAAAGCTTTTTGTGATGTGGGGTTGGCACTGACCGGTGAAATCATGTCCTCAGGCAAGACCATCGACGTGGTGCAGCAATTTATTGTTGATGTCGGCCTGCCGGCGAATCTGGCGGCAGCCGGCGGCAAGGAGGAGGACTTTGCGTCTTTCGCCGACGACGCCCTGAAGGACTATTGCATCGCCACCAACCCGCGCACCGTGTCCAGGGAGCAGATAATTGAGATTTACCGGCACGCGATGCAGCGGGAAAAATGAGTCGGAAAAAATAAGGAGCGACACGCTATGGAGTATATCAACAGTGTTATCATGTGGATCATGATGATATTCATGATCATTGCCGCCCTGGACCGCATTTTCGACCAGTTCGGCGGCGCCGAGCCCGTGCTGGGCAAAATCGGCCTGGGGTCTTTCGGACGGGCCATAGAAGGCGCCGGAAAACAGTTTGAGGAAGGATTCATGGCTATGGGCGCGCTGGCGCTGGCCATGGTCGGCGTCATGGCGCTGGCGCCGGTGCTGGCAAAATTGCTGGGCACGATTATCACCCCTGTCTACACGGCCTTGGGGGCCAACCCGGCCATGTTTGCCACCACGCTGCTGGCCATTGACATGGGCGGATTTCCGCTGGCCAAGGAACTGTCGGGGGGAGATACCGCCGCATGGATGTATGCCGGCGTGATTCTCGGTTCCATGATGGGGCCGACCATCGTCTTCTCCATTCCGGTGGGACTGGGCATTATTGACAAGGAAGACCGCCGTTTCCTCGCCATGGGCATATTGGCCGGCATCGTCACCATACCGCTCGGCTGCATTGCCGGCGGGCTGGTGGCCATGGCGTCGGAAATCAAAATTGACGGCGAAGTGGTCAACTTTACCTTGCCGTTGATCTTGCGCAACATGGTCCCGGTGATCATCGTGGGCGTGCTGATCGCTATCGGCCTGAAAGTCATCCCGGAAAAACTGATTTCAGGATTCCAGATATTCGCCAAAATCCTGGTATGCATCATCACCGTCGGTCTTGCCGCCGCCGTATTTGAGGATCAGCTGGGAATCACCCTCATTCCGGGAATGGAGCCGATTTTTTCGGTGCAGAACGTCGCCATTCCCGATCTGCGGGCCATAGAGGCTATCGGCAAGATTGCCTGCGTACTGCTGGGCGCCTACCCCATGGTGTTTCTGGCCACGCGCTGGTTCGGCAAACCCTTGATGAAGATAGGTTCCCTTTTGAAAATGAACGATGCCGCCGCAGCAGGCATGGTTGCCTCCCTGGCGAACAATATTCCGATGTTCGGCATGATGAACAAGATGGACGATCGCGGCAAGGTGCTCAACGTCGCCTTCGCGGTTTCCGCCGCTTTCACCTTCGGCGACCACCTTGGCTTTACCGCGGCGGTGGCCTCTCCGATGATTTTCCCGATGATCGTCGGCAAACTGGTCGGAGGCGTCACTGCGGTCTTTTTCGCCATGTTGATCGCGCCCAAGGCGACGGTGCAATAAGGGTACAGATTCATGAGCGCACGCGTTATTCGCAGTGTCGGTATTGATATCGGCACAACAACAACACAGGTGATTTTTTCCAGGCTGGAACTGGTGAATCGCGCCCTGGCTTCGCAGGTGCCGCATTACGAGTTCTCGCACAGGGAAATCACCAACGTCAGCCCGGTGATATTCACGCCGCTGGATGACGACGGCCGCGTGCGCCAGGACGATCTGGAAAAATTTATCCGCGCCCAGTATGAAGCCGCGGCCCTGACAGTGGAAGAAGTCGAGTCCGGGGCCGTCATCATTACCGGCGAAACGTCCAAGGCCAGAAACGCCCGCGGCACGATCATGGACCTTGCTCGGCTGTTGGGCGATTTTGTCGTTGCCGTTGCGGGACCGCATCTGGAATCCATTATCGCCGGGCATGGTTCAGGAGCGGGAGAGTATTCAAAAGAACATGCCGATCGTGTGCTCAATATCGACATAGGCGGTGGAACGTCCAACTATGTTGTTTTTGAAGCCGGGCGGGTTGCGGACACAGCCTGCCTGAATGTCGGCGGGCATCTGGTTGAGACATTCGGCGACGGCAGAATCAAAAAGCTGCATGAACCGGCGCGGCGCGTCTGCCGGGAGTGTTTCGGGCAACAGGTTGATTACGGGCGTCTTGACAGGCGGCAACTGGATATTCTGATCACAAAAATGGCTGATCTGATCATGGAAGTGCTGTACGGATCGCCTTCCGAACTGGCAAAATCCCTGCTGATGACGCATTGTCTTAAACCTGGACAGCATTTTGACCAGATATTTATTTCCGGCGGCGTCGGCGAGTGCTACTACCGCCCGGAAAACGTCAGGGATCCGTTCACCTACGGCGATATCGGCCCCATGCTGGCCGACGAGCTGCGAGGCCGGCAGGATATGGCGCGCCTGACAACGCAACAGCCGCGGCAAACGGTGCGCGCGACAGTCATCGGTGCCGGCGCCTACACCCTGTCATTGTCCGGCAGCACGATCTGGCTCAACGCGGAACGGCTGCCCATACGCAATGTTCCCGTTTTGCAATCAGGATTGCAATGGGAACATTCGACCCCGGATCAGCTTACCGAAGCGTGGATTGTCGCCGCGCAGCGCATGGACATTGATCCGACAACAGATTTGTACGCCTTGGCCCTGCCGCGGGATGTTCCGGCGGCCTATAAAGGCGTTGTCGCTGTAACCAGGGCATTGCAGCAATTCAGTGAACGTCGGCCCAACCGGACGCATCCGCTCATTATTATTGCCGGACAGGATATCGGCAAGGTATTGGGTATGGAATTGCAGCCGTTGCTGGCCGGTCGCGAACTGGCAGTCATCGACGAAGTAGAAACCCGGGACGGAGACTACGTCGATATCGGCAAGCCGTTTTTTGGTGGGCAGGTTGTCCCGCTCACCATCAAATCGCTGGCCTTTCCGTCTTGATGAAGGAGATACCATGAAGTTGTCGACCCGGTTATTCGGACAAATGTACCAGTTCAAAGACGTCAAGGATGTTCTGGCGAAAGCGAGCGATGCCCGTTCCGGCGACGTGCTGGCCGGGGTGGCCGCCCAAACCGCCCAGGAGCGCGTCGCGGCGAAATACGTGCTTGCCGAACTGACGCTGTCCGACCTGCGTATGAACCCCGTTGTGCCTTATGAAGAAGACTGCGTGACCCGGATCATTCAGGATGCTGTCCACGAAACGGCCTATGCGCGTATTCGCAACTGGACGGTCAGCGAACTGCGGGAATTTGTTTTGTCCGATGAAACCCCATACGCCGAAATCGAGTTTCTGCGCAAAGGTCTGACTTCGGAAATGGTTGCCGCCGTCGCGAAAATCTGCTCGAACAGCGACCTGATATACGGCGCGAAGAAAATGCCGGTCGTCAAGCGGGCCAACACAACTATCGGTCTGCCGGGCACGTTCTCCGCCCGTCTGCAGCCCAACGACACACGCGACGACATCAACAGCATTCTTGCCCAGGTTTATGAAGGCCTGTCATACGGCGCCGGCGATGCGGTGATCGGCACCAACCCGGTGACCGACAATGTTGAAAACACTAAGCGCATTCTGAACGCCATTCAGGAAGTTGTGGACAAATTCGGCATTCCCACACAGCCGTGCGTGCTGGCTCATGTATCGACACAGATAGAAGCGATTCGTCAGGGTGCCCCGGGCGGACTGATTTTCCAGAGCATCTGCGGTAGTGAAAAGGGCCTGAAAGAATTTGGCGTGACCATCGAACTTCTGGACGAGGCGCTTGAAGTCGGGCGCTCGTATAACAAACTGGCCGGCTCCAACTGCATGTATTTTGAAACAGGCCAAGGTTCGGCGCTGTCGGCCGACGCGCACAACGGTGCCGACCAGATGACGATGGAAGCACGTAACTATGGTCTGGCGCTTCGTTATGACCCGTTTCTGGTCAACACCGTGGTCGGATTTATCGGGCCGGAATATCTGTATGATGATCGTCAGATTATCCGCGCCGGTCTGGAAGATCACTTCATGGGAAAACTGAGCGGCATTTCCATGGGGTGCGACGCCTGCTACACGAACCACGCGGACGCGGACCAGAATTCAAACGAAAATCTGATGATCCTGCTGGCTGCGGCGGGCTGCAACTATATTATGGGTATGCCGCTTGGCGATGACATTATGCTGAACTACCAGACTTCAGCCTATCACGACACGGCGACCATACGCCAACTGCTGAATTTGCGTCCGGCCCCGGAATTTGAGGCATGGCTGGAAAAGATGGGCATCATGGAAAATAACTGCCTGACGCCGCGCGCCGGCGACGCTTCACTCTTTTTTTGATTGGGGGTAACAATGAATCAGCGTCAGATTGAAGATATCGTCCGTTCCGTTCTGGACCAGATCGGCACCCAACCCGCGCCCGCCGATGCAGGCGCCGCGCCGGGCGCTGCCCCGGTGCCTGTTTCCGCCTCTGCTCCTGCCGACGAAGGCAGCCTGCCCGATTTGGGCGGAGACGAATTTCAGAGAAACTGGATCGGCGTACAGCAGCCGAAACGCCGGGAAGTGCTTGAAGAACTGCGCAAGAGTACGGTTTCCCGCGTGTGTACCGGCCGCACCGGGCCACGCCCGCGCACGCTTTCGCTCCTGCGTTTTCTGGCGGATCATTCCCGTTCCAAGGATACGGTTCTCAAGGAAATCCCCGGCGAATGGATTGAAAAGGCCGGCCTGTTTGAAGTGCATACCGAAATCGGCGACAAGGACAGGTATCTGACGCGTCCGGATATGGGGCGTCGGCTGTCACAGGAAGCCATTGAGACCATTTCGTCAAAATGCAAAAAAAATCAGAAAGTTCAGCTTGTCGTCACCGACGGGCTGTCTTCGGACGCCATAACGGTGAACCTTGACGAAATCATGCCCCCGCTGATGAAGGGGTTGCAAAACGCGGGTCTGGAAGTCGGCACGCCGTTCTTTGTCCGCTACGGGCGCGTCAAGGTTGAAGACCAGATCGGCGAACTGCTGGGCACGGACGTCGTCATTCTGCTGATCGGCGAGCGTCCGGGTCTGGGGCAGTCGGAAAGTCTGTCCTGCTATATGGTGTATCGCCCGACTTCGGATACCGTTGAGGCCGACCGCACCTGCATTTCAAACATCCACCAAGGCGGAACGCCCCCGGCTGAAGCGGCGGCGGTAATTGTGGACATGGCGAAGACCATGCTGGAGAAAAAAGCCTCCGGCATCGCGCTCAACCGTTAGAAGGAAGGAGTATACATCATGCCAACCCTTGATCTCATCAAACCCAATGTGACTTCCGTCCGGTTGATCGCTTCACTGCACCCGGATCTGAAAGCCAAGCTGGAATTGCCGGCCGGCATGAACAGCCTGGGACTGCTGGCCGCGGATTCGGACGACGTGGCCTATATTGCCGCTGATGAAGCCACCAAACAGGCGCAGGTGGAAGTGGTTTACGGACGCTCCCTGTACGCCGGCGCGGCCCACTCCTGCTCGCCCTATGCCGGTGAGGTCATTATCATGCTGGCAGGCCCGAACCCGGCCGAAGTCAAGGCGGGTCTGGACGCCGCCATTGCGACAATCGAGTCCGGCCCGGCCTTTCAATGGGCCAATGACAAGGAAGACGCCGCGTTCCTGTCGCATCTGATATCGCGCACCGGCAGTTATCTGTCAAAAACAGCTGGCATCCCGCCGGGAGCGCCGATGGCCTATCTGATCGCGCCGCCGCTTGAGGCCGCCTACGGCGTGGACGCCGCCATCAAGGCGGCGGACGTGGAACTGGCGTTGTACATTCCCCCGCCTTCGGAAACCAACTACTCGGGCGCTTTTCTGACCGGCAGTCAGGCGGCCTGTCAGGCGGCCTGCAGCGCTTTTACCGCGGCGGTGATTGAAGTGGGGCATACCCCGATCAAAATGCTGTAACAGGTCAGGATCGCCATGAACAATGTTGACGCTTTTGGCCTTATTGAACAAATAAAAATTGCGGAACGCAATTTTTATCCAGAACACAAGTTGCTGTCGCCATGAACAGACTTGACGCTCTTGGTTTTGTCGAAGTGTACGGTCTGGCGACAGGCATAGAAACCGCCGACGCCATGCTGAAAAGCGCGCAGGTCAGACTGGTGCGCCAGCACGGGGTGCACCCGGGCCTGATCACCCTGGTGGTTGAAGGCGATCTGGCTTCCTGCAGGGCCGCCGTCAATGCCGGCGTTGCGGCGGCTTCACGCATGGGCGCTGTCCTTGCCAGCCATGTTATCGGACGCCCGGATGCGGACACGGAGACATTGGTTCTGAACATGATTTGCCCGCCGCAAGAGTCCCAACCGGTTACGCCGACAGACGAAGCGCTGGCATATATTTCCACGGCGGAAAAAGGCCGTACCTGGACAGAAATTGCCAAACGTTTTCCGAAATATTCGCAGTGGTTGCGGCAAGAGCTCGACGCCTGCGTCAAATCCGGCAAACTGCACAAGGTCAAGGCGCGCTATCGCATTGGGGAGTAATAATGGGCGATGCTCGGACCTAGGGCCGAGCGAGCTTTTCCGGCTCCAGTGGCCATCGCATTGGGGAGTAATAATGGGCGATGCTCGGACCATACAAGAAAAAGTGCGCGCGGCAGGCGTGGTGGGTGCCGGGGGAGCCGGCTTTCCCACGCATGTCAAATTCGCGAGCAAGGCGGAGATATTCCTGGTCAACGGTGCCGAGTGTGAGCCTTTGCTTAAAGTGGATCAACAACTGGCGGAAAAATACGCGGATTTGCTGATCCGCGGGTTGCATTTGGGCATGCAGGCAACGGGCGCGCGGGAAGGCGTTATCGCCCTGAAAGCAAAATACGGCCCGGCCGTCGCGGCGCTGACGCCGCGCCTGCAAGGAAATATGCGTATCCATATTTTGCGGGATGTCTACCCTGCCGGCGATGAAGTCATCACCATATGGATGGCGACGGGCCGGCGTGTTCCCCCCGCCGCCCTGCCGCTGGATGTCGGCGTGATCGTCAACAATGTGCAGACGCTGATCAATGTCGCCCGCGCGGTTGATGAAGATATGCCGGTCACGCTGCGCACGCTGACAGTGACCGGCGCTGTGCGACGCCCGGTTACCGTGACTGTTCCCATCGGCACGGCGTTTGGGGAATTGCTTGAGCTGGCCGGCGGCGCAACGATACCGGATCCCGTGTATATCGCGGGCGGCCCGATGATGGGCAGCCTGCTCGGGGATTTGTCGGAACCGGTCACCAAGGGCAGCGGCGGCATCATTGCGCTGCCGAAAACGCATATCCTGATCCGCCGCCGCACGCAGCCGCAGCAGGTGCAGTTGCGTATCGCGCGCGCTGTCTGCGAGCAATGCCGTCTTTGCACGGAGCTGTGCCCCAGGCACATGATCGGCCATGAATTGCCGCCCCACCTGATTGTCAGGTCTATAAACTACAATAATATCGGCAATCCGTCGGTACTGTTGTCCGCCCTGACCTGTTCCGAATGCGCGGTGTGCGAGGCTTGGGCATGTCCGGTGGATATTTCGCCAAAGCGTCTTAACCAGGCGTTGAAGGCCGAATTTCGGTCGCAGGGAGCGCGTTACACCGGTTCGCTGCGAGACGCCGACCCGATGACGCCCCACCGTCTGGTCCCGATTTCCCGGCTGATTTCCCGGTTAAATATTGGCGCATACAATCGCAAGGCTCCCCTTGAGGAAAATGAATACAGGCCGCAACGGGCAGCCTTGAAACTGCGTCAGCACATCGGCGCGCCGGCTGTGCCGGTGGTTCAAGCCGGAGAAATTGTTGAATCTGGCCAGCTTGTCGCCGATATTCCGGAAGGGGCGCTGGGCGCGCGCGTTCACGCAAGCATAGCCGGACGGGTTGAGGCAATCGACGCAAACGCCATACATCTGAGCGCCATATAAGAAGGAGGCGCGCCGTGCACGCTATCGGTCTGATTGAATCCAGCAGCATCGCCAAAGGCATCGAATTTTCGGATGTCATGGCCAAAACCGCCGAAGTGACAATACTTGTCGCCAAAACTGTCTGTCCGGGCAAATATATCGTCATGGTCGGCGGCGATGTGGCCGCTGTGCGCCAGTCAGTGCTGACCGGTCTGGAAGTCGCGCCGGAAGTGGTGGTTGACCACTTCATCATCCCCAATATTCATCCCACTGTCCTGCCGGCAATCAGCGGCGGCACGGTAGTGGACAAAGTGGGCGCAATAGGTGTACTGGAGATGTATAATCTGGCGGCGACGATTGAGGCTACCGACGCCGCCGTCAAGGCGGCCTCGGTCATTCCGATCCGCATGCATCTTGCTTTTGGCATTGGCGGTAAAAGCTACGTTGTGCTGACGGGCGACGTGGCTGACGTCAACACCGCGGTCGCGGCGGGCGCGGCTGTGGCCAGCGAGAAAGGCTTGCTGGTGCAGCAGATCGTCATACCGCGTCCGCATGTGCAGGTTATCGACAGCCTGCTGTAATCGCGCGTTGCCCGATAGCGGCTTCTACGCCCTGCGGGCGAAAATCTGTAAGAGAGTAACAGGCCGGATTTCCGGACTGCTGCCATAGTGTCACAGGTTTTGGTATACAGTAAAATCTCAACGTAGCGGGGTATTTTTATGAAGTATAGGCTAAAACATGGATTGATAGCGGCAGTTGTTTTGCTGGTTTTTGCTGTCCAGGGATGTGCGACGAAAAGCGACATAGGGCCGCAGATTGCGCCGGCAAAAAAATTGGAACTGGGCAACTGGGATAAATTCAACTACGAACAACTGAACAAGCTGATCGCCAAATACGGCAAGAGCAGCGCCAATTACAATCCGGCCAAACAGCCCTATGTGGTGTTTGACTGGGACAACACATGCGTTTTCCTGGATATTGAGGAAGCCGCGCTGATCTATCAGCTTGAAAATCTTGTCTTTGGCATGACGCCCTCCCAGCTCAACAAGGCGATCCGCATGAGCCTGAGCGACAAGAATTTTGACAAGGACTACAACAACGCGGCCGGAGAGCCGGTGAACATCGACAAGGTCGCCCCGGATATCGTTGCCAGCTACACCTGGCTGTACAACAACTACAAGGGGCTGAAGGGCGGCAAATCACTGAGCGAAGTGAAAAAAAGCCCGCACTACGGCAACTTTATCACCAAGATGCGCTATCTGTATGATGCCATCGGCGGCACGTTTGACGTTTCGGTATCCTATCCTTGGGTTACCTATCTGTTTACCGGCATGACCGAAGCGCAGGTGCGCGATCTGACCGTGAAGACAGTTAACTGGCAGTTGACGCAGCCGGTTGAATCAGTGAAATGGACCAGCCCGGCTACCCTGCCCGGCAAGGCCGGCGTCGTGTCGATCAGTTGGAAGAACGGCCTGCGCCTCGTGCCCGAAATGCAGGATCTGTTCCACAAACTGCGTGATTCCGGCTTTGACGTCTGGATTTGCTCGGCCTCGTTTGTCGACGTGGTCAAGGAAATCTCCTCCAATCCGAAGTTCGGCTACGACAATTCGGACAAGAAAGTCATGGCCATGGAACTGGAACGCAACGCCAGGGGCGTCATCCAGACGGAATACCGCAAAGGATATGACCAGACCCAGGGCAAGGGCAAAACAAAAACCATTGAACGCTTCCTGGTGTCCAAATTCGGCTACGGGCCGATCTTCGTCGCTGGCGACAGCGAAGGCGACCAGGACATGCTGCAAGACTTCACCGACATGAAGCTTGGCCTGATCATCAACCGCTATCGCAAACCCACCACAGCCATTGGCAAGCAGTCGAAACTCGCTGTTGAATCCTACGGCAAACGCGACGCAAAATATCTGTTGCAGGGCCGCGACGACAACAAGGGCATCTTTGTCCCCTCACAGAACCACTACAGTCTTGGCTCACCCGAACCCAAACTCCTGAGAAAATAACCTGATTTACCTCTGCTCCGTTGTCCCTCTTCCGGTGGACAGCGGAGCAGATATGCCGCTGAAAACAATCTCATACCTGCGTTGGTAAACTTCCAGAATCCTGTTTTGACAGGGCAAGGAGACAACAATGCTGTTTTCCCCAACGCGCTTCGGCACCCTCCATCTGCGCAACCGCATCGCGCGCTCCGCCACATGGGAAGGAATGGGCACGGATGAAGGCCTTGTGACAGACGCCCTGCTCGCCCTGATCGGCGATCTCGCCAAAGGCGGGTGCGGTTTGATCATCTCCAGCCATGTATACGTGGAACGCGAAGGTCAGGCCAGTCCCCGGCAGGTGGGGGGCTACGACGAATCCTGCAAACCGGGCCTTGCCCGTCAGGCAGCGGCCGCCCACGAGCATGGAGCGCCGATTGTCCTTCAGATAAGCCACGGCGGGCTTTTGTCAAACGCCGGCATAACCGGCAAAAAGCCGATTGGCCCCAGCGCCGTTGAAGGCGGGGCCGCCATGACCCGCGAGGATATGGCCCGCGTGGCCAAAACCTACGCGGCCGCCGCGGCCATGGGCAGGGAGGCGGGCTACGACGGCGTGCAGATCCACGCCGCGCACGGCTATTTGCTGAGTCAGTTTCTCTGCCCGCACTGCAACCAACGAAACGACGAATACGGCGGAAGCCTTGAAAATCGCGCCCGGTATCCGCTTGAGGTGTATCGCGCCGTACGGGGGGCTGTGGGCAGCGCGTATCCGGTATTGATGAAGATCAACTGCACGGATTTTATGCCGGACGGCCTAGCCCCGGACGAAGCTGTGGAAGTATGCGCGATGATGGAAAACGCGGGTCTGGACGCCGTTGAAATCAGTGGGGGGACGCATTTTGGCTCCCGCAACGCCTTTCCTGCCGGTAAAATTCCGTTCAGCGCCACGGAAGGGTACTACCGGGAAGAAGCGCGTCTTTATAAATCAAAAGTTGCGCTTCCGTTGCTTCTCGTGGGCGGCTTTCGCTCTCTTGCCGGGGCGAACGGCATTCTGAAGGACGGGCTTGCCGACGCCGTCGCCTTTTCCCGCCCCCTTATCCGCGAACCGGATTTCCCCGCCCGCTGGATGGCGGGCGCATCGGATACAACGGCCTGTATATCCTGTAATCTTTGCCACCAGAAAGGACGGGACGGCAGGGGCATCCGTTGCGCGGTGGAGGAAAAGGGGACGTAGTTTTCCGTTCCGTTCATGGCATATTGAGCGTCTTCGGCCATTTTTGCTCATGTCGTCAAGCAGATGTTTTCAGCGTTGTTTCCCCCGGCACGAAGGATGTTTCCAGCATGGTCAGAGATCCATGTTCATCTCCGTTTTCAATGGAGCGCAACAACATGCGTGCTGCCTCCCGTCCCATTTGTTCTGCCGGAATACGCACGGTGGATAACCGCATGTTGATCATGTCCAAAAAGGCGATATCGCCGAAGCCGATAATTTCGACTTCTCCCGGAACAGATAACCCCATCCGTCGACAAAATTTCAATACTCCCAAACCCGTTTCGTCATTGACAGCAAAAATGGAAAGCGGCGGAGTATATTTCTGCATGATGGCCACCATAGCTGTGTAACCCTCGGCATGCCCCATACGGTTGATGCGGTGGATATGTTCAGCAGGATCGCTGTCGGGCTGGCTTTCCCGCAACATGTTCATAAAGCCCTGACAGCGCAGGCGGCTCATACTCTGATTTTCCGGCCCGGCAATATGCAGGCGCATTCGTTGCATGCAGAGATTTCGGGCGGCTATTTCCCCTCCTCGCAGATTGTCCGCCACCACTGCGGCAAAAAGACCTCCTCTGTCCTGATTGCCTATGAGCACACTGGGTTTACCCCGTCGCCGAAAGTTTTCAAGATAGCGCATATCCTGTCCACAGGGCAGAACGATAATTCCGTCCACTCCCCGTGCAATCAGTTGCCGCGCTTGCTGCTGTTCCTGTGCCGGGTCATCCCCTGATTGCGCTACCCAAAAAGAGTAGCTCCGACGTTTCATCTCCGCTTCTATTCCGGCAAAGACAGCACAGAAAAATGGATTGTCAAAAAAATTGATGATCACACCTATAGTATGGGTGGCAGAGCCGCGCAGAGCTTGGGCTACAGAACTCGGCGTGTAGTTCAGCTTTGCGGCAAGTTTCCTGATTTCCGCTCGCCTCGCCTCGCTGATTTTTCCTTTGCCACGCAAAGCAAGGGAAACTGTGGTTGGCGTGACCTGTAATATTTCGGCAAGCTGCCGTATAGTAACATTTTTTTGTCGCATCGCAATCTCTATGCATCACTTTTTATTATAAAGACGCTGCAATAATTTTTACTCAAGAGGTATCTGCCACAGCAGCTCCAATCTTTCGTGAACTCAACGATTTTTTAAGGAAACGCTGAATAATTCAGTCCCACGGGGCTGATTTGCCCCAGAGGCATCAATTTTTGAAAATTCCCCCCGGTTTTTACCGGAATTTCAGCATTTTTACCCTCATTTGCGCCCTTTTTCCGGAAAAAGGGCGCGCCTATCCTCAGGCAGGTCGTAATGACCTGCCGGCTCGTGCGCACATCAGCAGGTTCGTGCTGGTAAACAGCGTGTACAGCCGATGGGTGTTTTTGGACAATCCCAGGTAAACTGTTTTGGCAAAACAAAAGTACCGTTTGACTATCAGGAATGGATGCTCCACCTTGCTCCGTACAGACGATTTGCGACGTTCAATCTGCTTTTCCCAGTCAATACACCCGGCAGGCATTCGCTGGACGCTTTTAT
>JAISZT010000084.1 GCA_031284485.1 Desulfovibrio sp.
GGCCTGTTTCAATTCCTCGTCCGCATCGGGAGCGTTCAGGGCGATGGTAAAGTGCTCAAGGCCGTGCCGCGGATCATTGAGGAAATAGGTATGCAGCACGCCAAGGCTGTAGTGAAGCGGCGCTGTGGGCTTGATGGCAATCCCTTTCTCAAAGGCTTCCGCCGCTTCCTTGTGCTGTCCCTTGTTGTGCAGAATGACGCCCAGCAGATGCAGCGGGCGGTGATCCTGCGTGTTGAGCGTGACGCCGCGTTTGGCGAAAGTTTCCGCCGCATCCCAGCTTTGGGCGGCGACCAGGGCCTCCGTAAGTTCCATCAGCAGATTCAGGTTGTCGGGTTCTCTGGCCGCCCGCTGCATGAGCATGCCTATATTCTTTTCCATGTCGGAGGGCGCCGCCGTCTGTTCCGGCGCCCGTTGCCCGTTCTGGCGGGGATTGCCGAAGTTTCCGGCCAAAGCGACAAAAAGCATGGTCAGAAAGCACAGGGCCAGAAAGATCGCGAGGGCGCGCGCGGGGATGCCGGGCCGTGTCGGAGTGTCGGCCGTGGTATTCATTCCTTGCTTCCTTGTAATTTATCTTCAGGATGAAGCGCTTCCCACCGGGTCAGGCGGGCTGAAATTCCGCGCTGTTCAAGAGCCAGAAAGGCCAGATAAGCGCCGAGGCCAATCCAGAACACGACGTTGGCGGCGGCAAGCCAGACAATTGTATCCATGGGTGTAACCTTAATTAGGGTTGAACCGAACCCGCGATGCGGAACCGTAATTCCGGCGGCTATCGCGGATGCGGAGTGGTTTTGCGACAATGCCCGTTTTGCGGGGCGGCCCCGGCGGACGCGCACATGCGGGCGCGCAGGTCAAGCTGGCATTTGCGCAGCCAGACAAGGCCCGCCCAGAAAAGCCCGAACGCGACAGCGCAAGCCGTTACGGTAAACTTCATCTCCGGCTCAAGACCGCCGTCTTGCGCGCCCAGAACGGCGGGATGAATGGAACGCCAGATCCGGGCGGAAACAAAGACAAGCGGCACATCCAGAAAGGCGACGACGCCTACCACGGCGCAAACGAGGCCCTTGCGCTGCCGGGGCAGGTTGAGGCCGCGCAGCACCAGGTAGCCTGCATAAATAAACCACATGATGAGCGTTGTGGTCAGGCGCGGATCCCATGTCCACCAGACGCCCCAGGATTTGCGCGCCCAGAGCATCCCGGTGAGCAGGGCAAGCCCGCTCAGAAGTACGCCGGTCTCGGCGGCGGCGGCGCAAAGTCTGTCGGCGGCGGGCGCGCGTTTGAGGAGATAGAGGACGGAACCGAGGAAAACGAGAAAAAAGCTGAACAGAGACCACCAGGCAAGCGGCAGGTGGATGTAAAAAATTTTTTGGATAAGCCCCATTGTTGCTTCTGCCGGGGCGTAAAAGTAAATCAGATACTGGCAGCAGGCCAGCGACAGACAGCCGGACAGGAGGAGGATGAGAGGCAAGGAGAGATATTTGGGCATTTACTCGTCCCCGGTATAGAGAAAAGCGAAAAGCAGCAGCCCGGCCCCAAGAAAAATCGCGTCAAAGGCGGCCGCCAGGCCAAGCCACGCGCCGGGGCCGTCGGGGTCGACACTGCCGAAAACCTGAGCGCCTATGCCTGTGCCGGCCAGCAAAAGCGGCGCAAGCAGGGGAAAGAGCACAATGCTCAACAGGGATTCCCGCGTTGTCTGGCCTTGAGCCAGCGCGCCCAAAAGGGAACCGAGCGCGCACATGCCTGTGTCCGTCAAAAACAGAATGGCCAGGGCCGGCTTGAGAGGGCCGACCAGATTCTGCCCCAGAAAAACAATGGTCGCCGGCAGAAAAATGCATTGGGCCAGCAACAGCAGGACAATGCCGGCAACGGCCTTGCCAAGCCACACCGCCTGGATTGGCGCCGGGCAGAGAAGCAGCCCCAGGCGCGAGTTGTTGATTTCTTCCAGAGCATACAGCTGGTTGAATATCAGCACCTGACAAAAGGCCGAACTGAGCCAGAATACCGCTGCGGCGTTTCTGGCGCTCAAACTTTCGCCGACGCCCTGTGAAAGGCTGAACACGAAAACGAGCAGAAGCCCCAGCAGAAGAACCTGGGCAAGGCCGCTGCCTCTCAGCAGCGTCAGCGTCATATCCTTGCGGAGAACAGCCAGAGTCATGCGCAGCATGCCTGCTCCGCACCGGCGAGAGGGGGAAAAAAGGGAGAAGGTGGGCCGTCGTGGGCCAACCTGCCATTTTCCAGAAGCAGCACCCTGTCGGCAAGCGGCGCGTCGCTGGCGATGTCGTGGCTTGCCAGGACGACGCAGGCCCCGCGCCCGCGGGCTTCAAGAAGCTCCCGGCGCAGCAGGGCCCGCGATGCCGCGTCAAGGCCGGTATCCGGCTCGTCCAGCAGCAGAACATCCGGATCAAGCAGGAGAATTCGCGCCAGATTGAGCCGTTGGGCCATGCCGCGGGAAAATGTCCCGGCGCGGTCACAGGCCCGCGCGGCAAGGCCGACGCGTTCAAGTATTTTGAACATCTCGTCCCTTGTCGCGGCAAGACAGTACGCCTCGCGCCAGAAGGTCAGGTTTTCAAGGGCGGTCAGGGCCGGATAAACAAATGTGGAATGGGCAAGATGACCGATTTTCCCGGATTTTTCGGCAAACCGGACTGTACCGAAACTTGGCCGCGTGAGCCCGGCCATGACGCGCAAAAGAGTGCTCTTTCCGGCGCCGTTGCCGCCCAGCAGCAATGTGACGCTGCCGGCGCCGAACTTGCAGCTTATATCCCTGAAGACAAGAGTTTGGCCGTAACTGTGGGCAACGCGGTCAAGTTCCAGCACCATTCACCTCAGACGGGCGGATTTTGTTCCCGCTGCCCCAGACGCCGGAGATCCGGACTTCCGGCGTCGCAGACACAGCAGAGGCAGGATGCAGAGCATGGCTCCCCCTATCCACAGCCAGTTGACGAAAGGCTTGACGCTGATTTTGACGAGAACGCGCTTTTCTCCGTCAAATCTGAGCAACGAGGCATATATCTCGTCACCCGGTCTGGGAATGGTGTCCACTTCGGAAAACTGCATTGTGCCGAACTTGTCGTACACACGACGTTCAGGCTCAATAATGCCGAGGCGTTTATCGCCTTTTCGCACCTCAATCCGGGCCCCCACATATTCATAACCGGGCCTGCGTCCGCTGCGGATGTCCAGCAGTGTGGCGCTGTAATCCTGTATCTGGCCGGATTGCCCCTGCGCGAGCGTCATGTCCTTGTCTTCTGCGTAGGGGCCGGAAAAAGCTATGCCGACGGTCACAAGGGCCATGCCGAGATGCGCTCCCAGAGCCCCCAGCGTGGACGGGCTGCGGAACACGGCCGTGTTTTTGAGCATCAGAACGGCGTCATACACAAGACCAAAGGCCGCGGCTGCGGCTACAAGGGCCGTGCTCTGGCGATATCCCGCCATCCAGAGCGCCGCCGCGCTGATGAGCATGCAGGCGATGAGGCCCATAAAGGCATTTTTGCGGTTCAGGCCTCCGGCCATGCGCAGCCAGGGGCAGAAGGCCATCATAACGACGACGATCGCGCCCAGCGGCAAACAGATGCGGTTATAGAAAGCCGCGTCCATTCCTTTGGGAACGCTTGTCCAGAATTTGCTGATCTGGGGCCAGAGGGTTGCCGCAAGAATGATGACCGCAAGCGCCAGCAGCACCCAGGCGAGAAGCGTGAGCAGGCCTTCGCGGCTGCCTGGCCCGGCAAGGAATCTGCCTTCGGCTTTGCTCCAGAAGACAGTCCAGAAGGCGACAAAGAGTCCGGCGAGAACAAAGATGGTCAACGGCGTTCCCACGGAGCCGTCGCCGAAGGCGTGCACCGATTCAACCACGCCGCTGCGTACCAGATAGGTGGCAAAAAAGGCGGAAACAGTCGTCAGGGCGATCATGACGACATTGACGCGTCCCAGCTTGCGGCATCGCTCTTCAATGATCAGGGTATGCAGCGCCGCGGTGCTGATGAGCCAGGGAAGCAACGAGGCGTTTTCCACCGGATCCCAGGCCCAGTAGCCGCCCCAGCCCAGTTCCATATAGGCCCACCACGCGCCGAGCACAATACCCGCCGTCAGGGCCAGCCAGGCGAGAATGAGAAAAGGCCGCGTCAGGCGGAACCACGCCGTTTCCTCATTCCGTTTGCCCGAAAGCGTCTGGGCGAGAGCCAGGCAGGAAGGCACGACAAAGCCGCCGTACCCCAGAAAAAGGAGAGGAGGATGAAAGATCATGCCGGGATTCTGAAGCAGCGGGTTCAGGCCGTTGCCGTCTTTCGGCGGCGGCGTCAGCATGGTGAAGGGATTGCTCCAGGTTGTAAGTATGAGGGTAAAAAAGGCCACTATGGCGTAAAAAAAAACCCAGTACCATAAACGCGTCGCGGGGGTAAGGGCTTTGCAGGCGCCGGTAACGGCAAAGATCGTGCCGCCCAGGGCGACGGACAGCGCCCAGAACAGCATGGAACCTTCCTGTCCGGCCCAGAAGGCCGTCAGACGGTAAAAGACGGGCAGAATCAAATCCGTATAGCTGGCAACGTACTTCAATTCGAAATCATGCCGGTAAAGAGCGTGCAGCAATATGGCGGAGGCCAGCAGCAAAGCCGCGGCTATGAACCAGTGGAGTTTTTCGACCAGGGGCAGCATGTCGCCGCGCCCGCGCCAGATGTCGTACAGGGCAAGCCCGCCGCCGGAGAGGGCGCACAACAGCGTCAGAAGCTGTATGGTGGAGGCAAAAACATACATGGGTTTTCAGTGGGGTTGATTGTTTCCGGGGAGCGTCACGCCGTCGTCAGACAGCCTGACATGTTTTTGCGCCCCGCTGGGCGCGGCAAAAAAGCGGGAATATCTCAAGGGCCTTTGTCAACTTTTGCGATTTTCTTTCTGATATTTTGACGGGCACTTGGTCATAAGAATTTTTGCCGCAAATTGACCGTCCGGGCCTATGCCGCCCTCGACGATGACTTCCGCGCCCGGCCTGAACGTGTCCGGCACAGCGCCGGTATACCTGACAAGTATGGCCTGGGCCGCGTTGTCCTTGTCTTCCAGACGAAAAACAATGCCCGGACCGCTGGCGTGTTTTTCCACGCCATCCGCAGCCACCGTGCCGAAAAGACGTACGTTGGCGAGTTTGTCCGGCGAAGCCGCCCTGGCTTCCGACACATTCAGGAAATAGATGCTGTTCTCCGAAAAGCCGGAATAGCAGAGATAGCCTGTGCCGCCCAGAAAGAGCAGGAAAGCGATGAGATAAAGAGGAGTGCTTTTGCCGCGCGACATGTGCCGGAATCCCTTCCCTGTTTTCGCATTGGGTATAGTGCCATATGTAGACAAGTTTGAGGCAGTCCGCAATACAAGAATTGTTGTTAAAAGCTTAAAATTACATAATTATATATAATTATTCATAATTTTTTCCCGGCGGCCGGCGGGGAGCGGAAAATTCAGGCAGGCAGCGTGAACACGCCCATATATTCCTGGTTTCCTCTGGAACCCCTGATATCCGCAGGCACTACCCCGTCGAAGCGCAGACCGAGCGTTTTCGTCCCGAATGTCACGATTTTTTCCACAGCGCGCTTCCGGGCGGTTTCATCCTTCACTATCCCCCTGACGGTTTCGCCCGGGCCGAGCTCAAATTGCGGTTTTATCAGAACCGCCAGGCGGCCGCCGGACTTGAGACAAAATACGCAGGAAGGAAGAACGAGCGTCAGGGAAATGAAGGACACGTCGGCCGTCACCATATCCAGCGGCTCCGGAATGAAGTCAGGAGGAACCGCCCGCAGGTTGACTCCTTCCAGGCTGATCACGCGCGTGTCCTTCCGGAGGTTCTCATGCAGCTGGTTGCGTCCGACATCCACGGCGTAGACGCGCGCCGCGCCATGCTGCAACAGGCAGTCCGTGAACCCGCCGGTGGAAGCGCCCGCGTCCAGGCAGGCAAAACCGCTCACGTCAATCCGGAAAAGCCTGAGGGCCGTCAGAAGCTTGTAAGCGCCGCGGCTCACAAAACGCTCGTTTTCCGTAACGACGAAACGGGTTGTCTCCGGATAGCTGTGTCCGGCCTTGGTCACGGGGCGCAGGGCAATCCGCGCTTCGGTCTGTCCGCCGGGGGAGCCTGGGGCCACGGCAACCCTGCCGGCCATGATCAGGCGGGACGCCTTTTCGCGGCTTTCGGTCAGGCCCTGCTCAAAGACAAGCTGGTCTGCACGGCGACGAGTTGCGGACAATCTTTCAACCGACCGATTTTTTGGCATACGCCTTGACAAAATCTATGGCGGATTGTCTGTCCGTCACATCGCCGGCGATCTGCGCCCGCAGAAGCGCCCCGCGGATAATGCCGACCTGCGGCCCCGGGGCGAGGCTGGTTTCGGTCATGATCTCGTTGCCGTTCAGGAGCGGCTCCAGCATTTGTTCCGGCGTTTCCGCCCTGTCCAGATATTTTATATTGTGGTTGAAGGAAGTGTAGCTGCCGTTGCGCGCACGCAAATCAGCCCGCGCCATGGCGATCAGACGGGGGTATTCGTCCAGGCTTTTGAATCGGCGTATCCCCCTGTCCGTCAGCATAAAATGGAACCGCATGTGATTGCTCACAAGATGACAGAGCAGGTCTATGTCTTCCGTGTTGAAGTGCAGGCGGCGCAGAATTTTGCGGGTAACCTTGGCCCCCACCCTGTGATGCTGGTAAAAGGTCCACTGTCCGTCAAAAAATTCTCCGGTATAGAGTTTGCCGACATCGTGGAACAGCATGGCCATTGTTCCGAGCCAGTCATAGTGGAAATCTTCCTCGGGGTAATGTCTGACGCAGTTGAGGGTGTGCTCGAAGACGCTTTCCTCCCCGCCCTCTTCGTTTCGCTGCTGGCGTATGCAGGAAAGGGCGGCGACCTCCGGGATCAGCCCTTGAAGAATGTGGGCGTCATAGAGCAATCTGACAAAGCGGTACAGGGACTCGGCAGCGACTTTTCGCCATTCATCCATGATGTCCGTCAGGGCGACATAATCAAGCACGCGGCTCGACGCGCGCACAATGGCGAGCCAGGTGTTTGGTTCGACGGGTATGTCGTAGTTGGCCACAAAGCGCAACGCCCGGATGGCCAGCAGGTAGTTGTGGCGCAATGTTTCATCAGGCAGGCCGGTCAGACGTATGCAGCCGCTTTTGAAGTCTTCAAAACCGTCATAGGCCTCCCCGCTGGGGGCCGGGCTGCCGAAGCCCGTCAGGCGGAGCTGCAGGCGCGTCTGCGGGTCCATGAGCTGCGCCATGCTGGGCGTGACGCGCAGCAGCGAAAGTTCGGGATGAGCGCCTTCCGCAATTTCAATGGGATAAAATCGAAACAGAATGCCGCTTTCCTCCAATTTGGCCAAAATGCGTTTTTCGGGTTCGGTGTAGGCCTTGGGAAAGAGCTTGAGCAGGGGGACATCCGGCTCACAGGCTATATCAACAGCCGGTCGCTGTGACTTCTTCAGCAGATGTTGTTGCAGGGGGGCGTTGATGACATATGCGTCATATCCGTTGCGGAGCAGGGTTTTGCAGAGGCCGATGGCCTCCTTTACCGCTTCGTGCATTGCGTTCTCCTTGTTCCGTCTTCACAATACCGTGTACCAATGACATGTAATTGCAACTAGTTTGTCAATTATGCACAATGGGAGAATTGAAAGTCAACAAAAAAGCCCCGCGCCGCCAGGGCAGACGCATCTATATTGAGGGGCCTGCAGGGGACTTGCGCCCTGTCGGGCGCGCAGGCTCAAGGCTGGGGCGGGACAAGCCCGCCCCTCATAAACAAAACTACCGGCGGCAGGCAACCGGACCGTAGTCGCTGACGCTCCTGCCGCCGAGGCCGATCCCGTCGTCCAAGAGCACGACGAACGCGTAGCCACCGGTGTGAGCCTCGCCGGTCCAGAACCAAACGCTGGTCCACCCGGCGGTATAGGGCAGCCCTTGTTCGCCGCCATTGCCGCTACCCGATACAGCCTGCAATTCCGCGCGGGTAGGCATCTTGCCGCCGCCGACGTAGGCTCCTTGCGCGAGGCTTCCCCAAATGGAAGGATTAACGCCATCGCTCGCATAGCGTCCGCTGCCGTTGCAGTCGTCATACGCTTGCGCCCAGGTCCGACTCGACAC
>JAISZT010000073.1 GCA_031284485.1 Desulfovibrio sp.
CATTCAACATTCGCGCTTCATCCTCCAAAGACAGATAGGCGCGGTTTCTCATAAACCGTTTTGGGTTGGGCACTGACGTTTTTTCGTGTGAAGTGCGTAGAAACCTGTTTCGGCAATTATTCCAATTCTCAATCAAACCTAAAATTATATCTGACTGAGAATCAGAATCCGCGACAGGATGTCGCGGCGAAGCGGTAGCCGTTGGGTGGCGTAGCCACCTTACGGATGGCGACAGCAGCGCTATGCGAAGCATTTCGGAGGCAAGGCGGAACCCAAGTTTCCGCCGCAGCCGGCGGTAGCCGTAGCCGGTTTTTCCGGCGTGCGGATAGCGACAGCGGTTCGCTGCAACGCTCTGTTGCGTAATCAATTGCTGTCTCCATCCGTAAGCCGCTTGCGCGGCAACGGCTGAAGCACAATTCAAAACTGCATGGATGCAGTTTTGAATTGGAAATCGAATTACACCTCTATCATACGCGCCATGTCCGGCGCAAACAGCAACGGCCGCACGCTATAAGCGCCCGGCCGTTGCAAGACATCCATCCGCTTTGCTAATCATTCATGAAGCGCTCTAATGCCGCACCGCTATAGAAAGGCGCATGATGGCTCTTTGCAGGGCGCTTTCCGCCCTCGCCACATCCACGGCGTCGTCGCCCGCGGCCAGGCGTTTTTCCGCGCGCTCACGCGCGCTCTGCGCCCTTGCCGCGTCAATGTTGCCGGCCAGTTCCGCCGATTCAGCCAGCACGGTCAGCACATTGTTGTTCATATCGGCAAACCCGCCGGAAATAAACACATACTCATCCTTGCCGCCGGAAGCCCGGTAGCGAAGCGCGCCGACCTTCAGGGCGGAGAGCAGGGAAATGTGGTTCGCCAGCACGCCGAATTCGCCCTCCGCACCTGGGCAGACAGCCATTTCCACATCGGCGCCGACCACGGTTTTGTCCGGCGTCACCACTTCCAGCCGTAACGTGCCCATGCTGACTCCTTACTTTTCTTCCACGGATTTGCGCCGCTCATACTTGGCTATGGCCTGATCAATATCGCCGAGCATGTAGAAGTCGCCCTCGGCCATATGATCGTAAGTGCCGTCCAGAATGCCCTTGAAACCCTTGATCGTGTCCTCAAGTTTCACATACTGTCCGGGCGTTCCGGTGAAGGTTTCCGCCACATGGAAAGGCTGCGACAGGAACCGCTGGATGCGGCGCGCGCGGCCGACGATAAGCTTGTCTTCGTCAGAAAGTTCATCCATACCCAAGATTGCAATAATGTCCTGTAATTCTTTATATTTCTGCAAAACCATCTGCACCTGCCGCGCCACGCTGTAGTGCTCGTCGCCCACAACGCGCGGATCCAGAATGCGTGAGGTGGAATCCAGGGGATCCACCGCCGGATAAATGCCGAGTTCGGCAATCTGGCGCGAGAGCACCAGGGTGCCGTCAAGGTGCGAGAATGTGGTCGCGGGCGCGGGGTCGGTCAGGTCGTCGGCGGGCACGTACACAGCCTGCACGGACGTGATGGAACCCTTGCTTGTGGAAGTGATGCGCTCCTGCAGGGCGCCAAGGTCCGTGCCAAGAGTGGGCTGATAGCCCACGGCCGATGGCATGCGGCCGAGCAGGGCCGACACTTCGGAACCCGCCTGGGTGAAACGGAAGATGTTGTCGATAAAGAGCAGCACGTCCTGGTTTTCCTCATCGCGGAAATATTCCGCGCAGGCCAGAGCTGTCAGGGCAACGCGGGCGCGCGCCCCCGGAGGCTCGTTCATCTGGCCGTAAACCAGCGTGGCGCGCTCCAGAACCCCGGCTTCCTTCAGCTCGAAATACAGATCGTTGCCCTCGCGGGTGCGCTCGCCCACGCCGGCGAACACGGAAGATCCGCCGTGCTGCTTGGCGATGTTGTTGATCATTTCCATAAGAATAACAGTCTTGCCCACGCCCGCGCCGCCAAAGAGGCCCATTTTGCCTCCCTTGGGGAAGGGCACAAGCAGATCCACAACCTTGATGCCGGTTTCCAGCAATTCCACCTTGGTGTTCAGCGAGGTGAATTCCGGCGCGGGGCGGTGAATGGGATAGCGCTTTTCAGCCTCAATCGGCCCAAGCTCGTCCACGGGGCGGCCGATGACGTTCATGATGCGGCCAACCGCGGCCTTGCCCACCGGCACCATGATCGGAGAACCCGTGTCCACGACTTCCATGCCGCGCACCAGGCCTTCTGTGGCGTCCATTGCGATGGTGCGCACGACATTGTCGCCCAGATGCTGCGCGACTTCACAAATCAGATCGGGCGCATCGCTGTTGTTCGGATTTTTTATCTCAAGGGCAGAGAAAATATCCGGCAGATTGCCGTCGCTGAACTCCACGTCCACCACGGCGCCGATAACCTGAACGACTTTACCAATGTTCTTGCTCATCTTTGGCTCCTTAACCGTTCAGCGCTTCCGCGCCGCCTACGATATCAATGAGTTCACTTGTGATGGACGCCTGCCGCGTCTTGTTGTAGAGCAGGGTCAGCGATGTAATCATGTCGTTGCAGTTGCGCGTGGCGTTGTCCATTGCCGCCATGCGCGCGGCGTGCTCGCTGGCCGACGTGTCCAGCAGGCCGCGATAAATCTGCACCTTGACATAGCGGGGCAGAAGCTCGGCCAGCAGTTGTTCTTCCTGCGGCTCGTACACATACTCGCAACGCGGGCCACGCGAATCTTCCGGGGCTTCGCCCTGCGCTTTGTCGGGCGTTTGCAGCGGCAGAAGGCAAAGACTGCGCGGCGGCTGATGCCCCATGGAGATGAACTCGCCGTACACCAGCCACACTTCGTCAAAGCCCAGAGTTTCATAGCCGTGAATGACTTCCAGAGCGACGGAACTGGCGAGGGCGAAGTCTATGCTGCCCATGCGGTCGGCATAGGACGTGAGCATGTTGAAGCCGTTTTTGCGGGCGGCATCGCGGCCTTTGCGGCCGATACAGGCAAAACTGACCGTCATGCCCGCTTCGGTTTTTTCCCTGGCCAGTTTGAGGGCATGGCTGATGATGTTGCTGTTGAAGCTTCCGCACAGACCCCGGTCCGAAGTGGTCATGACTATGGCGCAATTTTTCTTTTCTTCATGCTCGGTCAGCAGGGGATGGGCTTTGCCCTCCACCTTGCGCGACAGTTCCGCGAGCACTTCCTGATACTTCGCCGCGTACGGCCTGAAGCATTCAATGCGGTTTTGCGCGCCGCGCAGCTTGGCCGAGGCCACCATGTTCATGGCCTTGGTGATCTGCTTGGTCTTGCCGACCCCGACTATTTTCATTTTTACGTCTTTAAGTGAAGGCATGTCTGTCTCCCAAACTGTCCGGCCTAAGCCCGCCAGCCCTGCTTAAAGGCGGTAACAGCGTCATTGAGGACGCTTTCCACAGTTGCGTCAATGGTCTTCTTTTCCTTTATGTCGTCGAGTATCTGCTTGCGCGTGTCCCGCATGAAGGTGAGCATTTCGGCCTCAAAACGGCGGATGTGCTCAACAGGAACATCGTCCATATACCCGCGCGTGGCGGCGTAGATGGAGGCCACCTGTTCCTGGGCGGGCATGGGCTGATACTGCGGCTGCTTCAGCAGTTCAACAAGCCGCGCGCCGCGTTCCAGCTTGGCCTTGGTGGCCTTGTCCAGATCGGACCCGAACTGGGCAAAGGCGGCCAGTTCCCGATACTGGGCCAGATCAAGCCGCATGGTGCCCGCCACCTGCTTCATGGCCTTGATCTGCGCCGCGCCGCCCACGCGGGACACGGAAAGGCCCACGTTGATGGCCGGGCGAACACCCGCGTTGAAGAGGTTCGGTTCCAGATACACCTGCCCGTCAGTGATGGAAATCACGTTTGTCGGGATGTATGCGGAAACGTCGCCGGCCTGCGTCTCAATGATGGGCAAGGCCGTCAGGGAACCCGCGCCAAGGGCGTCGTTCACCTTGGCGGCGCGTTCAAGCAGCCGTGAATGCAGATAAAACACGTCGCCGGGGAAGGCTTCGCGCCCCGGAGGCCGACGGAGCAGCAGCGACATCTGGCGATAGGCGACGGCCTGCTTGGAAAGGTCGTCATAGATGATCAGGGCGTGTTTGCCGTTGTTTCTGTAATGTTCGGCCATGGTGCAGCCCGTATAGGCGGCGATATATTGAAGCGGCGCGGGTTCGGCGGCTGTGGCCGATATGATGGTCGTGTACTCCATCGCGCCGTAACGCTGCAGCGTGTCCGCCACCAGGGCGACGGAAGCCTTTTTCTGACCGATGGCCACATAAAAACAGTGGATGTCGGTTTCTTTCTGGGCCAGGATGGCGTCAATGCAGACAGCCGTCTTGCCGGTCTGGCGGTCGCCGATGATGAGCTCGCGCTGTCCGCGGCCGATGGGCGTCATGGCGTCAATGGCCTTGAGACCCGTAGGCATCGGTTCGTGCACGCTTTTGCGGGCGATGATGCCGGGCGCCTTGATTTCCACGGCGCGAAACTCCGTGGCTTCCACCGGCCCGAGTCCGTCAATGGGTTCGCCAAGGGGGTTGAGCACCCGGCCCATAACCTTGTCGCCCACAGGCACGGAAAAAATCTTTCCGGTGCGCTTGACGGGATCCCCTTCCTTGATGCCCACATCCGAACCAAGCAGGGCGACGCCCACGTTGTCCTCTTCAAGGTTGAGTACCATTCCCATGACGCCGCCGGGAAATTCCAGCAGTTCCATGGACATGGCGTTCTGTACGCCGTAGACGCGCGCTATGCCGTCACCGATATAAAGCACGGTGCCGGTTTCGCTCATCTCGACGCGCTGCTCGTAGTTCTTGATTTGCGCCTCAATAATCTTGCTTATTTCTTCCGCTTTAATCTGCATGTGCTTATTCACCCCTCTTGAAAGTCTCCCGCAGTATGCCCAATTGCGCGCGCAGACTTGCGTCCAGCACCCGATCGCCTATTTTGAGAACCATTCCTCCAAGAATATCCTTGTCCACGGCAAAGGTAAGCTCAATGCCGGAGCTGGCCTTTTTTTCCAGTTTGCTCCTGAGCGCCGCCTGTTTTTCAGCGGAAAGCGAAACGGCCGTCAGCAACGTGCCGCGAACAACGCCCTTGGCCTCATCCAGCAATTTACCGTAGCAGCGCGCTATTTCGCGTAAACAGGCCAACCTTTCCTTGTCGGCCAGCAAAAAGCAAAAATTGCGCATGTGAGCGTCGGCCTTCAGCCTGTCCAGCAGTTTTCCGACCAGCCCTTTTTTTTCCTCGGCGTTGATCACCGGACTTTTCAAAGTCAGCACCAGAACCGGCGACTCGTCAAGCATGGCGCCCAGCGCGGCAAGGCAGTCCCCGTACCGCGAGATGGCGCCGTCCCCGTCCTCTTTGCCCAACGCGAAGATGGCGTTGGCGTATCTGCGCGCAATTACGGTGTCGGTCAATGGAGCACCACCTTTTTGAGGGAATTGTCAATGAGCTTTTCGTGTTCCGCCGCGCCCAGTTTTGACCGCAACGCCTTTTCCGCCGCCTCCACGATTTCATCCGCGATGACGGCGCGCACTTCAGCCAGAACGGCGCGGCTTTCATTTTCAGCGGTAACACGGGCCTGAGCCGTAATCTGTTCGGCCTGGCGTCCGGCCTCTTCCAGAATGTCCGCCTTGAGCGCTTCAGCCTGCCGGCGGCCTTCGGCCAGAATGGCCTCGCACTCCTCATTCAGCTTCGCGATGCGCGACTCAACGGCGGAAAGCTCTTTTTCCGCCACAGCGCGCCGGTCTTCCAGATTTGTCAGCGTATCGCTGATTGTCCGGCGACGGTTGCGGAAAAAATTGACGGCAAGTTTGCCGACAAAATACCAGAGGATGCCGACAAAAACTATAATATTGAGAATTCGCCAGCCCAGATCGGCCCAGCGCGGCGGTTCGTGCCCATCGGCGGCCGTGGCGTTGACGGCCGCGGCCAAGGTAAAAACCAGCGCCGGAACAATGCGTATGAACAGTTGTTTATTCAAGGCCCACCTCACCCTTTGATCAAACGGCCGACAAGTCCGGCGGACAACCCGGCCACCTGCCTGCGCAATGCCGCCAGCGTGACCTCGGCCGCGCCGCGCGCGTTTTGCCGGGCCTCGTCCAGCGCGTCGCGGGCGTTTTGCCGGGCCTCACCCACTATTTTTTGCTGTTCCAGCACCGCGTCCTCACGCCCGGATTTGCGGGCGTTCCCCGCGTCCTGGCGGGCGCGCGCCAGCGCGTCCTCATAATCGGCAAGGCGCGCCACGGCCTGTTTTTCAAACGTGTCGGCAACGCCCGTCATCTCGTCAATGACGCCGTTGCGTTTTTTGATAATGTCGCGTACGGGCTGTATCAGAATAAGATTGAGAACAAAAACGGCGATCAGAAAATTCGCCAGTTGAAAAACAAGCGTTATGTTAAGGTCAAGCATGCCGCGTCCTCCGGAAAAACAATACGAAACAGCCTGAAATCAAGAACCTGTGGAAAATCAAATCCAAAAGCCTGTGCACATTAGCCCAATTACATCGCCGTGTCAAAGGGGTTTGGCAATTTTTTTTATAAGGTCATAATTTTTCCGCCGGACAGTGATGGCGCGACATTTGCCGTCGGCTTATGTATCGAATCAGACATCGCTTGCCGGATTTGCCCGCAACAGGCGCTCAAGCTCCGCCGCGGCGGCGTCCGCGTCCATGCCCTGCCGCGCAGCCAGTCCGGGCAGATTTTCCGCGGCGTCGCTGGGGCGGATGTACAGCGGCTCAATATCTTGGGGAAAATAGTCGCCGTGCCGCGCAAGCAGCCGCAGCGCGGCACTGTCCGGGCAGACGAGTTCCGGCATGGAGTGAAATTTTTCCGCAATGTCCTCAAGTACGCTGAAAACGGACGCGTGCCGCGCAAGCGCGCTGCCGCACACGCAAACGGCTTTTGTTTCCGTTCGCGTACCGGACGGCGCACGCAGCGTTTCCGACTCCTCCACCATGCGGCGCAAGGCTTCCTTTGGCGAACACAGTTCCGCGTCCCGGGCGGGGGCCGGGGGAATAACCGGCCCCATGGCGACAAAGGGGCGGCAGTGCACAAGATCGCGTTTGGCGTGCGTCACCGCCCACAGGGGTATGCCGTACAGCAGCCCGCGCCGGATCACGGCGCTGCAGGCAAGCGCCTGCAGGTAGTCAAGCCCGGCAAGCTGCGCGCGTCCCGCGCGGCGCAGGGCCGCCGCCGTGGTCAGAACAAGCCGTATGCCGGTGAAAGAGCCGGGGCCGCGCACGCAGGCTATGCGTCTGAAATCGGGCAGCCGGACGTTCAGGGAGGCGCAGATTTCCCTGAGCGCCGGGACGAGAATTTCCGTGGCGCGCTCCGGCCTGTGCCATTCCTGGACGCACAAGGGCTTTTCGTTTTCCGTGACGATGATCTGCAAAACGCCTTCCGAGGCGTTGAGTATCAGTTCCGGCCCTGTTGACAGGACAGCCGTCATCCCTTACCCCGCGCCCTTGAGCAGCCGCCACACATCGTTGAACGTGGCCAGCAGCATAAGGCAGACAAGGGCGGCGATGCCCGCCCGCATGGCGTATTCCCGCATTTTTTCATTGAGGGGCCTGCGAAACAGCATTTCCAGCACAAAGAAAAATATCTGTCCGCCGTCCAGCACCGGTATGGGCAAAAGGTTCAGAATCCCCAGATTGACGCTGATGAGCGCCGTCAGCGCCAGCAGTCCGGCCAGCCCCTGGTGGGCCTGATCGCTCACCATCTGGGCTATCATGATGGGCCCGCCAACCTGATCGAGCGGCACGACGCGCTGGACAAGTTTGACGAGGCTTTGCCAGGTAAGACTGATCATCTTGCAGGCTTGCATCGCGCCGACCGAAGCCGCCTCAAGAAAATCAAGATTCCTGGTGATTGTCGCGCCCGCCGCCCGCACGCCGATAATCCAGGCTGTTTCGTCTTCGCCGAAAATGGTTTTGCGCGTGGACTGCACGGGCGTCACGACGAGCGGCAGGGTAGTGAAGGACGCGCCCGAGGCGGGCCGCGCGATCTCAAGGCGCAGGGGCGCCCCCTGGCTTCCGGCAATGGCCGCGGACATTTCTTCCCAGCTTTCAACCTGACGATCGTTGACGCTCAGTATGCGGTCGCCCGCCTTGACGCCTGCCGCCGCCGCCGGGCTGTCCTCGCCCACCGCGCCCACTTCAGGCAGCAGCACCTGCACGCCCCAGCCAAAGGCCAGGGTCCAGCAGATCAACAGCGCCAGCAGCATGTTGGCCAGCGGCCCGGCCGCCACCACCAGCAGCCGCTGCCAGGCCGGACGCAGGGCAAAGTTTTCTTCTCTGGTAAAACCCTCGGGCATGTCCTTGGGGTCGGTTTCACCCACCAGCGCCACATAACCGCCAAGGGGAACGAGAGAGAGGGCGTATTCCGTTTTTCCCGACACGCGTTTGAGGATTTTTGGGCCGAAGCCCAGGGAAAAGACCGAAACGCCCATGCCGAAGGCCCGGGCAACGACAAAATGCCCCAGTTCATGAAAAAAAATCAAACCGCCCAAAACGGCGATGATGGCTACAACAGTTGTCAGCACGTTTTCGCTCCGTGGTTGAATTTCGCCAGCTCGCGCACAAAGGCGCGGCTTGCAAGATCAAGGTGTTCTATGCGGCTCGTCGCTTCGCGCACTTCGCGCGCAAGCTCCGTATGTTTTTCCGGCCCGCCCGCCGTCCGCAGGGGCGGACAGTATGCCGCGCCCTCCCCCGGACAATTTTTTCTGTGCTTCTTCATGGCCGCATCCGTCAGTTGCGCAATATCGACAAACGAACAGCCGCCTTCAAGAAACAGACGCACCGCTTCCTCGTTGGCCGCGTTCATAACTATGCACAAGCCGTTGCGCTCTTCTATGGCCTGACGCGCCAGATCAAGACAGGGAAAGGTTTTTGCGTCCGGCGCGTGAAAGGTTAACCGTTCAATGGCCGTGAGGTCAAGCCCGGCCGCGCCCGGCCGCGCGCAGCGCGGCCAGAGCAGGCAATGGGCGAGCGGCAGGCGCATGTCCGCGGCGCCCATCAGGGCAAGCAGGGTGCCGTCGTTCAGTTCCGCCAGAGAATGCACAACGGACTGCGGGTGCACCAGCACCCGGATGCCGCTTGCCGGGATGCCGTAGAGGTGGAAAGCCTCGACGATTTCCAGCCCCTTGTTCATCATGGTCGCCGAATCAATGCTGATTTTCGCGCCCATGCGCCAGTTGGGGTGGTTGAGCGCCTGCTCTCTGGTGACATGGCGCAGATATTCGCTGTTTTTGCCGAAAAAAGGCCCGCCCGAAGCGGTGAGGACAAGGGATCGTATGTTCTGTCCGCGCCCGGCGACGCATTGAAAAATGGCGTTGTGTTCCGAATCCACGGGCAGAATGGCGGCATTGGTGCGGGAGCAGATTTCGCGCACAGTGTCGCCGGCCATCACGAGGGATTCCTTGTTGGCGAGGCAGATGACCTTGCCTGCCAGCGTGGCCGCCAGCGTGCCCGCGAGGCCCGCCGCCCCCGCCTGGGCCGAGAGCACGGTCGCGGCTTCCGGCAGGGAGGCCAGTTGGGCGTAGCCGTCGCCGCCGGTCAGGATGGCGGGAGTGTACCCCATCGGCAGAAGCCGCCGGAGGGCGGCGGCGGTCGCGTCGTCCGCCACCGCCAGAAAGGGCGGGCGAAACTGTGTCGCCTGGGCCGCCAGAGCCAGGGCGTTGCCGCCGCAGGACAGGCCGACCACCCGGAACTCAGCGCGGTGGGCCTCAATAACGGCAAGGGCGTTGCGCCCGATGGAGCCGGTGGATCCCAGAATAACAAGGGAACGCGGGCGTTCCCGTTGCCACGCTTCGGACGGCGGGCGGGAGATGTAGGAGAGCGTCGCGCCCTCAAAATCGGGCCAGAGTTCAGTCATACTGTGTGCGGTGGTTATTGTTTACGTGAAACCATACCCATTTTTAAGGTAAAAATCAAGAATTGTAATTGGTTCATTCAATCACAATTGGAAAACCCGGCGACATGCAGTTGTACGCGCTTATCCATCGTTTGCCGCCGTTGATGACTGAAGGGCGTACTTGTATGAGATGATCGCTAAAGCCATAAATTCGCAATCGGAACCGCCCAGAGATTCTTGCCGAAAGGCACGACATCCCTGCCGCGATACAGCACCGCGCCGCAGACGAAATCGTCCTTCGCGAGCGCTTGCAGGCATTCCAGCCCATTGAAATCAGATGCCTTTACCCTATCCCCGATTTTGACCTCAACCCCCGCAAGCTGTCCGTTGGGCTTCTCCAGAACAAAATCGACTTCTTTGTTGTCGCCTGTTCTGAAATGTCGCAAAACCGGTCTGTGATCGCTGTTTGCCGTCAGTTTCACAAGCTCGGCGGCAACGAAATTTTCGACAACATGGCCGAACAGCTCCGGCCTGTTCTTTTCCAGATCGTCAAGGTCATACTGGAGCAGATGACAAAGCAAAAGCGTGTCGATCACATATCCCTTGGGCGCCTTGACGAGGCGTTTGCCGATATTGCGGTGCCAGGGGGCAAGCTCGAAAGTCAAAAAAAGCATCTGGAGCAAGGTCTTGTAATTGCGCGCCGTCATATGGTTCAGGCCGGCATCCCGCGCGATTCCGGCGTCATTCACAAGCCCGCCCGCGCGGGCGCCGAGAATGCGCAGCAAATTCGGCAAAGCGCCAAGCTTTTCAATTTCCGCCAGTGACCGCACGTCGCGTTGCAAAATCGTCGTCAGATATCCTTCAAACCAGCCGCTTCTTTCACACCCGGACACACCGGAAATTTCGGGGAAAGTAGCCATGCGGACAATGCCGGACAACGCGCGTCCGCCCTTGTCCGGCAGAAAATCCCTTGCAAAGAGCCTGTCAACGTACGCGCCTTTGCTTTGCACCGCTTCAGCGCCCGAAAGCGGGTACAGGGTCAGCACGCGCATGCGGCCGACAAGCGGGTCGGACAGTTTCGGCAACGCCATGATATTGGCTGATCCTGTCAGGAGGAAGCGCCTGCGGGCATTTTCGTCTTGTGTTTGAAGATGCGTCCGGCGCAATTCGTCCACAACCGTTTTCAGGGCGCGAAATACTTCCGGCACAAGTTGAATTTCATCAATAATCAAAGAACCCTTGCGCTCTTTGAGCCATAACTCCGGGGCGGCGGCGGCGGCGGCCATTTGCGTGGCGCTGTCTAAAGTCACATATTCGGCGGGAAAATCTTCTCTGGTGATATGCTGAACCAGGGTGCTTTTTCCGGACTGGCGCGGGCCATTGAGAAACACAACCGGACTGATCGCCAGGGCGTTCAGGAGCCTGTTTTGTGTATGTCTTTCTATATATTCAATCATTTTATCTTGTCAGCAATCCCACACTGCACTTTTATAAATTGTAAAAGATATTTTTATAATTGCAAGAATATTGTTGTGTTCAAACAAATTCAGAATACTGTATACCGATAAACAGCGTTGTGATGGCAATCGCAAAAATTGGTCAGGTCTGCCTCAAAAAAAGAAAAACCACTGATCTACGACCGCCACCATGGGCAGAACAAACAAAAAGCTGTCCGTGCGGTCCAGCATGCCGCCGTGCCCCGGCAGAATTGTGCCGGAATCCTTCACATTCACCGAACGCTTGAGGGCGGATTCAAAAAGGTCGCCCAACTGGGAAAAGGCGTTGACCACAATGCCGAGCAGGACAAAGGAAAACCAGCCGGTTTTGCCGAGTAGCCCCCCGTAAACAGCGCAAAAAATCACGCAGGCGACAAGGCTCGCGACAGCGCCCTCGGAACTCTTTTTGGGGCTGACGCGCGGCCAGAGCTTGTGCCTGCCGAAACGTGTGCCGACAAGCCAGGCGGCCGTGTCGGAAACAGCCACCGCGCCCAGCACAAAGATGATCTTCACGTTGGAGAGGTAGGTGGCGGGCAGAAGCAGCAGGGGCACATAGGCGAGACCGGCCATAAAAATGCCGCTGGAGGTGAAGGCGCTGCGTTCTTCCACAACATTCCAGCGAAACAGGAATGTCATGGAGGCAAGCACGAAACCGGCCCCCAGGCAGACGAGCGCGTCCTGGGGACGGTTTATCCAGGTGAGGAATATCATGCCCCAACCAAGCAAAATGGCGCAGATCCGGCTTGGAATGCGTTCTGTGTTGCCCCAGAAGAGCGAGTAAAACTCCCAGAGGCAAACGGCTGAAACAAGCAGGACAGCGAAGAGCAAAACCTTGCCCCGCAAGGCAAGCACAAGGGCAAGCGCCGCGATCAGGACAAAGCCGGTGGCGAGGCGCCGCGTGTCGCGAACAGAGGGTGTGCCGGTATCATCCGTCATGCGTTTGCTCCTGTGTTTTTCCGAAACGGCGCGCGCGCGCGGCATAGTCGCTGAGCGCCTGGCGCAGATGCTCCGCCCCGAAATCCGGCCAGGGCGTCGAGGTAAAGTACAATTCGGCGTAGGCGCACTGGTAAAGCAGAAAATTGCTCAAACGCTGTTCCCCGCCGGTACGGATCAGTAAATCCGGATCGGGCATGCCCTTTGTGTACAAACAGGCGGCCAGACTTTCCTCGGTAATGTCTTCGGGCCTTTTGCCCTCGCGCAGCAACTGCCGCGCGGCGTTCACGATTTCGGCGCGGCCGCCGTAATTGATCGCCAGGGCAAGGGTCATGCCCGTGCCGCGCGCCGTGCGCTGCACAACATGGCGCAGGGCCGCGCGCGTTGCCAGGGGCACGCCCCGCACATCGCCCAGCACCCTGAGGGATATGCCTTTTTCTTCCATAAGGGAGGCTTCCGAATGCAAAAATTCCAGCAGCAGATTAAAAAGTTCGCGCACTTCCAGTTGCGGGCGTTGCCAGTTTTCACTGGAAAAGGCGTAGAGCGTCAGGTGCGGTATGCCAAGCCGGCGGCATTCAGTGACCACAACCCGCACAGCCTCGGCACCGGCGCGGTGCCCCGCCGTGCGGGGCAGATCTTTTGCCTGCGCCCATCGTCCGTTGCCGTCCATGATGACGGCGACGTGCGTCGGCAGTTTTTTCAGGGTTTCTGACTGGTGATTTGTCATACGCTCATGCGCACTGTCCGCAACACGCTATATATCCATGATTTCTTTTTCTTTGGCCGCACATCGTCTGTCGGCCTCGCCCACAAACTTGTCCGTGAGTTTTTGCACGTCGTCCGCCGTTTTTTTCAGCTCGTCTTCAGTAATTTTTTTGTCTTTTTCCAGCTTTTTCAGGCTGTCGTTGGCGTCGCGGCGCACGTTGCGCACGGCCACCTTTGTTTCCTCACAATATTTTTTAGCCACCTTGACAAGTTCCTTGCGGCGTTCCTCGGTGAGCGGGGGGATGCCGATACGGATAATTTTGCCGTCGTTGATCGGGGTAAGACCGAGATCCGACTTGAGCACGGCTTTTTCCACCGCCTGAAGTCCGCCCTTGTCCCAGGGCTGTATGGTGAGGGTGCGGCTGTCGGGCACGGCCACAGAGGCCATTTTCCCTATGGGCGTGGGCGTGCCGTAATAATCCGCCTTGATGTCCTCCACCAGCGAGGCGGAGGCCCTGCCGGTGCGCAGTTTGGAGAAGTCGCGTTCAAGCGCGGCCAGGGCTTTTCCCATACGTTCTTCTGCGTCAAAAAGTGTGCTGCCGGTATCCATGACTTTCTCCTAATGTACAATTGTGCCCACGGATTCGCCCAGAACAGCCCGGCGTATGTTGCCGCCGGACATGCTGCAGACGATAATGGGCAGTTTGTTGTCCCGCACAAGGGCGAACGCCGTCGCGTCCATGACGCCAAGTCGTCTTGCGAGGCTGTCGTCATAGCTCAGGTCGTCGAATTTAACCGCGTCGGCGTATTTGACAGGATCTCTGTCGTAAATGCCGTCCACTTTTGTGGCCTTGATGAGGGCCTCGCATTTCAGTTCCATGCCGCGCAGGGCGGCTGTCGTGTCGGTAGTGAAATAGGGATTGCCGGTTCCGCCGGCGCAGATGACCACCCTGCCTTTTTCCAGGTGGCGCAGCGCGCGGCGGCGCACAAAGGGTTCGCAGACCTCCTGCATGGTGATGGCCGAGAGCACGCGTGTGGGATACCCCTGTTTTTCCAGCATGTCCTGCACAGCCAGCGCATTGAGCACTGTCGCCAGCATGCCCATATAGTCCGCCGAAGACCGTTCCATGCCTCCGGCGGAGCCGGAAAGCCCCCGAAAAATGTTGCCGCCGCCGATAACGAGCGCCATTTGCACGCCCATGTCAAGCACCGGACTGATTTCATTGCACACGGCAGCCACGCTTTCCGGGGCAATGCCGATTTTGTGTTCGCCCGCAAGGGATTCTCCGCTCAGTTTGAGCAGCACGCGCGTATAGCCGGGTTTTGACATGAGCCTTCCTGTGATTATGTTGGCAACAAATAAAGCATAGCAGAAAAAGGCGTCCGGCTCAAAGTGTTTTTACGGCCATTCTTCCACGGAGAAAGGCACGCTTTGCGCCATTTCCGCCAGCATGCCGCGGACTTCACGCCGCTGCTGCGGTGAAAAGACAAGTTTGAGCAGGGCTGTTTTGGGTTCCAGAGCGGTAAAATAGGCAATATTTTCATAAGATTCCAGGAGAAAACGAAAACAGGCCGCGCGTTGCGGCGCGATGCGCACAAGTAAAAAGGCGCTTGCTCCGGGCGGGGGGACGACTGTGTGGGCCAATTTGACGTTTATACCGCGCCCTTTTCCCAGGCGTCAATTTTTTCAATGGCCATGTCGTATTCAAACGCGGTGATCAACTGGTCTATTTCAGAGAGTATTTTTCGCTGTTCGTCGTTAAGAACCATTTCCATATACTCGGACAGCAGGTTGTTTGCCGTGTGCATGTCCATTTTGCGCAAGGCCTCCCGCATGACGTCAAATTTGAAAACGGCAAGATCTGCCGGCTGGTTTTCAGCCTGCGCGGTCGAGTGAGATAACGCGTCGAGCGCGTTTTTGATTTGCAGCAGCGTATCGCGCAGATCGTTCAGGAAAGCGTCCGTGTTGTCGTGCAGAAAGTCCAAATCCTCTCTCGTCGCGGCATCTTCAAGCTCGGCGGCCAGATAGGTGATGTGCGTCGCGCCGATAACGCCCGCCATGCCCTTGAAGGAATGGATCAGAATGGTGTAGCTGTTCACGTGCGCGCTGTTCAGCGCGGTTTTGATATCTTCAATTTTTATCTGGGCATCCCGGCAGAATTCCATCAATATGTCACAGTAGGCCGTCATGCTTCCGCCGACATTGCGCAGGCCCTTTTGCGTATTGACGCCCCTGATGAAGAACGGCGGGGCGTCAGTATCCTCGACGGCGAGTTTTTCATCGGAAAATTCAACGCGTTTATCGACGGGCATATGCTTTAGAAGCATTTTGTCAAGTTTTTCCACGTCAATGGGTTTGGCGAGAAAATCGGTCATGCCCTTTTGCAGAAATATTTCCCTTTGTCCGCTCATGGCGTTTGCCGTCAGCGCGATAATGGGCACGGCGCGGCAGTGCGGGAGGACGTCTCCAAGAGCCCGTATGGCGGTTGTCGCCGCAATGCCGTCCATTTCCGGCATCATATGATCCATAAACACAAGGTCAAAAGCGTATTTTTTTAAAATTTCCACCGCGTCCGCGCCGTTTGTGGCCGTTTCGATTTTTGCCTCATAGCGGGCAAGGAGTTCTTTGGCCACCAGCAGGTTTGCCGGAATGTCGTCCACCACCAGAATAGTCGACTCGGGATAGGCATAGCGGCGTCTGAACGCATTTTCCCTGAATTCGGAGAGCTCGCCGTTGAGCACGTGGGCCAGAGGGATGGAATATACCGGGATGACAAGATTTTCAGTGTGTTCCAGCCCCACGGATTCGTTGAGGCGCGCCAGCACAATGATTCTTGGCTGCGCTTTGCCCTTGAGGCCGGGGAGGCACCTTTTTGCGGCGTTGGCGGAAACTATGGCGTAATCATAGCCGTCGTACGTGATTGACGCGACAAAATCGTCATCATTGCTGACAGTGTGCGGTTTCGGCAGGTTCAAATCCTTGCAGGCCCACAGCAACGACACCATTTGCAAGGGTTTTTCAACATACAGCAGCACCCGCGTGGACAGGTTTTCTGTAATCTCGGCCACGTGCGCGGTGCCGGCGCATCCCTGAAAAACAACCGCCGTAAAGATCGAACCGCTTTGAAACTTGCTTTTAACAGACAGATGACCCTGCATCATGCCGCAAAGCGTTTTGGTGATGGCCAGACCGAGGCCCGTGCCTTCTATGTTTGCGTGTTTTTCCGCATCAACGCGCGTAAAGTCGTCACAAATGATTGGAAGTTTGTCCTGAGGTATGCCCATGCCCGTATCCTTGACCTTGATGATCAGCTTGAGCATGTTGTCCGAAACTTTGTGGTGGCTTATACTGAGATGTATGAAGCCTTTCTTTGTATACTTGACAGCGTTTGACAGCAGGTTGAACATTATTTGTCTTATTCTTACATCATCTCCTATCAGCTTGTCCGGAATTGTCGGATCGACGTGAACAATGAAATCCAGGTGCGGTTTTCCCATCAGGGGAATTTGCATCGCATTTATGATATCGTTCAGCAAAGAGGTGAAAGAATACTTATTGTGTTCAATTTTCATTGTACACGATTCTATTTTTGAAAAATCGAGAATATCATTAATTATCGCCAAAAGAGAACTTCCTGACATACTTATAATAGATATATATTCAAGAGCCTTACTCGAAATATCCATTTGTGAAACAATTTCGGCCATACCAAGTATGGAATTTATCGGTGTGCGTATTTCATGGCTCATGCGTGCCAGAAAGAGCGATTTTGCTTTATTTTTTTCATCCGCGCGAAGTTTTTCCTTGTTCAGACGAACGAAAAAAAATGTGAAAGCAACAATGAAAGTCAGGATAAAGGCGATCAAAATAAATTTTATATTTTGTACTTGTGTGGAATAGATGGTTTGAGGAATGGAAACGCCGATATACCACCCGTTCGACATTTTTTTGATAAATGAGGTGACGTTTGTGCCGGAAGTATTGCGGCCGTCTTTAAACAAAAACAATTTGTCGCCGCCGGCCACCTCATACATGATTGCCTGATGCTCCGCGGAGAGTTCATTAAATTTGGCGCCAAGATATATGTCGTCATTGTAGGTCAGGATTGTCGCGTCAGGGGCCAGCAGGATACCGTAACCCCCTTGCTCGGAATAGAGGCCTTTGACGTAGGCGCACAGTTCTTCAAGGTCGAAGTCAAGGGCAAGGACAATGCCGTTTCCGGATGCCGGCGCCTTTGCCATACTGAAGATAACATGGCGTGTTCGTGGATCAAAATGCGGCGGGGAGGCGACTGTCTGACCGGTTTTTGCCGCCGCGCCAGCGAAAAGGCTTTGCCTTTCGGCCTCAAATTTCGCCTCGGGCCACCGTTCGTCGCTTGTCAGCGGTTCTCCGTTGATATACCCGTAAATCCTGAGGGGTTTCGGCGTTGTCTCCAGCGCGGACGCGAAAAGCACATTCAGGAGATGGCGCAGATACAAAGTCATCTCCCGCCGTGACATGCCGGGTTCTTTTTCCTTTTTACCCCGAATCGTCTCCGCCAGCAGGCTTACCATGAAAGAAGCGCTTTCCAGTCGCGCTGTGACTGAATCTTCCGCCGAGAACAGGGTTTCGGTCTTAACGTGAACAAATTGGTTGAAGTAGATTTTGTTGATAAAAAAATACCCTGCGCCGGACAGGCACAGAATCGCCAGAGAAATAAAAAATATTTTGGAAAAGTTATGAAAAAGATAGCTTTTTTTCTGGTTCATTGCCCCACCCTGCCGGTTTTCATTTCGTCGTTGCGCGGACGCTCCAGCGACGCGATAAAAATTTCCGTCAAAGCCGGGTCAAACTGCTTGCCGCTTTGTTCGCGAAGGATGCTGACGGCTTTTTCGTGGCTGAAAGCTTTTTTGTACGGCCTTTCGGAGGTCAGAGCGTCGTACACATCGGCAAAGGCCATGATGCGCCCCTCAAGAGGGATTTCCGTCCCACTGAGGCCGTAGGGGTAACCCGCGCCGTCCCACCGTTCATGGTGGGTGCTGGCCATGATCCTCGCTTTCTCAAGAAAAGTGCTGTCGGGGTTGTCGTTGCACATCTGCGCGACAAGCGCCTCCCCGACCGTGGTGTGCGTTTTTATGACGGCAAATTCTTCCTCGGTAAGTTTTGCCGGTTTCAACAGTATCGCGTCGGGGATGCTGATTTTTCCTATATCGTGCAGAAGCGACGACTGCACGACGAGCTTGACGTCCCAGCCGTTCAGCGTGTCTTCGTAGGTGTTGTTCTCGAACATCACGCCAATGAACGAGGACAGAATTCTTTCCGTGCGCATGATGTGCCCGCCTGTGACGTCATCTCTGTATTCCACAACGCGGGCGACCATTTTGAGGACGGCTTCCTGAAGTTTGAGTATTTCACTCGTTTTTATCTGGACAAGAGCGGCGAGATGATCATTCATGCTCTTGAGGGCCTGCTTCTGGTGTTTCAACTGCAAATGAAGGGCAACGCGTTTTGCAAGTATGGGCGCCGAAAAAGGTTTGCTCAGGTAGTCCACGGCGCCAAGGGAAAGACCTTCCACTTCACTGTCGGCGTCAGATTTCGCCGTCAGGAACATTACCGGAATATCCGACGTGTCCGGGGTGAGTTTAAGCGTTTTTATCACGTCATACCCGCTCTGCGCCGGCATCATGACGTCAAGCAGTATGAGATCGGGCGGCGTGGGAAGCCGGCCGAGCAACTGAAACAATTTTTCTCCGCTCGGCACGGTGAACACGTCATACTCTTTCATAAGAACATTGCGCGCTGATTTGAGAATAACGGGGTTGTCATCCACAACGACAATTATTTTGCGTGACTGCGGCATGATTGGCTCCATCGCGGCATCACCGCGTAACTTCAAATTTTTTCAGCGTTTGCGTTTGCGCTTTTCCTTTGACGCGGCGCCGCTTTCGGCAGGGGGAATGTCCTGGGCGCGCAGAACGGCCAGCGCGTCCGGATCTCCGTTACGCGCCGCCAGGCGGTACCAGCGGACAGCCTCGCTCAGATTGCGGGCAACGCCTGTGCCCTGGTCGTACATAAGCCCCAAGCTGTACTGGGCCGCGGGCTCATTTTTTTCAGCAGCCTTGCGATACCATTCCACAGCTTTATTGTAGTCCTGCGCCACGCCCCTTCCCTGCTCGTACATGAAGCCCAGATTGTACTGAGCTTCGGCAAAACCGTTTTCGGCCGCGCGCGCATACCAGTGCATGGCCTTGGTCTCGTCCCGGGCGTAGCCGCGTCCTTCGGCGTACATATAGGCCAGATTGTTCTGCGCTTTGGCGTGATCCTGCTCCGCGGCCTGCTCAAACCAGTGAGCCGCTCTTGTGTCGCTTTGATGTTCTCCCTTGCTGTTCATATATGTCCAGCCAAGAGAATACTGGGCCGAGGCCAGCCCCTGATTTGCCGCTCTGCTGTACCAGTCTATCGCCAGGCTTTCATCTTTTGCCACGCCGCGGCCGTGGGCGTAAAGGTAGCCAAGATTGTACTGCGCCATGGCCAAACCCTGCTCGGCGGCCTTACGGAACCAGCGCACCGCCTCTTTATAATCGCGTCGCACACCCTGACCTGAGGCCAGGGCCGCGCCCAGAGCGTTTTGCGCGCTGACATCGCCCTTTTCAGCCGCCTGACGAAAAAGCGCAACCGCCTGTTTTTCATTCTTTTTGACGCCTTTCCCTTCCAGCGTCAAGCGCCCGAACACATACAGCGCTTCCGCGTCTCCCGCCTCGACCAGGGGTGTGAGGCTTGCCGCGGCTTCAGCATAATCTTTTTTTTCAATGGCTTCCTGGGCCGTGTGCAAGGCGGAGGCATTTGTTTGCGCCGCGTGAAGCGGATATGCGCCAGAAAGGCCGCAAGCCGCAGCCAGGAGAAAACAGTAAAAAACACCGCATCGCATCATAGTTATAATTCCGTCAATGTTTGCAGCCACCGAAGATTTTCGCTGCCCTTCACCGTCATGGCGTATTTCGCGCACCATGTTTTTCGTCCGGTTTGCACCGTGCCGCCGCGCCACCAGGCAGCGGGGTCTTCCCACACTTCCTGTACTTTTATCGCGGCTTTCTCTGGAGCGCAATACCAGATGCCCGCTTTTTCCAGAACATCCAGCATGGCCTGCCCTTCCGGCGTAAGAATCCAGTGTTCAGGCGTCCAGTAAAGAATTGTGGGAATATTGGCGGCCAAGGCTTCATGCAGGGTCGTGCCGGGGTGGTCAAGCACAAGCAGGCTGCAGCCCAGCATCTGCGGGAGAAGCGGGCCGGCGCACAGACGCACGTCCGGAAAGCGCGGCAAAAGCCATTCGGCGTCCCGCAGGGTTCCCGGCACGGGAAAATACGGACGGTACAGGGCGCGGGATTGAATTTCACGGCCCAGCGTTTTGAAAAACCGTTCTTTGTCCGCGCGGTACCGCACCAGTTGCAGCGGCGTGGGGTAGGAGTCCAGACGGTAGCCGAAAGCGGGGATTTCCGTGCCGACAAAAAGCAGACGCCGCTCGCCGGAAATTTTTCGGCGCTCAGCCAGACGCGCCAGTTGCGGATAGGGCAGCGGGATGAAATTGCCCAGCCGTCCGGCATGGACGCTCCAGCCCCAGGTGATGAAGGCGTGCTGGCTGTATTCCACAAGTTCCGCCACGCAGGAAGTGCGCGTCTGCCCGTAGCCGCAGCCGTGTTGAACATATATGAGCCTGTTGCCGCGCCCGCGCCAGATGGCCAGTTTTTGGCGGTAGGCGGTATTTTCATAAGACTGGATGCTTGCCACGCGCGCAAAGGCTGATCGCCCCTGGTGAAGGGCGCGCGGATGCTGAAGTTTTTTCAGCGATTCGGGCAAGGCGGCCAGAAAAAGCGGCAGGGGATCAAGGGGAAGACGCGCGTCCACTCCCGTAGCGGAGCTGCCGAATGTGGCTGTGATCGGCAGGGATTTGTCCTCGCCTCTGCCCGGATGCAGAAGCGCCAGGGAAAAAAGCAGACTCTGGCAAAGGCTCATGCCCTTGAGTCGCGGACAGGGCAGGGACAGAAGCAGGTTGTTCGCTGCGGATCTGAGTCTGTCTTTCAGACGCGCGGGTGCCTGTTGGCCGTATGTTTCGCTGACAGGCGGCAGCCATTCCCTTGTCCATGCCTCTGGCCGGCAGGCTTCCAGCAAACGGGAGAAAAGCCAATGATTGAAGGGTATTCCCAAAGCGCCGTATAGGGTGACATCGTGCTCGACCTGAAAGGAAAAAGAGCAGTTTTCCGGCAGCAGGGGCACATGCAGGGGCGTCTTTCCCCACTCTTCCGTCATGGCTTTGACCCGGCTCCAGCGTTCTATTATCTGCCGCGCCACGTCAATGCCCCAGGCCGTGAGCAGGGTTTCCCAGTAGGCTGCCGGCAAATCCGCGCTGTGCGGGCAAAGCCTGGCGGCGATGGCCTGCAGATTGTCCGCGTACAGCGCCTTGGCCTGTCCGGCCGCCAGTTCCAGCGCGTCCGGATCACGCAGGGGTTCCGGAGCAAAGGTGAAGCGGCTCTCCCATCCGGCAAAGGCCTCTTCCTGACCGGCGAAGCACCACAGGCCCGCGGCCACGCAATGTTGCGGGTCAGCGTCTTCTGGCATGCGCCCGAGAATGAGCGTCAGACCTCTGCTGTCCATTGCCGGTTCACAGACTGTCCAGATCAGACCATGCAAGCACAGTGTCTTCGTCCAGGTCGCGCCTGGCGCGCATGACAAGCACTTCGTCGTAGTGGCGCGGGGAAATGCCGTGAGCGGGACGCTTCCACGTCAGGTCTTCCGGGGTGAGCTTTTTGCCCGCGGGCACGGCGCGGGCCGTGACCAGAGAGCGGCGGGCGTGTCGTCTGGCCGGTTCTTCTTCCGGCAGGGCCGCGATGTCGCATTGACCGATGCTTGCAAGGACGGCGTTGAGCCGCGTGTAAAAATGCTTCAGGTCTTCCTTGTCCATGGCGTGGTAGTGGTCGTTGCCGGGCAGCGTTTTGTCGTGGCTGAAGTGTTTTTCCAGCACGCGCGCGCCAAGCAGCGTCGCGGTGATGAGTATGCGCATGTCGTCATCGGGCAGGGTATGGTCGGAATAGCCTGTGACGTGCCGGGGAAAATGCCGCCTGAGCGCGCCGATCATGCCCAGGTTCGCGTTGTGGTCGGCTGTGGGGTAGTTCAGCACACAATGCAGCAGAGCGAGCTTGTTGCCCTTTTCCTCAATCCAGCCCACCGCTTCGGCGATTTCGTGCAGACGGGACGCGCCTGTGGAAAGAATGACGGGCTTGTTGAAGTCGCACAGAATGCGGATAAAGGGTTTGTTGGTGATGTCTGATGAGGAAATCTTGAATACATCCATAAGATCATTGAGAAAGTATGCCGATTCCACGTCAAAGGGCGTGGAAAGAAAGGCGATGCCCGCCGCGTCGCAGTGTTTTTTGAGCGCCTCAAATTCATTTTTCCAGAAGGAATCGTGTTTTTTGAACAGTTCATACTGGCTTCGGGTAGGTTCCTTGCCTGTGTCCCAGTAGGCGGGGGAATCTTTGGAGGCCAGGGTCGCGGCCTTGTAGGTCTGAAATTTTATGGCGTCGGCCCCGCCTTCGGCGGCTTCGTCAATGAGGCGGCGGGCTGTTTCCATGCTGCCCTCATGATTGACGCCCGCCTCGGCAATGACCAGAGGCGTTGTGACAATGTCCGTTTGCGGCGAACTGTTGAATATGTCCGGGAATTTCATGGGGATGTTCCTGATTTTGTCGCGATTTTTTCCAGAGTTTTCAGATACACGATTTTGCAGGGCAAGGGAAGGAGAAATCGCATGAGTTTCGACTTGCCTCTTTCAGAACGGACGATCATTGTATACTATCGGCCGCTTGAGGAAAACGCGGCTTGCGCGGATCATATTCCGCGCGACGGCAATACCAAGGATCACACTATGCGACATTCCGTTTTGGGCTATGTTTTCGCTCTGTTGGCGACAATCATCTGGTCAGGCAACTTTGTGGCGTCCAGAGCGCTGGCCACGTTGATCCCCCCCCTGGCAGTTCAACTTCTGGCGCTGGGTCATCGCGATGATCGTGCTTGCGCCCTTTGCCCTGCCGCATTTACGGCAGGACTGGCCGGGCATGAAAAAACATTGGCGCTATCTTTCCGTTATGGCCCTGCTGGGAGAGGTTTCAGACCATAAAGGAAATTTTGATGAAAACTCACCGTATTGTGCTGGCTACGCAAAATGCCGGAAAGGTGCGCGAACTGACGGGACTTTTTGCGCAATCCCGGGCGGGACACGGAATGGAAGTGCTGGGCCTCGAGGCTTTCCCGGACATTGCCGATATTGAGGAAACGGGGGCCACGTTTGAAGAGAACGCCCTGCTCAAGGCGCGCTGCGTGGCCAAGGCCACAGGCCTGGTCAGTGTCGCGGATGATTCGGGCCTTGTGGTGGATTGCCTTTCCGGCGCGCCGGGCGTGCATTCGGCCCGCTATGCCGATAACTGGCAAGCTCTGCCCGGCGAAAGCCGGGATGCGCGCAACATACGCAAACTGCTGCATACGCTTGAGGATGTTCCGCCGCGTGATCGCGCATGCCGTTTTGTAAGCTGTATTGCCGCGGTAAAGCCCGATGGCGCGGAAATGACGGTGGCGGGCGTATGGGAGGGCGTGGCGCTGGAATCTCCGCGCGGAGAAAACGGCTTCGGTTATGACCCGGTGTTTTTTGACCCGACGTGCGGCAAAAGCGCCGCCGAATTGTCCGGAGAGGAAAAAAATGCCCGCAGTCACCGGGGCAAGGCGTTGCGGGCGCTGCTTGGGCGCTGGGCGGATTTTTTTGAACCTGATCGGCGATAAACAGTTTCGTGTTTTTGCCGATGAGAGTCTGTGAGTGTTTTTTGCGCGGGGAAAAATTGCCTTGCACGAATTTTGCATGCAGGTATTGGGTGATTCCGCAAAGTTGATTTTGCGCTGTGTTTCAGAATGATTTTTGTCAAGAGGCGCGTATGGCCAGCACTATTTCAGGTTCCACCGCAATATCAGGCCTTGGCGGCGCGGGTACGGATTTTGACGCCGTCCTGCAGCAGCTTCGTGCCATAGAGCGCACGCAGATCAACCGGATGGAGAACTGGAAATCCGACTGGAATCTGCGCTATCAGGCCTTTGGGCAAATTATCGATCAGGTCAAGGCGGCCAAAGGCGTTCTGGACGCGCTGAGCAATCGCAACAATTTTATCAAAAAGAACATCGTTTCCAGCAATGTCAACGTGGTTTCCGCCGTGGCCAGCGCGAACGCGCAGGACGTGCAGCACTCCATTGAGGTCAAACAGGTGGCCAGCAACGCCATCTGGGCCAATACCGGGCACGTTTTTTCCTCAAAAACAGACAGTATCAATACGTCGGGGGCAGCGCAGAATTTCAGCTACAGGTATGCCGGCAAGAATTACACGGTCAGTGTTCCGAAAAATACCACGCTTGAATCCTTTATGTATATGGTCAACAACGCCGTGGACAACCCCGGCGTGCAGGTCAGCCTGGTGCAGACGGGCAGCGGCTATGTTTTTCAGATAGCCGGCAAACAAACCGGCGTTGCCAATGATCTTGTCGTGTACAACGCCGACCTTGTCGGCATGAACGCCGCGGGCAGCACCTCCACCTGGCGGACGAACGCCCTGCTTGATCCGAATCAGGCTGTCACCAACCCCACAAGTTTCACTTACAACATTGTGCTGGAAAACGGCGCCAAACGCAGCGTGAACATCAAGGGCGACGCCACGCGGGAAGAGCTGGCGGACGCAATCAACGCGCAGATAATGGGATTCGGCGCGGCAAGCGTTGACGGTTCCGGCAATCTGGTCATGGACGGCGTCAAGTCCGTCACGCGGCGTGACGCAAATGCGTCATCCGGCACACCTGTGCCTCAGGGGAACCTGACCAGCGCGACAACGACACTGACGTTTGACCCGGCGAAACTCAATGATGCGCTGAAAGACGGCGACGTGTACACGCTGACGAACAAAGACGGCAGCTATTCCACATTCAAAGTCGACGCCTCAAACAACGAGATCGTCAGGACGGATTTTGACAGCGCGGGCACGGCCCTCGCGACGGGCGTTTCCTATTCAGGCACGACAAACGGGGATTTACGGGATTTTCTTGTATCTATGGGCAATACGCAGTCCGGCGATGACGTGACCCTGAACAATGTCCAGGGTTTTGCCCAAACCACCGGCACAGGCGGCATGGGCGGCATGACAGTTGACGTGCAGGCCGTAACAACCATGGACGCGGGAGATTTTTTTGGCGCGAGCCATACTTTGGAAACTCCGCCGGACCTTACATACAACATTACCCGCAACAACGGCTCAACGGTAAATTTCACGCTGCCCAGCGGATCTGCGATGTCTGCCGTGTTTACCGCATTTGAGGGAGCCTTGGGGTCCGGCAACGTCAAATATGTTGACGGGAACGGAAACTACGTGACGCCTCCGCCGACAGGGCCGGTATATCTTGAACTCAGCGACATTCTGGACGCATCCGGCCCCGGCATCAGCGGGCAGGTGGTCTCTTCCTCCAACTGGAGCATCCAGAATTCGTCAAACGCCGTCTATAGAATCGACAACTGGCCCATGGATATGGAGTCGGCCTCGAACAATGTGACCGATGTTATTGAAGGCGTTGTTTTTGACATTCAGGAAGTGGGCACAGCGCGGATCAGCGTGAGCACGGACATCGCCTCGGTGGAAGAGTCCATCCAGTATTTTCTGGACGCCGTGAACTCGGTGCTGGTCACCATACGGGATCTGACAAAATTTGACGCCGACAAACAGGTGACAAGCCTTGATCCCAATGATTCCAACTACAGCCCTTCGCAGCTTACCTCGGAAAAAGGCGGCCTGTTGCAGGGCAATTACGGAGTGCAGCTTTTCAAGACCCGTTTTTCCAGTCTGCTCACAAGTTCGCCTCCGGGATTTCAGTCACGCGCCACAGCGTCCAATATCCTTTCCGGCGATATGATAGCCACCCTTTCCGCCATGGGCATCAAAACCTGCACGGACGAGAACGACAGCAACTACGGCTTGCTGGTTATAGCCCCGGCCTCCGGCATTCAGGAACTGCAAACGCTTGATCAGGAACATTACAATGACATGATCACCAATCATTTGCAGGATGTGGTGGATTTTTTCTGCACCAGCGGCGAGGGCACCAGCACCAGCGCCGATTTCCGCTACGGCAGCCATATTGAGGGCATCACCAAGGCCGGCAGCTACACGGTGGAATACACTGTCACCAGCGGCAATATTGACAAGGTCTTTGTGGGCGGGGTGGAAGCCAAGCGCGACACCTCCATGCCGGGGTATTATTACAGTGTCGACAAGGGCGACGCCGCCGGTTTGTCCATTGTCATAGACAATCTTGCCGACGGCGCGCACACCGGGCAGGTACGCATCAAACAAGGTCTGGTGCAGACGATAGACCGGTTTTTCAAAGACGAACTCGTGTATACGAATGTCAACATCAACGCCGATGATCCGGTACAGGCCGCGGCGGCCATTGAGCTGAAATCGAAAAACGGCGCGCTTATGGTCTTGCAGGCCAATTATCTGGAAATCATGAAAGGCATTGACGTAAAAATAGCGCGGGAAGAAAAGCGCATCGAACTATGGGAAACGCGGCAGAAAAATATTTTTGCCAATCTGGAAACGCTGCTCAAGCAGTACTCCCAGCAGCAGAAAGAACTGGAATCGCAGTTGGCGCAACTGAGTACAAGTGAGTAAGGAATAAAAGGAGCTTTGTATGCAAAAAGCGACACAGGCATATTTTCAGACCAGGGCCACCACAACAGGTCAGGGAGAGCTTTTGCTCATGCTCTACGATGGAGCGCTGAACTATCTGCAACAGGCGCGGGACAAGATATTGGCCAGGGACTATGCCGCCAAGGGTATTTATATTTCTAAAGTCATTGATATTATTACTGAGCTTTCATCTTCCCTGAACATGGAAAAGGGCGGAGATCTGGCTGTAAACCTTAATAATCTTTATTTGCTTTGCACCACCCGCCTGTTGCAGGCAAACCTGAAAATGAATGTGGAATCTCTGGACAGCGTGACGCATATCCTCTCCGGCCTGCGCGGGGCGTATGCCCAGATTATGGAATCCCCCGAAGCCAAAAAGGTGGAAGGTGAAATCGCCGGCCGCATGCAGTCGATGGGGGCATCGGCCAGGGCAGTGCCGCCCGTCATGGCGCAACAGAAAATTATACCCTTTGCGCCGCGCGCTCATGCCCAGGCGGCTTACGGCAGGAACGCCAAGACGGCGGGAGGCGCGTAGTTCTTTTTAAAGGCCATCATGCCAGATTTTTTCCGCAACTCCTGCGCTAAGGCATACAAGCGCCAATGTCGTTCTCCGGCAAGGGAGAAATCGGCGCTCTGCTCCGCGCCCTGGACGCCCATTCAGGCCGTTACGCCGTGCAATGCGCTTTGCGGCTCGCCCCGCTTGTGTTTGTGCGGGCGGGTGAGCTTGCGGGCGCGGAATGGTCTGAAATCGATCTTGAAAAAGCCGAATGGCGCATCCCGGCTGCCAGGATGAAAATGAAACAGGTACATATAGTGCCGCTGTCCCGTCAAACCCTGGCGATTCTGCGCGAGCTGCACGATTTTTCGGGTGGCGAACGGCATGTTTTCCCTGGTTGGAGCAAGAACGACCCGCACATGCACAAGGGAACGCTGGTAGTAGCCCTCCGGCGCATGGGCTACACCAGAGAGCAGATGACCTTTCATGGCTTCCGCTCCATGGCTTCGACACTGTTGAACGAG
>JAISZT010000043.1 GCA_031284485.1 Desulfovibrio sp.
GCGATGGGCTCGCCCATCATGAACCACTGTCCGCAGTTGGGCCCGGTGAGTATCCTGAGATGGGTGGGCCAGCCGGGTTTTGCCGCCGGGGCGGCCATGACCGTCTGCGGAAGGATGCAGGTCAGAAATAACAAAGTGGTGAGCAAAAAACGTCTTCTGGGCATGGTTGCCTCCTCCAAGTAACAGATATCAAACTATCAAAGCCCGCATTTTAGTGCAATCTTTTTGAATCAATTTTGAGAATATTCACTTGAAAACAATTGACGAATGCCTGCATAGCCATTACATTTGTATGAATTATGGAGGCAAAAATGCAAACGACCAATATTCAGGTCAGGGTTGAAAGCAGCCTGAAAAGCGATGCCGAGCAGCTTTTTTCTGACATAGGCCTGGACATGCCGACAGCCATAAGACTTTTTTTGGAGAGTGTGCATCAATATATAGAGCGATTGCATAAAATATAATAAAATTAATATGTTATAAATAAAACACAAAATTTGAGCTTCATTTAGAAAAAACTTAATATTTCATATGATTAAGGTGTAGCAATCTATATATAGGGCAACACTCTCTTTTTTTGAAACAGGCCATCAAAACCAACGGGCTGCCGTTTTCCCTTGCGCGGGATCCTTTTTATTGCCTGACCAACCAGAATGCTCTTGCCCAATCCATAGCCCAAATGCAGGCAGGTCAAAAAATTCGTAAAATCATGGCTGAACTTGAGAGCATGGAAAATGAAGTATGATTTTTCAGAGCAGGCATTTGAGGAATATGTTTCCCGGCCCAGCCGTCCGATACTGAAACGGATAAATGCCCTGCTCAGGGACATTGCCCGCAACGGCAACACCGGCATAGGCAAACCGGAGGCGCTGAGGGGAAATTTGGCAGGTTACTGGAGCAGACGCATCTATGACGAACACCGGTTGATCTATCGTGTCGAAAATAATGTTTGCGAGATATACCAATGCAGAGGACACTATGATGATTAATAATTACGGTGGAATAAAAGCTTGTCGCCATGCCTGATCTGAAGGATTTTGCCCTGTGCGACATAGATTGGGATCTGACCCCGGAGCACGCCGTCACCATGTACCTGGAATGGGGCAACAACGACTGGCATTCCCAATACCCGCCCGTACGTTCAAAGGTCGACACGTCGCGGTATTTTGTGGTGGACAGTTGGCAAAGGCCGCCGGTTGTCCGACTGGTTCGCCGCAATTCGGAGCAGTGTGAGGATTTGTTTGAAATGTCGCTACCCGAAGACCTTCTGGAAGATTTTTACGCCGCGCACGGCAATTGGCGGGGCATAAGCGCGCCTACGCCGGCGTTGAAAGACTGGCTCAAGCGCGCTTTAGGGCAGGGATAGCCGGCGCCGGATTTTCCCGGCGGTTCATTTCGTTCGGGGCGGGGCGTTCAGAACAGCCTGACTGAGATATTTTTTCAGCAGGACTTTCCAGTACGGGTCATCCTTGAGTTTGCGGAAGCCTTCATTGACAATTTTGAGCAGCGCGCCGTCGTTTTTGCGCAGGGCCACGGCAAAGTCTTCCCGCGCGCCGCAAGACCCGGCTATCCTGATTTCCGCGCCGTCGTCAATGGCGTTCCGGGCCAGCAACTTTTCCATAATCCCGGCTTGTATATGGTTGCCGAGCAGGTTATCCACAATCTGGGCAATTGATTCGTAAAGGCGTAACTCGAAGGGATAGCCAAACAACATCTGTTCCTTTCTGATGGCGGCGGTCTCCCTTGCGCCGTTCAGCGCGCCAAGCGGGATGTTGCCGGACAGGATGTCGTGAGGCGTCAGGTCGGAGTCCACGCGTGTGACAAACACAGGAGAAGCCGTCCAGTACGGATCGGAGAAGTTCAGTATTACTGCATGGACCGGAGTGGTGCTCATGCCGGAGCAGAGCATGTCAATTTCTCCGGCCAGCAGCGAGGGGATGGCGGTATCCCAGGCCACGGGCTTGTGGATGATCTGTATGTCCATGGTGTTGGCTATCCAGTCCATGGCCTCAATGTCAAGACCGGTCGGTTGTCCGCTATTATTGTCAATGTAGGCGAAGGGTGGAAAGTTCGGGTCAACGCCGTTGACATAGATTTTTTGCGCCTGCGCCGTCAGTGGAAAGGCCGACAGGAAGAGCAGCAGAAGACAGGCAAATGTATTTTTCATGACATGCATCCCGCGATCCGTCACGCAAAAAAATGGGAAAACCTCGTTGTGTTTGTGAAAACAAGCAGATAGGATGAGTTTGTGAACAACATTCTATCACCAGCCAAGTGAAAACAGTATGCCGAAGAACCTGCTCCCTTACAAGTATTGCTCCACCGATTAAACCTTGCCGTGATTACGCGGCGTACACGATGTTCTCTGCACAAGACATATCCTTTGTTGGCAATGTTTAATCGGTGGAGCAATACATAGAAGAAACAAAATCGTGAGCGGAGGAAAAATGTCGCTGCCGGAAGAACGGAGAGGCTGTTCCGGTGCGGCTTGAGCGCGGAAACGGCCCTGTTTCCCGAAGGAGACAGGGCCGGAAAGAAACGGCAAAAACGCGCGGCTCCGAGCGAACGGCGCGTTAAACGGCGGTGGTGTGTGGGTGTGTGTGTGTGTGTGTGTGTGTGTGTGTGCAAAAATCAGGCCGGACCCAGCGGTTTCAGCCATCTTATCCAATTCCCGCCGGAAAAGGCCAAACTTTCGCATTCGTGTTTTCATGCCACACGCTCGAAACAAAGAGGATCAACTCAGGAAAAGCCGGAAAACCATACACATCACGTCACATGGGAATTTACCTACACGATTGAAAAGCGAACCGCAAGGAAAATTAGAGAGCGTTAACTTAAATATATATTTCCGGCAGAATATCCCCATCTGAAAAGAAGGAGAGGGGAAAATGCCGACATGCAAAAAATGCGGATCCGGCCAGATAGTGAAAAGCGGTGTTGTGGCAGGCAAGCAGCGGTTTCTCTGCAAAGAATGTGGATGCAATTTCAGGGAAGGGGATGCCCGTACAAGCGAAAAAGTCGCGGCCAAAAAGGCGCTTGGCGTTCTGCTGTATGCTATGGCAAAAGGCTCTTTCCGGATGATGGGGTGGGGTGCTGTTACATGGCCGGGAGCTGTATATCCGTCTGAACAGAGGGTATCCTGCGAATGCGTTGTTTGCGTCAA
>JAISZT010000051.1 GCA_031284485.1 Desulfovibrio sp.
CGAACTGCGTGTCATAGTTGAGTGTGCGTACGATGACATCGCGGTAAACAGGGTTTGCCGGACATAGTCCCAGATATTTGTCAATTTTTAAAAGACCGATATCAAGGCAAAACTTTGTGTCGTCGTCCAGAAGAGACACTTCGTTGCTCAGTCCTGCCAGTACAGGCTCAAAGACCTTGCGCACACGTGGCTCCTTCAGGCGTTCAAGCAGGGAATCAATGTGCGTGTCGCGCCGTTGCATGAGAGCTTCCGCCGCCGCGTCAATGTGGGCGGCGGTCACGGTTTTTGTGTAGTCACGCTCAAAGTCGTCGTCCACGACCTGCCGGGCCAAGGCATTGACAAGCCAGGGCTGGCCTTCAGACCAGTAGTATGCCCGTTCCACAGCATTGTCCTCAAACACCTGTCCCGTGGCCTCCGTGTGCTGGCGGTACAATTCTCCGATCTGTTCCATGGTGAAGTTGGTTAAGGTCAGAGCTTTGGTGACAATATTGAACGGACTTGCGGATCCCAGAGTATCCCTGTCCGGTCTGATTTGCGCCTTGAAATCGCGGATATCGCGCATGCCGCTCAGTGAGATAGACCATGGGAAAGGGGCAGTCGCCCTGTTTACATAGCCGCTACGCAGTTGTCGAAGAAAGCTGACAAGCGTTTGCCCTTCCAAACAGTCCGCTTCGTCAAAAAAGACAATAAGCGGTTTATCCAAATAACGCGCTCAGACGCGAAAGCGTTTCACTAACGATGGTGTTTGTCATCTGAAAAACAGATTCTGGCCATGCGGCGCGAACCGCCTCTACTGGCGACCATTGCACTATAGCCTGACGCAATGCGCCAAAAATACCGTTTATTCCATCAGCGGGTTCGGATACTCCCTGCAGGGACTCCAAGGAACAGTATAACGCGTAAAATTTGTCTTGCGCGTTGATCATATTTGTAAGCGCCTGCAAGAGCGTGGTCTTGCCGGATTGTCTGGCCGCATGAATGACAAAATAGTGTCCTTCCAGAGCCAGTCTTTGCGCCTCAGGCAGCCGCGCAAGAGCAGGCGTCATGTAATGCCGCTCCGGAATACAGGGACCGGCAATATTGAAATATATGGGAAGGGCGTAAGCATCGGGCATGGCGAATATCCTCACCGTTTTATGTACTATAGACTGTCCGGCGCGACATGGCAAACTGCACGCCTCCCAAGGGTGATGAGCGGCTACAGCAACCCGCAAAGCACCCGCGCAGCCTCCATTGATCCCCGGCGGGAAGCTCATGGTTGACACCTGCCCCTGCGCGCGATTACAATAAAAGAATTATGAAAATTGACGGCTCTTTACCTGGCGCTCCGGATGAACTGCGAAAGGAAGCTGTCTTTTTATATAAAGCGGCATTCAACAAGTCGATTCCGGATACCCTCCTTGAAAGATACCTGCGCGCGCACGCTGATTTGACAAAACAGCTTGAAGGCGCGCCGTTTGAATTGCAGATCGTGAAGACGATCATTGAAAAAAATCTGGATCCGGTCGGCATCGAACCGTGGCTGCGGAAAAAGGGGCGACAGCATCATCTTCTGACAAGAAAACTGCTGTTGTTGTCCTTTCTCAATGAATGTGGCGGCAATCCCGCCGGCATCTCCCGTTCTCCCGACCGTTTTGCCCTGCCCTGCATGGCCCTTACCGTATGCGCCGCCGCCTTGGCCCTGCTGCGCGGGCGAATACAGGCAGCCCGATATGGACTTGTTTAATTTTCTCATTGTCGGCTCCGGGCCGTCAGGCATGGCGGTAGCCAGGATATTGGAAAAACGCGGAACGTGCCTTGTGGACGCGGGTGATTTGCCGCAAGCGCAATTTCCCTACGCAAGCCTGACTGAAGCGGCGGCTTCCGGAGATTTCAGCGCTCTCATGGGTGAGCATTGGGAAGCCCTTGCCAATATACGCGACCCCCATGCCGTTCATACAAAAATGAAGTCCCAGGCCCTCAGGTTTATCGCTTCCGGTGAACCTGTCGAGGTGTATGGCGATTCTGAAACGATACTTTTAAAGGTAGCCGGCAGTTATGCCGCCGGCGGCATGTCGAATACCTGGGGCGCGCAACTTGTACGGTATACGGACGCCGATCTGGACAAAGCGGGAGACTGGCCGCTGGAGGTGTCCGCCCTGTCCCCTTACTACGCTGATTTGGAGGAACATATCGGCATTGCCGGGGCTGTGGACGATATGTATGATTTTCTGGGCGAAGTGCACGGCCTCCTGTCCCCGCCCCCCCTGGTCCCTTGCGCGCAATATCTGCTGGCGCGTTATGAATCCGCGAAAAAAACGGCGCTGGAATCCATGCTTCTCGGCAGGCCCAGGCTTGGGTTGTTAACGACAAAATACAAAGGATATGAGCCGTATAAATTTTGTGAGACGGAATTTTTTACTTCAGGCCAAAGCGGCATATACACGGCGAAACGCACTCTGGATGATTTGCGCCAAAAAAACAATATGGTGTTTTACGAGAGGCACAAATTGCTTTCCTATACTGAAAATGAAGACCATGTCGCGGCAACTGTGCTTGACTGTAAACGAAATGAAAAAATAACAATCAAAGCGCACCATCTGCTGCTCGGATGCGGGACATTGCATACGGCGCGGCTTGTTCTGCTGAATCGCGGCGAAACAGGCAGGACATTGCCGTTTATTGATCACCCCCCGACGCTGGTTCCGATATTCTTTCCGCGGATGTTCGGATCAATTCTGCCGTCACGCAGCTTCCCCGTGCAGCTTGCAGCCACCCTCAAAGAGTCGCCCACGCGTGAATTGATCAGCCTGTACTATCCCGGCGCTGTCTTATGGTCTGACCTGCTCCCTGAAACGCCCCTGCCGGTTTCATCGGCATTGCGCCTGTTCAAAAATATGTTCGGCGGCATGCTGGTGGCGCAGATATGGGAAACTTCGACACCCCAAAAAGCCAACGTGCTCGAACTCGACGATTCCGGCGCGTTGCGCATCCGCTATCCGGACTACAACAAGTATACGAATTTAAAAAAATTATTAAAAATATTCCGTCGGTTGGGCGGTTGGTCGCTGCAACGTTTCGCCTCAATGCCCATGCCCGGACGGGGTTTTCATTATGCCGGATCTCTGCCCATGAAAGACGCCCCCGAACCGTACCAGACGCATACGGACGGAAGATTGTGGGACAGTCGGCGGGTTTACATTATAGATGCCGCAGCATTGCCGTCCCTGCCGGCCAAAAATCATTCGTTGACCATGATGGCCAATGCGGCGCGCATTGCGGACAGGATTTTACAATGCGAATGCTCATACTAGGCGCGAGCGGCTTTATAGGATCCCATCTCACGCGCTATGTCGCCGGCAAAAAGCATGACTGCATCGCGCTGTGCCGCTCCGGTGCCGTGAATGGCCACGCAGGCAGCCCCGCCCGCTGGGAGCTTGGTGAAGCTGTTCCGCCTCAACTGGCCCGGGGCGTTGACTGCGCCATCCATCTGGCGCATGATTTTTCCGGTGAAAAGGGCGCCGCGCTGACAGTGCATTCGACAGTCGCCACTGTTGAACAGCTTTGCAACGCGGGGGTCGGGAGGCAACTTTTTTTCTCTTCCTGCTCCGCTTCCGATATGGCGACTTCCCTTTATGGAAAAACAAAACGCGCAATTGAATTGGGCATTCAAAACAAACCGGGCGTTGTCATCGTGAGGCCCGGTCTTGTGCTTGGCAATGGAGGACTGTACGGACGGATGCAAAACTTTGTAAAAAAATTTCCCCTTGTACCGCTTCCGGATGGAGGTTATGGGAAACTCCCCGTTATCACTATTGAAAAATTATGCCGTGGAACCTTGCGTCTTGCAACCATGCACCCCGCTCCGCCGGAGGCAAATCTTTTTGAAAAAGAATTGTCAAGCATGCGCGGGCTTGTATTGGAAATCGCGGCTGAAAACAATAAACACCCTGTCATCATCAACATGCCGTCCGCCATAATAAGATTTTTGCTGTCCGCGGGGGAATTCATCCATTTGCCCTTGCCTGTAACTAAGGACAATCTTGATGGATTTATGGCAAACCAATATTCAACGCACCAGTCATCATTATCTGATTGATGACCAATAGCGGAGAAATCATGAAATCCGACAAAACCCTGGCGATCATACTGCCTGCGTACAATGAGGCGCTGACCATTGAAAATGTGTTGCGGTCTTTCCACGCCGTTGCCCCTCATGCCGGCCTTTTTGTCGTGGACAACAACTCGACGGACGATACCGCATCCGTTGCCGAAAAAACATTGGCCGAACTCAAGGCCCAGAGCGCTGTTTTGTCCGAAAGACGCCAGGGAAAGGGAAACGCCGTTCGACGCGCCTTTATGGAGGTGGATGCCGACATTTATGTGATGGTGGATGCCGACGACACCTATTCCGCTGCCTCCCTGCGGGACATTGTGCAGCCGATTCTCGACGGTCGGGCGGACATGGTGAACGGAGACAGGAGATCAAACGGGGATTACGATACCGAGAACAAAAGGCTATTTCATAATTTCGGCAACAGATTGGTGCAAAAGCTGGTTCACATGGTTTCAGGAACGACTATTGTGGATATTATGTCAGGATACCGGGCGATGAATCGCCATTTCGTGCAATGTTACCCGATACTGGTTGACGGTTTCCAGCTTGAAACCGACATGTGCCTTTTTGCCGCCCAGGCGCGCCTCCGCGTTGTCGAGGTGGACATATCGTACAAGGACAGACCGGACGGCAGTTTTTCAAAACTCAATACCATTTCCGACGGGCTTAAAGTTTTGTGGTCTATTTTCAATGTGTTCCGCCATTGCAGCCCTTTTTTGTTTTTTGCGATCTTTTCATGTTTTTTCTTTATATTGTCAATAAGTTGCGGAAGCATTGTCGTCAGCGAATGGCTGGCGACGGGCCTGATTTCACACATTCCGCTGACGATTCTCTCTGTTGCCTTGGGTTTGTTCGGCGTTGTGCTGTTTTCCATCGGCATATTTCTGGACACCATCAATTATCAGAATCGCAGAGAAATTGAATTTATTATCAAATCACGCACCATACCAAAATTTGTCGTCAAAACGGGCGCGGATTCTTCAGTCAACGCTTGCGCGCGATAATCCAACCGGCGTTCTCCCAGAATATGTCGCCATAAGGCATAAGCAATGCTTTGTCCTGGGAGCGGTCGCTCAAAAGCCAGCGCGCGCCGGAATCACGCCATGCCTCAATGTAGCCTGTGGGATTGTTTTCCATCATGGCCGTGTAGCGCAGCCAGTCGCGCGCGCCGGGCACGTCTCGTTTATAATAGTAAAAATAACCGTCTCTGAAAGAGTGAACCAACGGACGCATGGCCAGATAGCGTACAGCCAGATAGTCGCCGTTGCCGAAAACCGGCTCACCGACGGGCACGGCATTGTGCAGGCGCTCCAGAGCCTCGCGGTACAACTCGGCGCTGCGCCTGCCTTCACGTATTTCTTCACGCAAGGGCAGTGAAATATCCGCGCCCTGCGAAAATGCGGACACTATGGCAAGTTGCTGCCTGTCATGGCTTAACAGCAAAATGCCGGACACTGTTGCCGCAACAATTAAAAAACGTGCGCCGTTGTATAATCTTGGCCAAAAACAGGCAATCGCGGAAAGCGCCATCAGCCAGGACAACGGCACCAGAAAGCGCAAACTGCGCATAAGTTCGTAGCCAAATTGCAGATGCCCTGTGCGCATCGCCCATTTGGCTTCAGCCCAGGAACAAAATACGGTAAACGCTATCCCCAGCAAAAAACCCGGGTACATTTTGGCCAGCTTTCTGGCAAGCCCCTGCCCACGAAACATGACGATGAGCCACCCGAAAAAGCCGCCGCAGAAAATTTGTGGCAATGAGTTGTCATGACTGAACATTCTAACAAGGCTTTCCCCAAGAGCCCCAAAGTCCTGGGCAAAACGCCGATTCAAAAGTTGCCGCAGAATGTCCAGGTCGGCTGACGAGAGCGTCCATTCCTTTGAATATGACGGCCAGAGAAAAGACAATACCGGAATAAAAAATAACAGCAGGCACAGAGCGCAGTTCACAGAATGCGAACCGTATTTGCGCACGCCGGAAACATGCAGAAAAAAAGCCATGAACAACATTGCCCCGACTGTAAGGGCGCTCACGCTTTGCACATAGATGCCAATACCGGCAAACAGCATGACAATGGGCCGCCACGCCGGGGAATCCAGCGCGTGCAGAGCCGCAAGCAGCAAAAAAGGCCACAGGGCCGCATACAGCACACGCGGAACAGGGTCGGAATACATGACGCCCCAGAACGTGCCAAAACCGACGTACACAGTCACGCCCATGACAACGCTCAAGAGCAGAGCCAGGGAGGGACGTCCAAAAAGACGGCGGCCCAAAAAATAATAGGCGGCAAAATGCAGAAAAATGGTCAGCGCCCCGCTACGGAGCAGGCCCAGGCCGTAGTCATCCCCCGATGTAAACAACTTTGCCAAAAATGTTAACAGCGTCCATATCCTGTTGTACGGTATGCCTTCACATAACACACTGTCGTTGACGAACAGATCAGGATGATCTTCGCCCGCCATATTCTGGGCATAAAGACACAAATCGCTGTCCAGCACAGCGCCGCCGGCAGAAAGCGGAACAACCCCGGACAGGTATGCCAGGGCATACACGGCGACAAAAAACAGAAAAAGACCATCCGCAAGAAGATGGCGTCGCGGGAAACTGTCTGTCGAACGCATTGCCGTAGCATACGCCATATGTGAACATTGTCCACCGGGACAAAAATTTGAACTCCCCACTTCACTATTGACTTCAACATTGTTTTGACTGATAGTTCCTTAATTTGGCAAAATCTTTATTTATCAATCACCACGAGGCAATTAACCGTAATGTCCAAATTTGTAGACTTCGTCTTGGGGATATTTTCCAACGATCTGGCCATTGATCTCGGCACGGCGAATACTTGCGTCTATGTCAAGGGACAGGGCATTGTGCTGCGCGAGCCTTCAGTTGTAGCCGTCAAAAAAGACGCGCGCGGCAACAACATCGTCCTGGCCGTCGGCCATGACGCAAAGCGCATGCTGGGCAAAACGCCCGGCAATATCTGGGCGCTTCGCCCCATGAAGGACGGCGTTATCGCCGATTTTGAAATCACCGAGGCCATGTTGCGCCATTTTATCGCCAAAGTGCATAATTCACGCCGTCTTGTGCGTCCGCGCATTCTGATCTGCGTGCCCACCGGCATCACTCAGGTGGAAAAACGAGCCGTCAAGGAATCCGCCCAGTCAGCCGGCGCGCGCGAAGTGTATCTTATCGAAGAGCCCATGGCAGCGGCCATCGGCGCTGATCTGCCCATCCAGGAACCAACCTCCAACATGGTAGTGGATATAGGCGGCGGCACCACGGAGGTGGCGGTCATCTCACTTTCGGGCATTGTCTATTCCCGATCGGTTCGCGTGGGCGGCGACAAAATGGACGAAGCCATCATGAATTACGTCAAACGCAAGTACAATATGCTGATCGGCGAAAGTTCCGCCGAACAGATAAAAATAAAAATAGCTTCGGCCTATCCCCAGGAACCCGAACAGCAGCTTGAAGTCAAAGGACGCGACCTTGTGACGGGCATCCCGCAGAATATCATCATCACTTCGGCGGAAGTACGCAAAGCCATTAATGATCAGGTCGTCAGTATTGTGCAGGCCGTGCGCATAGCCCTGGAGCAAACGCCGCCGGAACTGGCGGCGGATATTGTGGACCGGGGCATTGTGCTGACAGGCGGCGGCGCGCTGCTCAAGGGGCTTGACCAACTGCTGCGCGAAGAAACAAAACTGCCCATAACAGTGGTGGATGATCCGCTCTCAACGGTTGTCATAGGCACGGGCAAGACCCTGGACAATATCCACGTGCTCAGGGAAGTCTGCATCGAATGACGACTTCCTGAAACATATGCGTATATGCGAGCGGCCCCCGTTGCCGCGAAATAACCCCATGTTGCCTTAGGAGCGCAGTCCGGTGACATCGCGGCGTATCCTGATCATCGCGGGCATAGTGCTTATTCTTTTTCTGGGAATGTATACCTGGAACCAGCGCACCCGCGCCCTAGACAACATTGCCTCAAACATCGGCCTTGAGGTCACAGGCGCCATTCTCTCCTCAATGCGCGCCGTGCAGGATACGGTCACGGACTTCTGGAACCGTTATTTCGACCTCGTCAACATGCATGAAGAAAACAAAAATCTCAAGACGCACGTGAAGGAACTGGAGGCGACTCTGCTGGCCGTCAAGGAAGACCAGGAGGAACTCAAGCGTCTGCGCAACCTTGTTCAATTGCCGGTGGACGAAAGCTGGCGGCCGCTGGGCGCGCGCGTGCTGGCCGGGCGTATGGGGCCAAACGCCATACTCGACAGCATCACCATCAATCGCGGCTATATCACGGGGGGGCGGCCGGGCACCCCGCTTGTCACCCAGCAGGGCCTTGTGGGCCGCGTGTTCAGGGCCAGCGCCCACACCGCCACAGCTCTGCTGATAACCGACCCGGCCAGCCGCATTGCGGTTTTTACCCAAAACAGCCGCGCTTTGGGCATACTGACCGGCCAGGGCGCCGGCAAAACCCTGGAACTGAACTTCGTGCAGCGGGACGCCAAAATCGACAAGGGGGAAGTGCTGATTACCGCGGGCCTTGACGGCAAATATCCAAAAGGCATCCCGGTAGGACGGGTTATCAGCGTATCCCCCTCAAACTATACACAATTTATGTCAATTGAGGCCAAGCCCATAGTGGATCTGCAACACCTGGAAGAAGTGTTGCTGCTTGAGCCGACCGGCCTTGCCCACCCTGTATCGGAAGAATCCGACAGCCCCCCTCCGGCGTTTGTCGGCCCGCCCGCGCCACAATCTCCCGCGCCATGAACCAGGTACGCAATATTGTCTGGTGGCTGTGCTTCATAACAACAGCGGTTTGTGTTCAAACGCTCGTCCCGTGTCTGGACGTGCTTGCAGCGGGGCTTTTCATACTACTCCAGGAACGCGACTACAAAAATATGCTCTGGCTGCTGCCGCTTTTTGTACTCATCCAGGAAGGCGCCGGCACACGTCTTTTCGGCGGGGCAATTGTCTGGTACTGTGCCGTTATCATTTTTTTCAAAATAGGCCAATGGTTGTTTGAAGTGGAAAATTTTATCTTTATCTTCCTGCTCTCCGGATGTCTTGTAGCGCCTTACTACGCCATAAACTGGCTTATGGCGCCCTTGCAGAATCTGCCCTTCGACACGCGCGACACGCTGGACAAGGCATTGCTGCAGGCGCTGTTCTTACCTCTTGTCTGGCGTTTTCTCGTCATAACGCGCCGCCGAAAAATAAAGGCCGACAAAAATGAAACCCAGTAACGCCAATCTGAAGGAAAATACGCCGCCCAAAGGCCTGCGCTCCTGGCTCAAAATTTATGTGGAAACAGAGCGTTACCAATCCCCGCGCTTCGGCGTCATCCTCCTGCAAGGACTTGTCGGCCTGCTTTTCTTCGTTTTTGTGACGCGCCTCTGGTATCTGCAGGTGCATCAAGGAGCGGAGTTCGCCAGGCAGGCGCAGGAAAACCGCTTGCGCTACGAGCGCATCTTCGCGCCGCGGGGGCGCATTCTGGATGAAAAGGGGCGCGTGCTGGCCGACAACCGCATCGCTTACGGCCTTTCCCTGGTACGCGAAGACTGCCGCGACATCCCGGCCACTCTTACGCAGATCAGCGCTTTTTCCCGCCTTCCCCTTCCCCAGATATGGGACAAATATCAACAAGACCGCTTCAGGATTAAGCCCTTTGAACCCATTTTGATGATCACGGACATTACCTTTGATCAGGTGGCCCGCATTGCCTCGGACATCCCGACGTGGCCGGGGCTGGAACTTGTGGTGCGCTCAAAGCGCAGCTATCCCGAAAAAGACCTTTTCGCCCATGTCCTGGGGTACGTGGCCGAAGTCAACGAAAAAGAAATGGCCGAAGACGACGCGCTGGCCATGGGGGATCTGGCAGGCAAGCAGGGGCTGGAACTTGAACTGGAAAAACAGTTGCGCGGGCGCAAGGGTCTCTATGTCGTCGAGGTGGACGCCCACGCGCGCGTGCTCAATAAAACCCTGAGTCAGGAACCGCAAAGCGGACGCGAATTGCGCCTGTCCCTGAACAGTTCTCTCCAGAAGGCGGCCTGGGACGCCCTGGACGGCGAGGCCGGCTGCGTGATTGTGATGGAGCCGGACACGGGCAAACTGCGCGCTCTGGTCACTTCACCGGCATACGACAATAACCTGTTCGCGGCGGGCATTTCCAAGCGGGACTGGGAAGGCCTGCGCACAAGCAACCGCTTCCCCCTGCAAAATAGAGTTATTCAAAGTGTTTATCCTCCAGGGTCCGTCTGGAAGCTGGTAATGGCCTCCCTTTTTCTGGAGCGCGGCATCAGCCCGCGCGATACTGTGTTCTGCCCCGGAGAAGTCAAGCTGGGCAACCAGATTTTCCGCTGCTGGAAACGCGGCGGGCACGGCAACGTGAACATGGAAAACGCCATCGTCCATTCCTGTGACGTGTATTTTTATCTTATGGCCGAGCGCATGGGCATTGACCGGATAGAGGAATTCGCCAAGGCTTCGGGCTTCGGACGCCCCACAGGCATTGACCTTCCGCATGAAAAATCGGGCCTTGTCCCTTCGCGCGGCTGGAAGAGACGGCGTTTTGGCCGGGGATGGGCAGGCGGGGAAACCTACAATGTTTCCATCGGGCAGGGCTACACGCTTGTCACGCCGTTACAGATGGCTGTTTTTGTTTCAGCTCTGCTCAACGGCGGGCATCTGCTCAAACCGCAGCTTCTGGACGACGCGCCGCGCGAAAGTACCGGGCGCGTGCCGGCCAAAGGCGAAACGCTGAATTTTGTGGTCAGCGCCATGCGTAAAGCGGCCGCCGGCGGCACCGCCCACATTGTCGCCCGCAAAGACGCGGATATGGGCGGAAAAACCGGCACCGCCCAGGTCGTCAAACTGAAAATGGGCGCCGGAGATCGCCGCCTGCGCGCCTCGGAAATGGAATACGCCCAGCGTGACCATGCCTGGATAGCCACCTGGGGCACAAAAAACGGCAAAACGTATGTGGTGGTGGTCATGGTGGAGCACGGCGGCGGCGGTTCCAGCGTGGCGGGCCCTGTGGCCGCAAAAATTTATGACCATCTCTTCGGCCCCGGCGCGCAGACTGAAGTCGTTTCCGCGCAGCCCCGCGGCGAACGGATGAACTGATGGACACCCGTCTTATCAACCACCTCAACTGGAGCCTTCTGGCCTGCATGCTGCTCCTATACCTCATCGGCGTGGGCAATCTGTATTCGGCCAGCGGTACACGCCTGGAAACCGGGCTTTCGTTTTCGGATTTTTACCAGCGCCAGATCATCTGGGGCATGTGCGGTTTGTTGTGCATGCTTCTTGCCATGTCCTTTGACTACCGCCGCCTGCGCAATCTGGCCTGGCCCCTGTTTTTTGCTTCACTTGTCCTGTTGCTGCTTGTGCCTGTAATGGGCAAATCGGTTTATGGCGCAAAGCGCTGGCTTTCCCTTGGCTTTATGAGCATCCAGCCTTCAGAAACGGCAAAGCTGGCTGTGCTGCTTCTGGCGGCGCGTCTGCTGGCGCGCGACCAGCGCCCTCTCGGCTGGAAAGATTTTTTCGCCGTACTGGCCGTCGGTCTTGCCCCCTGCGCGTTCATCATCATGCAGCCGGACCTCGGCACCACCATCATGCTGCTGCTGATCCTGGGCGGCATGATTTTATACCGCGGACTGCACGGCCATGTGCTCAAAATCTGCCTTCTGACAGTGCCCTGTGCGGCAGCGTTCATGTGGATCGCGGGATTGCGCGATTACCAGCGCCAGCGAATCCTTACTTTTCTGGATCCCGGCAACGATCCGCGCGGCGCGGGCTATCATATTCTGCAATCGCGCATCGCCATCGGCTCCGGAGAACTTTGGGGCAAGGGCTTCAAGGAAGGCACGCAAAGCCAGTTGCGTTTTTTGCCCGAACGCCACTCGGATTTCGCCATGGCCGTGTTCGGGGAGGAATGGGGTTTTGTTGGATGCGTTGCGCTGATCACCCTCTTCTGTTTTTTTCTGCTCTCCATTTTTTCCACGGTCATACAGGCAAAAGACCGTTTCGGCAGCCTCCTCGCCGTCGGGATCTTTTTTTATTTTTTCTGGCAAATTTTCATCAATATAGGCATGGTGATCGGGCTTATGCCGGTGGTCGGCATACCACTGCCGTTCATCAGTTACGGCGGAAGCGCGACATTGCTTAACTTTACACTTTTGGGCATTGTGCTTAATGTTTCCATGCGGCGTTTTATGTTTAAGGGATAACTACCACCACGATAAGGGGGTTACATGGGCAAGGATGAAATAGCCTACCTTGGTTCCGATACTATCTACGAAGGCAAACTCACCTTCAAGGGCACAGTGCGCATTGAGGGCAAATTTATAGGCGAGATCGTCAGCGACGGTTCACTGAACATCGGCAAGGACGCGCAGGTTGACGGCAACCTGCAAGTAGGCGAACTGCTGCTTTCCGGCCGCTTCTCCGGCGAGGTCGCCGCCAAACGCCGCGTTGTGGTCTATTCCTCCGGCATTCTGGAAGGGAGTGTGCAAACGCCGAACCTGCTCACCGAGGAGGGCGGCATCATTGAAGGACATATCAGCATGAAGAACACGGGGAAAAACAAGGCCGCGCCAGGCGCCGTAGCCGGGTGATCGCGCATGCGCATTTGACAAAGCGCCGTGCGCGGGATTACGTAATATATTTGCAGAGGTTCAGGTTTTCGTTCCCTACACATTATCCAAGGAAACAACCATGAAAAAAGTCAATGTAGCCATCAACGGATTCGGTCGCATCGGTCGACAGGTTTTCCGCGCGTTGCACGCGCATTACCGGGACAAGGTTCAGGTGACGGCCATTAATGACCTGCTTGACGCGGAATCCAATTTTCATCTTGCCGAATACGACTCTGTCTATGGGCGCGGCAATCTTGACGCCAGAGTCAACGGCCAGGAGGTGGAAGTTGGCGACTGGAAAATTCACTGCTTTGCCGAGCGCGACCCCAACAACCTCAAATGGGGCGACTACGGCGTGGATATTGTTGTGGAAAGCACGGGCATCTTCCGCACCGCGCCGGAGGCGGGCGTCCACCTGCGCCACGGGGCGAAAAAAGTCATCATCACCGCGCCGGCGAAAGATGAAGACATCACCGTCGTTATCGGCGTCAACGATGACAAGTATGACCCCCAAAAGCACAATATCGTTTCCAACGCCTCTTGCACCACAAACTGCCTGGCCCCGGTGGCCCTTGTGCTGCAGCGCGAATTCGGCATACGGCTCGGCAACATGGTGACCATTCACTCCTACACCAACGACCAGCGCATTCTGGATATGGCCCACAAGGATCTGCGCCGCGCCCGCGCCGCCGCCTGCAACATCATCCCCACCAGCACAGGCGCGGCCCAGGCCGTTGCCAAGGTGATCCCGGAGCTGAAGGGCAAATTCAGCGGTTATTCATTGCGCGTGCCCACGCCCACCGTGTCTGTGGTGGATTTTTGCGGCATTCTGGAAAAACCGACAAACACCGACGCCCTGCTCGGCAAACTCAAGGAAGCCTCTGAAACGTATCTGAAGGGCATTCTGGAATACAACGACAAAGAACTTGTTTCCATGGACTTCAAGGGCAACCCCCACTCCTCCATTCTGGAAGCGCCCTACACCACAGTGCAGGAAGGCACGCTGGTCAAAGCAGTTTCCTGGTACGACAATGAATGGGGCTATTCCAACCGCGTTTGCGATCTGGTCTGCCTTATGCGCGAAAAAGGCCTGTAAAATCTTACAGTAAAATCAGCGCGCCCGTGGCTCAGTTGGATAGAGCATTGGCCTCCGGAGCCAAAGGCCGCAGGTTCGAATCCTGCCGGGCGCGCCAACCATCAATACGCATAAGTCCGCTTGAAGCCGCAACGCTTCAAGCGGACTTGCTTTTTTGGACTTTTCCATTCCGCTTGTATCCGTAATTTTCCGCTTGCGTCCGCATGTTTTGCGAGTAAAAATTGAGTAACTGTCCACAATGCGCAAAGGAGTTACTCACATGCTGACGGACAAGGCCATTATCCTTCCATGATAACTTGCGCCACGTTTTGTCCGTCCTTATCTTTCCCGGTGAATTCATCAAAATCGTGCGCTTCCGGGAATGTTTCCCACGGCCCCGGCGTTGCCTTTTCGCACAGGGCTTCAAGTTCAATTAGTTCTTGGTCAGTCATCATCTTGCCCTTCCTGAGAGCGGTAATCGCGTATTGTATCAAAGGCGTACTTTTTTGCCTTCTCCATTGCCGTTCGCGTTTGTCTGGCCTTCCGCCCTCCCATGCGGGCGGGAAGCTGTTACGATGCGAGGATAGGGATTGAGGATGGAATCCTCTCGCGCTTGGAAGCCGTTTTGTGCAGGGCGCGAAACCTCGCCTTTTGGCAAAGCAAAAGGCGGCTCAGTTGAACCGCCTTCGTAACTCCTTCCACGCGTGGTGGACGAGATGGAAATTTGTTGTGCTACCTATTGCCGGGTACAAACTTGTATACGATGTATCCCGCCACGGCTATTCCGAGAATATAAAGCCACATGCCGGTCATGGTCATTCTCCTTTTTCTCTCAGAACAACAAGCGCCACGCCTATAATCGCGGTTGCGGCAGCGCCCCACAATGCTTGCGTTGTAACGGCTGGCATAATCATGGCCGCAGCAAGTAACGCAGCAGATGCCGCTTGGCACAAGCCGGAGAGGTACTTCAAAAGTTCCTTTTTCATCCGCGCCTCCATCAAAGACATAATCATTTTCGTCCACATTGTCCACAGACGGCGCGAAACCTTGGCAAAAGCCAAAAAGAAAGGCGCTCATGGAGCGCCCTGTTGGCTGCAAATGGCGACTCACTCAAAGCAATGAGCCTTGCATATCCATGATGAAAAACATGGAAGCTTGAAGAAGCCCTGCTTGTACGTGAACTGTATGGCGAGAGCCCATGTGCTGCCGACACTTTCTTTTTCTTCTCTTGACGAAAACGCAAAGTGCGTATATTTATTCGCACTTAACAACGCATTGTTGCCCTGTACTAATTTTCGCGCGCGCGAAAGCCCGCGCTATCAGCCCATCTAACAGGAATATCACATGAAAAGGACATATCAGCCAAGCAAAATCAGACGCGCCCGCACACACGGATTTCGCGCCCGCATGGCCACCCCCGGTGGCCGGGCCGTGTTGCGCCGCCGCCGTGCCAAAGGCCGCAAACGTCTGAGCGCGTAATACGGGTAAACATCGTGAATTGTTGCGAGCGCACGCTTGCCGCGCGGCCGCGTCTTACCTTGCCGCGTCGATCCAGAATGCGTCGGCGGGCGGAATTTACCGCCTGCTATGAACAGGGACTGCGTTGCCATACCACGCATTTCCTTGTTTTTCTGCGTATGAACGCGCTGCAAATGGCGCAGGCGCGCCTTGGCGTCGCTGTTTCCCGCAAGGTGGGCAATGCGGTGACCCGTAACCGGTTGAAACGTCTGCTGCGGGAGTTCTTTCGTCTGCACCCGGAGATAGTGCCGGTGGCCGACATGGCGATGGTGGCAAAAAAACAGGCTGGCACGGCCAATCTTGACCTTGCCGGCGTATCCGCTGAAATCACGCCTCTTTTACGGCGCGTGACCAAACAGCAAACCGCGACGGCCTGACAGGAATGAACATGTCGTTACGCATTTTAGCCCTTGTTGCACAGCAGCTTAGGGATAAAGACAGCAACTGGTTACGCTCACATTCGTCTTCGACAGATGCTGTCGCTATCCGTAAGCCTGAGGGACAGGCTAACGGCTACCGCAAGCCTCGTGGACTCGGCAACGTCTGGCGCGCTTTCTGCGTTTTACCCATACGGCTGTACAGGTACTGCATATCGCCGCTGCTTCCGCCCGCCTGCCGCTTTTACCCGACCTGCTCGGCCTACGCGATGGAAGCTGTTCTGCGTCACGGCCTGTTGCGCGGGGGTTTTCTTGCCCTGCGCCGCCTGATCCGCTGCCATCCATTCGGCGGATCAGGGTATGATCCTGTTCCGGAGGAGTAATCACTCACATGCAAGACGGCAAAAATCTTATCCTGGCCATAGCTCTCTGTCTGATAATCCTTTTCGGCTGGGGGCACGTGGCCGAATACATGGGATGGGTAAAAAAACCCGAACCGGTTGTCGCCCTGACAGCGCCGGACACTGCCGCCCTCCAGGGAGCGCGGCAGATCGAGATGGAGGCGTCCAAGCGGGCGGAAGCGGAGGTCGCGGCGCTCCGCGCCGCCTTTACCCTTTCCCCCGGCAAAGAATTGACCATTGACACGCCGTTGTTTGACGCCGTGCTCTACACCGGCGGCGGAACCCTGCGCTCTTTCCGCCTCAAAAAATACAAAACAGCCCTCACCGCCGACGCCCCGGAAGTGAACATGATTGACGAGCGCTCCGCCGCCGTCGGGGCGCTGGGACTGGTCATAAACGGGCAGCCCTCCTGGAGCGCTGGGCGCTGGTCAATGGAGACGGAAACGGAAAACCTCCGTCTGGCGCAGGGCAAAGAGGACACGCTGCGCCTTGTCGGGGAGACGGACAACCTGCGTGTTACGCGGGAATTGACGTTCAGCGCGGACTCCTATCTGATCCGTGAAAAAATCGGCATCGCGAATCCCGGCGATCAAACGCGTAGCGTACGCCTGAGCTACACGGCGTCTTCGGACGCGAGCAACGCAAGCGGCGGACGTTACGACTCCATGCGCATCGCCTGGGACAACGACGGCAGCCTCTCCGAAGAAACGTCGACAAGCACGCTGGAAACCACCGGCGTGCAGGCTGTGGGCAGAATTTACTGGGCCGGGGCCATGAGCACCTATTTTCTTTCCGCCGTGCTGCCCGGGTCTCCCACGGGATGCATCGTCAAGGGACTGGTGCAAAAAAACGTCTACCGCGCGGCGGTGGAAGAGCCGGAAGCCGTATTGGCGCCAGGGCAGACGAAGGAATTCACGGTTTCCTACTGGATAGGCCCGAAAATACGCAGGGATATGCTGGCCGTGTCCGAACAACTGGCAAAAAGCGTTGATCTGGGCATGTTCAGCCTCATCGCCAAGGGGCTGCTGTGGCTGCTGGACTTTTTTCACGACTATGTGAACAACTGGGGCATCGCCATCATTCTGCTGACCATAGTGATCAAGGCCGCGTTCTGGCCATTGACCGCCAAGAGCTATTCCTCCATGGAAAAAATGAAACGGCTTCAGCCCATGATGGCGGGCATCAGAGAAAAATACAAGGACAACAAGGAGGTAATGAACAAAGAAGTCATGGCGCTGTACAAAACTTACGGCGTCAACCCGGCAAGCGGCTGTGTGCCCATCCTGATACAGCTTCCTGTCTTTTTCGGTCTTTACCAGGCGCTGCTCACTGCCATAGAACTCAGGCACGCGCCGTTTATCGTTCATCTGCCCTTTACAAACACATTGTGGCTTGCCGATCTTTCCGCTGCGGATCCGTTTTACATCACCCCCCTTGTTATGGGCGCGACCATGTTTTTCCAGCAAAAATTGAGCCCCCCCGCGTCTGATCCCATGCAGCAAAAAATCATGATGTTCATGCCGCTGATTTTTACCGTGCTCTTTCTGGGCTTCCCTTCAGGGCTTGTTATTTACTGGCTTGCCAACAACGTTCTTTCCATCGCGCAGCAATGGGGGATGGCGCGAAAAAACAAAACGCTGCTGCCCCGCGTGGAGAAACAAAAATAAGCCGCGCGGCATATTCCTGTCATTCTCGACTGAGTGAGGTTTTATATATGGAAGGTTTTAAAGAATTCCAGGCAAAAAACCTGGACAGCGCCATTGAAGAAGCCTGCAACTATTTTAATGCGATCCGGGAAAAACTTGAAATTGAAATTGTTGAAGACGCGAAATCCGGTATTTTCGGCATAGTGGGCGCGCGAAAGGCAAAAGTGCGCGCTCGCCGCGTCGCCCCTTTGCGCGAAGCGGTGCAAAACATCCTGGACAAAAAGGCTGTCGAAGAAAAAACCGCTGCCCGCGACGACGAGGACGAAACAGAGACCGCGCAAAAACCCCAGCCGCGCCCTGCCCAAAAGCCGCCGACCGCAAAACAGCACAAGCCCGCCCCCAAACGCAAAAAACAGGAAGCGCCGGCTGAGACCGCCCCGGCTGAAGCCTCCTTTGCCGACGAGGATATTGACGAAGACGCGGAACCCGCGACTCCGGTAAAAAATCTGGATTCGAAACAGCTTGAAGCGTTAATCAATGAAGCCGTGCGCGAACTGACCCGCCCGATTGTGGGACAGGTACAGACAACGGTCACTGTTGAGGCCGACAGGGTACGCGTGGCGATCGGCAGCAACGAAGACTCCGGTCTGCTTATCGGGCGTGAAGGCCAGACCCTGCTGGCCTTGCAGTACATGCTTTCACGCATTGTTTCGCGGGGTATGAACGCTTCCGTGCGCGTGCAATTGGACGCGGGCGATTATCGCCGCCGCCAGGATGAAAAACTGCGTGAAACTGCCCTGTCGCTGGCGAAAAAAACGCGCCAGACGGGCCGCTCATGGTCCACGCGCCCCTTGTCCTCCTACCATCGCCGCATTATCCATCTCACCCTGCAGGAGGTCGCGGACATACAGACTCGCAGCACAGGCGAAGGCCCAATGAAACGCGTTGTTGTCATGCGCGCTAAAAACGACAGATAGACATGCCCACTATCGCCGCCATAGCCACACCTCCGGGATATGGAGGCATCGGCATTGTGCGTGTAAACGGCTCAATGGCCAAGGATCTGCTGGCGCGCGTTTTTCTGCCTTTTTCGCCCCATTTTGAAAATTTCCGTCCTTGGCTCCTGCACCGGGGCAGAGTGCTCGACTCGGCCGGAGAACCCCTTGACGACGCCCTGGCTGTCTTTATGCCGGGGCCGCGCACTTTTACCGGTGAAGATATGGCCGAGCTGCACTGCCACGGCGGCCCGCTCATCGTGCAGGCCGCTCTGGAAAGCCTGCTGGCTCTTGGGGCGCGGCAGGCCGAGCGCGGCGAATTTTCCCGCCGGGCCTTTGTCAACGGCCGTATGGAATTGAGCCAGGCCGAGGCTGTGGCCGAAATGATCAGCGCCCCCAGTCGTGAAGATTTGCGCTACAGCCTTAATCGCCTGGACGGCTTGCTGGGAAGCCGCGTGCTTGACCTGCGGGAAGCTCTGGAAAATGTGCGCGTCCAACTTTGTCTGGCCGTGGATTTCCCGGAAGACGAAGTGGAATGCCTAGCCCCGCAGGACTTCGCTCTGGCCGTGGAAGACGTCGCCGCGCACATCCGCCGCCTGCTCGCGGGAACAAGGCGGGCGGCGCTCATGCGCAACGGGGCGATGATACCGCTTGTCGGCGCGGTCAATGCGGGAAAATCCAGCCTGCTCAACGCCCTTCTTGGCCGCAACCGCGCGATCGTGACCGAACTTCCCGGCACAACACGCGATTTTTTGGAAGAACTCTGCAACCTTGACGGCCTGCCGGTGCGTCTGACCGACACGGCGGGCTTGCGCGCCACCCCGGCAACGTCCGCCGACCGGCCCGCCCCGCCCGCTGGTCCTGTGGAAGCGCTCGGCACAAAATTGAGCTACGACAAACTTGAAGAGGCCGACGCTGTCGTGCTGGTGCTGGACGGCGCGCGCCTTGGGAAAGAAGGCGCAAAAGCCGCAACCTGCCCTGATCCGGCGGCAAGGCAGGTGTTGCGCCTGGCCGGCGGCAAACCCCTGCTGCTTGCCTGGAACAAATGCGACATCTGCGCCCCGTCCGTCTGGCCGCCGCGCTGGGCAAAAGATCTGCCCTGCCGCGCGGTGAGCGCCCTTACCGGAGAACATATTGACGATCTCGCGCGCGACATGCGCGCCCTTGCGCTCAACAGCGCCCAAAACGCCCCGCCGGAGGGCCTTGCCCCCAACGCCCGCCAGGCATTTGCCCTGGAACAGGCCCTGGCCGAACTTGAAAACCTTGCCGCGGACATACAGTCAGGACAGCCTTACGACTGCTGCGCGACGCGCCTTGACGCGGCGGCGGCCCACCTTGGCGAGGTGACGGGCATCTCCTGCCCGGCACAAATGCTGGACTCTATTTTTTCTCAATTCTGCATAGGCAAATAAATGAACGCAGCCATGGACGCCGCCACCCTGCAACGCCGCGTAGGCAGTGAAGAAATAAACACCATGCCCTTGTGCCGATACGGGGGAACAGTGCGTCTTGTGCGCTCCATGGATGACTGGAAGGGCGTGCTGCCCGGCATTCTCGCCGAGCGCGTACTGGGCTTTGACACCGAAACGCGCCCCACGTTCAAAAAAGGCAAGGCCAACGATCCCGCGCTGATGCAGATAGCCACTGAACATTTTGTCTGCCTCATCCAGCTTTCCGGCTTTCCTTTCGGGGCGCATCTTGCCGCCATTCTTGCCAATCCCGACCAGATCAAGGCGGGCGTCGGCATACGCGACGACATGCGCGAACTTGCCCATCTGCACGCCTTTGAACCGGCGGGATTGGTGGATCTGGGCGCTGCGGCCCGCGCTCACAAAATTACCACCCAGGGTCTGCGCGCTCTTGCGGCCAATCTGTTTAACCGCCGCATATCCAAGGGATCACAATGCTCAAACTGGAGCCTTCCCGAATTGAGCAAAAACCAGATCATCTATGCCGCCACAGACGCCTGGATGAGCCGCCTCATCTTTTTGCGCATGCACGAGCTTGGCCTTGTCCCGCCGGTCCCCGCGCTTGCCTGCGCGCAAGCCTCCGTTTTTGACGCTTTGCGCGCGACAGAACTTATGTCATGACAATGAACGGTCAACGCCTCGACCACGCTTCAGCGGAACTGCTGCCCCATCTTTCCCTGCGCGCCCGCAGACGGCGTATCGAAAACGGCGGCGTACTGGTCAACGGCCTGCCCGAAAAGGCCGGTTACCGTCTGCGCCCCAACGACACGCTGCTGCTGCGCGAAGACGCGGAAGCGGCGACCGGGGCGCGGCTACTGGACATTCAGGGAGAGTATTGTTTTTTTTACAAACCGGCGGGGCTGCACACCGCGGCGCTTTCCGGAAAAAGCGGGCCAAGTCTGGAAGACGCGGCCAAAACCCTCCTGCCCCCGGAGGCGGCTTCGGACAGGCTGCAACTTCTTGGCCGCCTTGATTACGAAACTTCAGGCATTGTCTGCGCGGCCCTGTCAGATAAAGCGGCCAGGGATTTCCGCAGGGCCGAACGCGCGGGCCTGTGCGAAAAACGCTATCTGGCGCTGCTGGACGGCTGTCTGCGTTCCGCCGTCACTGTGCGCAACGGGCTTGATACGGCCAACCGGCGCAAAAGCCGCCTGCTTGCCGACACAGACGATGAAACCCGCTGGACGACATTTCTGCCCCTGCAATCGCTGCCGTCTTCAGGCGTAGTTTCCTGCGTCACAACGCCTGAAGCAACGTTTGCCCTGTGCCTGATCAAACGCGGCGCGCGCCACCAGATACGGGCGCACGCGGCCGCGGCGGGCCACCCGCTGCGGCACGACGCCCTGTACGGCAGGGCGAATCAGCCGGAAGCATCCTTTCTGCTCCACCACGCGGCAATCCATCTGCCCGGAGCGTCCTGCGTCAGTATGCCGGACTGGCCGCTTGCCGCCCCTGTCGCATCCCTGGCGCTTCGCCGCCTCGCGGGGTCAATCTGATTGCGAGCGCGATGCCGCCGGCGCTGGCTCAGCGGAAATATTTCCGCAGGAATTCCACTACCTCGCCAAAATCCAGCGGTTTTCCCACATGCCAATGCCGGCGAGGTCGATGATGGTGTCCAAAAAATCGGCAAAGTGGCGCGCCGTTTCAGCCTGCTGCGCGGTGTCCGGGGGGGACTGTATTTCTGGACTGTTCCGCTTCATAATAAAACATCCTGATTTGAAAACAACTTCTGTTTCTGTTTGTCAGACTTGATTGCATAGCCGGACAGAGATATATTCTCCTCAACGCTGAAGCCCCTGATGATACCGTGATATATCAGCGGCGATAGTAAACCGTCTATACCTGACGCGAATATTGTGTCAATATAGCTTTCCTGACACGATGCCCGCATTAAAAAGAAGGAGGAGGCATGTTTGACGCTCTTTTGCCAAAATCCGCGCCTTTTTTCGCCATGCTGCGAGAACAGAACGATATTCTGCGCAACATGGCCGCCCTTCTCGTTGAAATGATGGAAAACGTCGGCGAAAAAACACGGATCCACAAACAAATATCCTTGCTGGAAGACGAAGCGGACCGCCTGCACACAAAAATCATCCGCGCTCTTTCCCAGACCTTCATTACGCCCATTGACCGTGAAGACATCCTGCGCATCAACCAGGAACAGGAAGAATCCATGGATTGCCTGCACAGCCTGAGCTCCCGCCTGCATATTTTCGAGTTTGCGCGCATACGCTTTCCCGCCCTGCAGATAGCCCGCAACATACACGCCATGCTTGAACTGACCCTGCTTATGCTTGAGGGACTGGCAAAACGCCGGGACTGCCACAAAACACGCGCCTTCCGCGCCCTGCGCGGGGAATGTGACATGCTGCTGGTGACGGGGCTTGCGGAACTCATGGACGAACAGCAGGAAATCACGCCCGCCCTGCTCCTGCAGATTCTGAAATGGAGCCAGACGTACGACCGCATCAGCGTACTGCTGGAGCGATCCAATAACCTGGCGGAAACCATTGAGGAAGCGGTGTTGAAAAATGTCTGAAATTCCCCTGCTCCTCATTGTCATCGTACTGACTGCCCTGGTTTTTGATTTCACGAACGGCGCGCACGACTGCGCCAACGCCATAGCGACCGTTGTTTCCACCAAGGTGGTCACCCCGCGTTTTGCCGTCGGGGCCGCCGCCCTGCTCAATCTTGCCGGGGCGCTACTCGGCACGGAAGTGGCAAAGACGCTGGGCGGGGGCATTGTGCAGCATCAGGTGGTGGCGGGCAGCCATGTCCTTGTCCTGGCCGCCCTGGCAGGAGCCATAGCCTGGAACTGCATCACCTGGTATTACGGCATCCCCTCTTCCTCTTCACACGCCCTGATTGGCGGACTGGTCGGCGCGGCCATCAGTGAAGCGGGCTTTATGGCCCTCAACATCCAGGGAATTGTGGAAAAAGTGCTGATTCCGCTCATTGCCTCCCCGCTTGCCGGATATGCCGCGGGTTTTGTGCTCATGTGGGGCGTATACTGGCTGTGCGCGCGCATGCACCGCAAAAGAGTCAACACCGTGTTTCGCCGTCTGCAACTGTTTTCCGCCGCCTTCATGGCCACAAGCCACGGGATGAACGACGCCCAGAAAACTATGGGCATTGTCACGCTGGCTCTGCTGATTTTTGGTGAAATCGACTCTGTGGAAGTTCCGCTGTGGGTCAAACTTGCCTGCGCTTGCGCCATGTGTCTCGGCACGGCTTTCGGCGGCTGGAAAATTGTAAAGACAATGGGCAGCCGCATCTTCAAACTGGAACCGGTGCACGGCTTTGCCGCGGAGACGTCCGCCGCGCTGGTCATCACGGGAGCTTCACTTCTGGGCGCGCCGATAAGCACCACACACACCATCTCTTCCGCCATTTTCGGGGTGGGATCAACCAGACGCCTTTCCGCCGTGCGCTGGAATGTGGCGAACAGCATGCTGACGGCCTGGGTGCTTACCCTGCCGGCCGCAGGCATCATCGGCTTTATCGCCAGCCGCCTTCTGCGCGCCGTATTGTGATAGTGCTTGCAGGACGCGCGCCGGGCACGTATGCTTGACAATGCCGCGCGTTTTAGCGGACAAGGGTGACTACAACAAATGACCACTTCCAGCAAGGACAGCCCCGGGACGCGGGGCGAAAAAAAGACGGCGGAGGCGCGCGCCCCGTGGTATGCGGGGCAATACAAGGACGCCCTGCTGTACCTGCTCATTGCGATTTTGCTGACAGAACTTGTTGTCGGCATCATAGCCTTTTTTTACGGCCTCATGCACGCCGCGCCCGAAACACCCGGCGGTCCGCCGCTGGCCCGCTTTCCCTGGCTGGCCTGGGCAACGGCGTCCGTGCTTGCGCCTGTGGGGCTACTGCTCATCGTGCACCTGACCGGCGGCTGGATTTCACACGTCCTGCACAGGGATCAGGCGGAAACACCGGACAGGGACGAAGTGCCGGAGCGCCTGCAGCGCTTTTACGCCATCATCCGCAATGCGCCCACAATCGTTGTCCTGGCGGGAATTCTGCTTCTCGGCGCGGCGCTGATATTTGTGGACGGCGCGCTTTCAACGCTCGCCCTTCTGGGCGAGCGTCTCATGGGGTACACGCCCTGGCTGGCGGGCAGCGCAGCCGCGCTTCTGACTGTCTGCTATATAGCCCACCGCTGGTTCATCTACCGCCAGCGCCGGATGGAACAGGAATACGCCTACCGTCACGAGGTGCTGCAACGCACGGGCATTGTGCTGGTGGACAAAGGCTGCGCGCCGCTGCCGCGAAGCGGTGACGAGACGCAATATCTCCCGGCGGCCGGAAGCGCGGCCGCCCTGCCGCAGGTGCTGGATGTGGCCGCCGGCGAAGCCACGCCCGACGATGACAACGCGACGAACAAATTTTATCTAGAAGGTTAATATGTCTAAATCAGGGTATAAATGGGAATCAATACAAGAACTTCCTTCCAATTGGAAGGAGATGGAAAGTGAAACCCTTAAAAATCTCTCATCATTGTGGGAAGAACAAAAAATTAAATTAAATCCTACAACGATTAGCCTATTCAATGCAAAGCTTCAACGTCAATGGGCTATTGAAACTGGCTTATTAGAAAGGCTATACGAACTCGATAAGGGCATAACGTATACAATGATTGAATTTGGTATTGATGCAATCGACATACCCCATGGTGCGACAAATAAGCCACCGGCTTATGTTAAATCCCTTATCAAAGATCAACAGTCTGTTGTGGAAGGTCTTTTTGAATGTGTAAAGGGAAATCGCTCTTTGAGTTTGTCGTATATAAAAGAAATGCATTCTATTCTAACCAAAAGTCAAAAACAGGCCGAGGCGGTTGACACTCTTGGCAACCATATTTTTGTTCCCTTAGAAAAGAGCAAATGGAAAACACACCCTAACAACCCAACTAGACCTGACGGTCAGATACATGAGTATTGTCCACCAATTTATGTACAGGATGAGATGGATAAATTAATCCAATGGCACAACGAGCACGTCAATTGTGGAGTTGCTCCAGATGTTGAAGCTGCTTGGCTGCATCATCGCTTTACTCAAATTCATCCATTTCAAGATGGAAATGGTAGGATTGCCAGGGCATTAGCGACCTTGGTTTTTCTTCAAAATGGCTGGTTCCCTTTGGTTATCACAAATGAGAATCGTAAGGAATACATCGACAGCCTCGAAAAAGCTGATTATGGCGATCTTAAGCCTTTAGTAGCTTTTTTTGCTCAACTTGCTAAGGATGCATTTATTCGAGCACTTAGCATCAGTGAAACGGTAATTAGCAGCCAAAGAACAACTGAGAATGTCTTAACAGCAATTCAAAAAACAATTTTTGATAAAACAACAAATGGTCATCAATATAGCGAACACGCTATTTCTCTTGCTGACGCTATGATTGAAATTAGCCGCAATGAATTTGAAGTAATAAGTCAACGGTTAAATGCACTTGAAATACCAGAAAATCATTATTCATTTCATGTCGCAAAATCTAATCATGACACTGAACATTGGTTTAGGGAGCAAATATATAAAATTGGCGATGGGTTTGACTACTACGTTAATCTGGAAAAATATCACAAGTGGGTTAGACTTCGGCTAAGGAACAGTCGTAATTGTTCAATTATACTTTCAATCCATTCTGTTTCCCGAAACTTTTCAGGAGTTATGGCAGGGATAATGTTTTTGGAATATAGGGAAAATGTAGACGGATACGTAAATATTGATGGGCCCTATGCCTTATCTGAAAAGCCTTACCTTTTTACCGCTAATGATCATAAAGAAAAAATTTCTTTGCCATTCATAGATTGGGTACACACAGGGCTAATGAATGGCCTGGTTATGTGGCAGCAAAAAATATAAGAATTAGTGGAATTGGCATTCCGGATTTTTGCTAGGATTTTCGAGGGTATTTATAAAAGAATGTTTTATGAATATGCTGCCTCCATTGTAAGCATAAGGGGGAAGCATGTCGGAATGCCCAAAGTGTCATAGCCAGGGTATTATTAAAAATGGTCAGCATTTAGGTAGGCAACGGCATCGCTGCAAAGCCTGTGGATTTCAATTTACGCGCTCAACAACGACTTGCAAATTCAGGACGCTACAGAAAACGAATAAGAAAAGATAATCTTTATGCCCACTCTGCATTGGCTTACTCGCGAAGAAGACCTGAAAGCCGCTGGTCACGCCCCCTACCGCCTGCTGGAGCATATGGAAACGCGCGGCGACGCCGATACGGAAAATATGCTCATTCGGGGCGACAATTTGGACGGCCTGAAAGCTCTGCTGCCGTATTAGCCACCGGCGAGCAGCGCGAATTGGATTCCATCAATCTTTTCGACAGAACCTGTCCCGTCAACTACGTCATCACTATTGAAGCCCTGAAAGAGGGCTGGGATTGCTCATTTGCCTATATTTTCTGCTCAGTGGCGAATATCCGCTCCGCGGTCGATGTGGAGCAACTTCTGGGGCGCGTCATGCGTATGCCCTATGCCCGAAAACGCCGTATTGACGAACTGAATAAAGCCTATGCCCATGTCATTTCCCCGTCTTTCGCGGCTGCGGCGGACAGCATGTATGACCGCTTGGTCAACATGGGCTTCAATGCGGAAGAAGCTGCGGCAAGCATCATTCAGCGACCGCTTTTGCCCGGCTTAGACCACGACGCCTTGCCTCTTTTTCGAGCCGTCCAAAAAGAGGAACCGTTACTGCTTGAACTTCCCGCCGCGCCGGACATTGAACATTTGCCGGAAGAAGAACGTAGAAATATAACGGCAACACAAACTGATGCGGGAACTTTCAAGGTCGAGTATCGCGGACCGGGATCGGACGTTGTGGAAGAAGCTGTGATTGCCGCCGCTCCCGGACAGAAGGATGAAATAAGGCGCAAATTCGCCATACGCAGGGCGCGGGAACGGCAAAAGAAACCCCCGACGCCTTCGCAGAAAGGCCAGATGCTCACGGTTGGACAGCTCATGCTCAATCTTTGGGATTCCCTTGAATTACCGGAAGCGGAAACCATCCTCATGGCGATGGACTGGTCGCCGCTGAAACATGATGTCGGGATGACGCCGGACGAATTTCGTTATAATGAAAGCGCCCGTACTTTTGAATTCGACCTTGACGGCGAAAAAATGCGCTATCATCAGGCCGATGAACAGGTGCGGTATACTCTGCTGGCGGATGCGACCGCCTGGGACGAGCGTGGTCTTTCCCGATGGCTCGACAGGCAATGCAGACAAAGCGACGTTCGCCCGGGAGATATGCTGGAGTTCTGCAGGCGATCTGTCCACTCTCTCCTTCGGCTTGGTTCTTTTGATCTTGAAATGCTCTGCCGCGCCAAATACGCGCTGGCAGCCGCGCTGAAAAGCAAACTCGCCAAATTGCGGGAACACGTTTTGCGTGATGGATACCAGTTGCTCTTTTTCAGTCCGGAACGCAAAGTGAAAATGGATTTATCAAAGCCTCACAAATTTCCGCTAACCGGCTACGCCGAATCCTGTTCAGAATACACCGGCGCATACGCTTTCAAAAAACATTATTATCCGGTAATCCATGATCTAAAATCGTTCGGAGAGGAATTTGAGTGCGCCCGCGCCTTGGGTATGCACTCTCCAGTGAAAACCTGGGTGCGGAACGTGGACAGACAGGAAGGGTCATTCCGGCTGCCCCTTCACAACGGTTGGTTCTACCCTGATTTTGTGGCGGAACTTCTGGACGGCAGGCGGCTTGTCGTTGAATACAAAGGAGAGCATCTTATCGGCACGGCTGATACCGAGGAAAAACAAAACATAGGTGAATTGTGGGCGGAAACGGGAAACGGCAAACATATATTCCTCATGGCGGTCAAGAAAGATACTCTCGGCAATACCGTTGACAGGCAGATAGCGGCGGTGATTGCGGGGTAGGTTTGTCCAGCCGTATGTGGTCATTCGACAGGCAGTGTGGCAGTGAAGAGAGGAAAGGTGATGTCAAAGTTAGAATTTAATACCTAATCAACAGTTTTACTTAATTATACATAACTATGAAAAGTTATTTCAAATATTATTCTGACGCAAGCTTGAAAGTAACCTTGAACGATGGAGCAAGAAAATGGTCTTCTCCATCTGTATTTAATGACCCTTTTGACAACATGATAGATATACAATGGGCTTGGGATCCTCTCGATTTCGAAAAAAAAATGAATGGAAATCTTTGTAGATTAGCGCAGGAGACAAACCCTGATTTATCAACATGGCCTGCTGATATGCA
>JAISZT010000112.1 GCA_031284485.1 Desulfovibrio sp.
AGGCTGACAACTGTGCAGCGCTGCGACAGCCTGCTCCGGATCGACAAGGGCAAACTGGTGGAAAGCGGGCCGTGCGCAGCGGTGCTGCCAAAATATGAGGCGTATTTGGCAGGCCAATCTGTGGGGCAGACCGCATCAATCAGATAAACTAAAAACACCTTGCAATAGTGTGTATAATGTGTATAAGTATCCCATGAATACACACGAACTTGAAAAAAAAAGCTCCGCACCCTCGGCTTTGAAGAACTATCCACGAAGAAACACAAAAAATTCGAGAGTGTCCATCAATAGATAGTTTTGGCGCAAAAATTTTTATAAAATCAATCTGTTATCCGGAAACTTATCAAACCGTGAATTTACCGGAAAAAGATTTTAATTCCAGTATGTTATCGCGACAGCGCCTATCCATAAGTAAACACTCTCGCAATTTTTATCTGAAATCCGAATAAGGACACGGCGCGTCACGCGACAATCAGGCGCTGCGGGAGGCCACTATGAAGGTAATTATTATGTGCGGCGGCAAGGGCACGCGTCTGCGCGAAGAAACCGTCATCAAGCCAAAGCCCATGGTGGAAATAGGCGGCCGCCCCGTGCTCTGGCACATCATGTCCATTTACGCCCGCTTCGGCTTCAAAGACTTCATCCTGCCTCTGGGTTACAAGGGTGAAGTCATTAAACAGTATTTTCACGATTACAACATACGCAATACGGATTTCACCGTGGATCTCAAATCCGGGGCACTGACAACCCATCCGGGAACGGTGGAAGACTGGCGCGTCACCCTCTGCGACACAGGGCCGGAAACCCAAAAGGGCGGACGGATCAAGAGGGTGGCCAAATACATTGACAGTGACAGATTCATGGTTACTTACGGCGACGGGCTTGCGGATATTGACCTGAACAAACTGGCGGCATTTCACAAGCAATGCGGAAAAACAGGCGTTTTCACGGGTGTGCGCATGCCCTCTCGCTTCGGCACGGTGCGCACAGACGCGGACGGCAATATCCTTTCCTGGGAAGAAAAACCTGTGCTCAACGAATACATCAACTGCGGATTCTTTGTCTTCAAACGCGAATTTCTGGACTATTTGAGTGAAGACGAATTCTGCGACCTGGAAAAAGACCCCATGCAGCGGCTTGCCGCCGACGGGCAGCTTTCCATGTATCCGCATCCCGGCCAATGGGAATGTATGGACACGCTGCGCGATTCCATCAGGCTGAACGAGCTTTGGGATTCGGGCAGGGCTTTCTGGGCCTGACACGCAAAGGACAGTACATGTTCGCAGATATCTACAGAGGCCGCAGGGTTTTTATTACCGGCCACACAGGGTTCAAAGGCTCCTGGCTCTCGGCCTGGCTTGTGCGGCTCGGCGCCGACGTGAACGGCTACTCCAGTTCCATCCCCACTGATCCCTCGCATTTTTCAGCCATGAACCTTGCCGAACACCTGAAAGACACACGCGGCGACATACGCGACAGGGAAAATCTCTCGCAGGCAATGCGGCGGTTTGCGCCCGAAATCGTCTTCCATCTGGCGGCGCAGGCGCTGGTGCGCCAATCCTATGAATCCCCGGCCGAAACCTTTGAAACAAACATGATCGGCACGCTCAACGCCCTTGAGGCGGCGCGGCGCTGCCCCTCTGTCCGCGCCGTGGTGGTGATCACCTCGGACAAGTGCTACCGCAACGACGAATGGGTGTGGGGCTACCGTGAAACAGACCGCCTCGGCGGCAGCGACCCCTATTCCGCGTCCAAGGGCTGCGCGGAAATTATCGCCCATTCCTATTTTCAAAGCTTTTTCAAAGACGGCCCGGCCTGCGCCACAACGCGGGCGGGCAACGTGATAGGCGGCGGAGACTGGGCCGCGGATCGCATTGTGCCGGACTGCGCGCGGGCATGGGCGGCAGGAAAACCCGCGCGCATACGCAGCCCCCGGGCCACGCGCCCCTGGCAGCACGTTCTGGAACCGCTTTCCGGATACCTCCACTTGGGCGCGCGCCTGCTCGACAATCAGGAAAACCCGTTCAATCCGCGCGGGCAGGCCTACAATTTCGGCCCGGCGGCGGATATCGGCAACACCGTGGCCGACGTTACGGACGCTCTGGCCAGGCACTGGCCCGGCTTTCGCGTGCGGAAGGACGACGCCGGGCAGGCGGAAATGAAGGAATCCACACTGCTCAAACTGTGCTGCGACAAGGCCTTGGCTCATCTGCAATGGAAAGCCGCCCTCAACTTTGAAGAAACCATTCGCTACACCGCCGAATGGTATCACTGTTTTTATCGGGGCGAAGGCGGCAAAAACGACAAAAACATGCTGGACTTCAGCCTGGGGCAGATCGCCGCCTACTGCAATCTCGCCGAACAACGCGAGCACATCTGGACGCGCTGATGTCCGGGCATACGAGGGACACGGGAATTGACGGCGCGCTCTTGCTGCCCTTGCGGATAATCCCCGCCGCAGGCGGGGACGTGCTGCACATGCTGAGAGGGAATTCACCCCTGATGCCGGATTTTTCAGCGGGATTCGGCGAAATATATTTTTCCGAAACCCGACGCGGCGCGGTCAAGGCCTGGAAACGGCACCGGCTGCAGACGCAGCATTTCGCCGTGCCCTGCGGACGCCTCAAACTTGTGCTCTACGACGACCGCCCGGCTTCTCCAACACGCGGAAAACTGCGGGAAATTGTCCTGGGGCGGCCGGACAACTATGGGCTTCTTCGCGTTCCGGCGGGAATCTGGTACGGGTTCACCGCGCTGGGGGAAAATACGGCCTTGCTGTGCAATTGCGCGGACATTCCCCATGACCCCGCGGAGGGAGAGAAGCTCCCGGCGGACACGCCGGTCATTCCCTATGACTGGACAAAAGAGTGACTCTCTGAAAGTATATCCAAACCATCAGGAAGCAGGAATTATTCGCCAGGATTAGCTATGCCTATTAAAATTGCTGAAGATCTGCCGGCAAGGTCTGATCTGGAAAACGAAAATATCTTTGTCATTACGGAAGATCGGGCCATCCGGCAGGACATCCGCCCTCTGGAAATCGCGATCGTCAACCTCATGCCTATGAAGATAGCCACGGAGACGCAGTTGCTCCGCCTGCTCGGCAACACCCCCCTGCAAGTCAACATCACCCTGCTGCGCACAGAGGCGCACCAGTCAAGACACACGCCTCTGCAGCATCTTGAGCGTTTTTACAAAACTTTTGCCGAAATCTGCCACCGGAGCTTTGACGGCATGATCGTCACCGGCGCGCCTGTGGAGCATCTTCCCTTTGAAAATGTGGACTATTGGCAGGAACTGCTTGAAATTATGGCCTATGCCGACGGGCATGTCTATTCCACCCTGTATCTTTGCTGGGCCGCCCAAGCCGCGCTCTATCATCTTCACGGGGTGCCGAAATACGATCTGCCGGAAAAAGTTTCGGGCATTTTCCGCCACTCCGTCCTTTGCCCCGGGTGCAGTCTTTTCCGGGGTTTTGACGACGAATTTTTCGCCCCGCACTCCCGGCATACGGAAATTCGCGCCGAAGATGTCGGCAAGGCATCCGAACTGCGCATTATGGCCCAATCTGATGAAGCCGGACTTACGCTTGTGGAAAGCGCCGACCATACGCAGGTTTTTATGACAGGACATCTTGAGTACGACCGCGACACGCTGGACGCCGAATACCGCCGTGATCTGCAAAAAGGGTTGAACCCTCAGGTTCCGAAACACTATTATCCGGGCGATGACCCGGCAAATACCCCGCCCATGATCTGGCGGGCGCACGCGCACCTGTTTTACAGCAACTGGCTCAATTATTACGTCTACCAGGAAACCCCTTTCAGCCTTGAATCCATTGCGAAAAAAACAAAAACGCCGTTCACATCACGACGTGAGATCTTATAGTATGCAAAAAGGAGACAGCCATGTGGCAGTACACTGAAGCCGTACACGACCATTTTTTACACCCGCACAACGCCGGCCCCCTGGACGACGCCAACGCCATAGGGGAAGTGGGCAGCCTTGCCTGCGGCGACGCGCTCAAACTTTACCTGAAAATAAACAAGGCGGGCGTCATTGAGAACACCGGCTTTGAAACCTTTGGCTGCGCCAGCGCCATCGCCTCCAGTTCCGTGCTGACGGACATGGTGAAAGGCATGAGGGCCGACGACGCGCTGAAAATAACCAACAAGGACATCGCCACCGCCCTTGGCGGTTTGCCGAAACAAAAAATGCACTGCTCGGTCATGGGGCAGGAGGCTTTGGAAGCGGCAATCCGCCAGTGGAAGGGAGAGCCGCCCGTGCCCCATGCCCTTGAACACGGCGAAATGGTCTGTAAATGCTTTGGCGTCACAGATGCCCAGATCATCCGGACCATGCGCGAAAACGGGCTGAAAACCGTTGAGGAAGTCACCAACTACACCAAGGCCGGAGGGGCTTGCGGCGAATGCCTGGACAAGATAACGGAAATTGTGGGCAAGGAGCTTTCGCTGAAGCCGCTTACCGAAATCAGGCCCAAACCGCGCATGACAAACGTGCGGCGAATGCAACTGGTGCTCAAGACGCTTGATGAGGAAATTCGCCCCCGCCTTGAATCCGACGGCGGAGATATTGAACTGGTGGATGTGGATGGCCGCCGGGTGGTGGTGTCGCTGCGCGGGCGCTGCTCTCAATGCCGCTCCAGCGACGTCACCATACACAACCTGGTGGAACGCCTTTTACGCGAACATGTGGAACCGGATATCATCGTAGAGGAAGCTTGAGCCATGAGAACCGTATATCTTGACAACAACGCCACTTCCGCCGTGGATCAAAGCGTCCTTACAGCCATGTTGCCCTATTTGAGCACTCTTTACGGCAACCCTTCAAGCATGTACGCCTTCGCCGGGCAGGCCAGCGACGCCATAGACAATGCGCGGGAAAGCGTGGCCGCCCTTCTGGGGGCGGGACCGGATGAAATCATCTTCACTTCCTGCGGCTCGGAAAGCGACAATACGGCCTTCTGGTCAGCCGTTCAGACCCAGCCGGAAAAACGTCACCTGATCACCACCCGGGTGGAACATCCGGCAGTGCTCAATGTGGCGCAGTACTGGGAACGTCAGGGCTACCGCGTAACCTACCTGGGCGTGGACAACAAGGGACGGCTGGACATGGACGAATACACCGGCGCCCTGTCCGACGATACGGCGCTGGTTTCCATCATGTTCGCCAATAATGAGGTAGGCAATATCTATCCCGTTCAGCGCATGGCCGAGGCAGCCAAGGAAAAAGGCTTGCTTTTTCATACCGACGCCGTACAGGCCGTGGGGAAAACGCCTATTGACCTCAGGCATCTGCAAGCTGACATGCTCTCCCTCTCCGGGCACAAAATCCACACGCCCAAGGGAATAGGCGTGCTCTACGTACGCAAGGGGGTGCGTTTTCGCCCGTTTTTGCGCGGCGGTCACCAGGAAAGCGGCCGACGGGCCGGAACGGAAAATGTGCCCTACATCATAGGGATGGGCGAGGCAGCCCGGATTGCCGCCGAAAACCTGCAGGAAGAACGCATGCAGGTCGCCAATTTACGCGACAAACTGGAAACGAATCTCATTGAGCGCATCCCGGACTGCATCATCAACGGCGACATTGAAAACCGTCTGCCCAACACCTGCAACATCTCCTTCAAGAATGTGGAAGGCGAAGCGATACTGCTGATGCTTGACCGCCTTGGCATCTGCGCAAGTTCCGGCTCCGCCTGCACATCCGGCAGCCTTGAACCTTCGCACGTGCTGCGCGCCATGGGCGTGCCTTTCAACTACGCCCACGGTTCGATTCGCCTCTCGCTTTCGCGCTACACGACAGATAGCGACGTGGACTACGTGATTGAGCACTTTCCGGGCATTATCAAGACATTGCGGGCTATTTCACCATATAAGGATTAGAGCTGTATAGAACGCGCCTACTTCAAAGCATCCAGAACCGATCCGGCGGAAACTGACGAAAGTACGCGCCCGTCCACAATAACGGCAGGCAGGCTGCCGACCTTGTAGTAACTGCTGATCTGCACTGTCTGGTACATGTTTACGTTGCCGGCGTCGTAACAGTACCTCGCCACGACTGGCTCCTCGCTTTGCGGTACCGGCGGACGCAGTGTCGCCAGATAGTGATAATGAAGAGGGTAATCCGAAGGATTCACCGTCGCGTCATACTCATTTGTAAAAGACGCGGCGCGGCCTTTTACACGCTTCTGTTCAGCCTTGATCGCGTTCCAGCGCGAAAGGGCGTGGCTTAAATAGGGCACTGCCTGACCCGGTCTGGAATAGGCAAGCCAGATGGCAAGTCCCATCAGATCCGTGCCGTAGTTTTCCCTGCTGTTGGCAAACACCGCGATCTTTGCCTGGGACGCGGTCAGGGAACGGCTTGCCTCAACCACGGCCTGCCAGATTTTTTCACTCCGGGGATCCGCAAAATCAAGCAGAACAAGAATTTCGTGGGGGGATTTCGGGTCGCCGAAAACAACGGGATACAATTCCTGACGCCAGTGCGGCCTGTGGGCCGCCTCTCCCTCAATGCGCTGCATGTCGCTGCCCATCTGTTTGAGCATCAGCTCGTTTTCCGCAGATTGTCCGCGCATACTCGGGAGGCGCTCATGCATATAGGGATTGAAGACATTGGCTCCACCGGTCGACCTGACGTCCGCGCTCACTTTGCCGCCGACGTCCGTATCCGCTTTGGACAAGGGCTGGCCTGTACCGGCCGCGCCACACCCCGTCAGGCATACCGCAATCAACACTGTCTGCATAAGACGACAACGCATAACGCACCTCGCGCAAAAGAATTATTGTATAATCGGCGTCAACATAGCTGATTGTCACCCAACTTGTCTATGCCGCCCGACTCTGCAATACTGGGGCATGCCTGTCTACCGCCTGCCGGACAACGGCGTCGCCTTCCCCAACCCGGAATATGCCGATTCCGACGGTCTGCTTGCCGTCGGAGGCGACCTTGAGCCGCAACGGCTGATAGCGGCCTACAGTATCGGAGTGTTCCCGTGGTATAACAAAGACTCTCCTCCGCTCTGGTGGTCGCCGGATCCGCGCTGCATCCTTTTACCCGAAGAATTCCACCTGCCCGGCTCACTGGCGCGCGTCTTAAAAAAACGCGTGTTCAGTTTCACCATTGACAAGGCTTTTTCCGCTGTCATCCATGCCTGCGCCGCGCCGCGCCGCAACGGTGACGGCACCTGGCTGACCCCTGAAATGATAGAGGCCTATATCACCCTGCACACGCTGGGCGTTGCCCATTCCGTTGAAGCATGGCGCAACGGGACGCTTGCCGGGGGGCTGTACGGGCTGGCCCTCGGCACAGCCTTTTTTGGAGAATCCATGTTTTATCGCGTATCAAACGCCTCAAAGGCGGCCTTCGCGCATCTTGTGCGGCATCTGCAAAAAAACGGCTGCACACTTATTGACTGCCAGCAAGTCACGGCAAACCTGCTCCGCTTTGGGGCAAAAGCGGTATCCCGCAAAGAATTCGGACTGCGTCTGTCCAGCGCCCTGCGCGCGTACGGCTGATTTTTTATTCGCAGACAAAACCCGCCGCAGCCAGCGCTTCAGCGCTCACGGCTCCCGCGCGCAGCAGACGTATACGACTGACGCCGTCCAGCGGCTCCACAAGACTGGACGGCGCTCCCCCGGTCGGCACAGGCCCCCCTTCCAGAATTCCGCCCATATCTCCCAAGGCTCCCAGTGCGTCCAGAAGTTCCGGATCCAGACCCCCGTGCTCACAAACCGGCGCGCGGCCGCTCATATTCGCGCTGCTTGCCGTCAAAAGACCGCCTGCCCTAAGCGCCAGCTCGGCAGCCAGGGGATGGGAGGTCACGCGCACAGCCGCCTTGCCTTCAGTGTTCAGCAAGAGCTTGGGCAGACACAGTCTGACAGGTAAAAGAACCGACAACGGGCCGGGCCAGAAACGCGACAACAAGCCGGGCGGCGCGGCTTCAGGCCGCATCACTCTGTTTACCTGATCCATGTCCGTGGCCAGCAGGGGCAAGGGCTGCTGGACGGCGCGGCCTTTGAGCTGGTACACTCTCCCCACAGCCTGCGCGCAACAGGCAAGACAACCAAGGGCAAAAAAGGTTTCAGTGGGGAAAATCAGCACCCCGCCGCGATGAAGACAATCGGCGGCAGCGCTAATATTCAACTTACGGGCAGAATGGACATACATGACCGGCAAACCCCTGCGGCTCATCTGCGTGGGCAAATTGAAAACGCCTTTCTGGAAAGACGCCGCCGCCCACTACATAAAACGAATCAAATTTCAACGTCCACTGCAATGCGTTGAGGTGCGTGACGGGGACGCATCCCTTGCCCCGCCGCAGCGCATCGCCCTGGAGGGCCGCAAAATACTGGAGCTTCTCCCCTCGCAGGAGATCGCTCTTGCCCTTGACGAGCAGGGGCAACCCGTCACATCGCGGCAATTGGCGCATCTGCTGCAAAAACTGGACAACGAGGCGCAAGGGCGCGTCTGTTTTGTCGTGGGTGGCGCGTACGGTCTTGACAATGCCGTCAGGGAACGCGCCGCCAGGCTGATCAGCCTCTCGCCCATGACGTTGCCGCACGAACTGGCCCGCGTCCTGCTGCTGGAGCAGATCTACCGCGCGGAGTGCATACTGCGCAACAGCCCTTACCATCATTGACCCTGCCGCTACAGCACCTCATATATCCGCGCAAACACATTGTCATAGACAAGCCTGAAATAGGGAGAAAAGCGCTGATCCTGCGGCTCACCGACCAGTAATTGAACCATCAGCGAATTATAGAGGCCTTCGTCCATAGCCAGTTTTTCACCTGTAACGCGATTGAAAAAGAAATTGACATTTCTTCGCCCGGCGAGAAACTGCCTTTGCTGTTCCGGACTGGCCCCTGTATTGGCGTCAAACCATTCCTGAATATAGTTGCGGCGTGTAACGCCTGTTTCCTCAAACACGCTTATGGACGAGGCGTAAATGGCGCCGCTGCCGCCATCAAGCCGCACAGCGCCGGATTCCAGTTGATAGGCCAGAGATTGCGGCACTATGGAAAGAGCGCGTCCCTCACCCTGACGACTGACAAAATTCCAGTTGCCGAAATTGCTGATCCAGAAACCCAGACGCAGCATTTCAAAACTGACCAGCACGAACTGTCGCCCCTTTGCCTCAAGCAAAGGGGTTTCCGGAGAACGCAGTTTATCCATCAGTTCCTGGGCCGCGACACCGTCCATTCCCTCAAAAACTTTTCCCGGCTCGTTGCCCATCTGGGCGGTATACCGGATCAATTGACGGGCAAATCGCGCGTTGTCGGTGCCAAAAACAGCAGCCGGAAGATACAGTGAAGGCCCGGCATGCTGAGCGCCGTCAGCAATAGTCGCCCGCCTCGCAAAATGATGCGCCGCATAGCCCCAGTCCCACCAAAGCCACAACACAGCGTCCTGCGGCGTCATGCTTCGCGCGTGGGTCAAGGCTTCGGCATGGCGGCGGTTGATCATGGGGCCTTGCGACATCGCCTGAATCATACCTGTGAAGGGAGCGACCAGAAGTCCTCCCAGAAGAATTGACGTCAGCACACCGGAAAAGGACGCGCCAAATTTGCGGCTCACAAAATGCTTAAAAAACCAATACACAGGCAACGTCAGCCCAACAGCCACTACCGGCGCGCCAAACATGACCATACGCCCGCCAAGTTTTATGCTCAACAGGCTTAACACGGCAAGCGGCAACAAAAAAAAAGCCCCGGGGCAACGTACAAGCACCAGTCCGAACCCGATCAGGCCGGCCGCGGAAGCTTCCATCCAGGGGTGAAAATAAGGAAAAAGCGCGGCAAAATCCAGATCCTGGACTTCAATTATTGACTGGGCAACCGAAGGGTACACCAAACTAACGCCCTCGCCGGTTTCTTTCACATCCCCCGCATGTTTCAGGTATGTGTTGGCGTGATTCACCAGGGCCGTCAATATTTCACCCCGCACAACCAGAACAAGCGCGCACATCCAGGCAATCGACAACACAGGGGGACGGCAGAGCCACAAGCGCAATTTCCTGCTTTTTTTCCTGCCGGCAAACAGCACAGGCAAGGTCGCGACCAAACCCGGCGGACCGGCCAGAGTGGGCAGAGCATATGCCAAAGCGCCCAGCAACAGCAAAGCCCTGCGGCCTCTTGGGGCCATAACCACGCTCATGAAAGCCAACAGCCCGACATTATAACGAATCAAATAAGGAAAAACGGAATGCCATTCCTGTGCCCACCAGGAGATCAAGCCTGATGCCCCCAGAAGCAGCACCCATTGCCACAACAGGGGATTGCCCGAATGGTCGGCAATTGCGGCGTCAGGCGTGCGCCAAAGCCGCTGCGCCGTCCTGGGGCCGGAGTTCAGCGCCAGACGACGCAGAATCATTTGCGGCAAAAGCATGTAGCGCATAGTCCAGCAGGTCGGCGCCAACGTCATGAGCAAGGGGAAAAAAAGCGTTATCAGATCAGTGTCATAATAGCCCAGAAGCGTTCTGCCCAAAAAGCCCGGCGCCAATGACGTCAAAAGTCCCGCGGCTATGCCCGCCTCCATACTGCCCAGCGCCCAGACCCAGGAAAAAACAATCCCCGCCACCAGACTGGCCAATACAGGTGGAAACCAGAATGCCACTGCCGCCGGATACGTATGCAGCAATGCGGACATGCTCAACAGCATATCCGACATGGGATGCCCCGCCGCCAGCCCGAAGCCTTCGGCCCCGGCGACCCAATGATAGGCGTCGTGTGTCGCAAGCAGCCACTCGTTCCCCAGACGATATTCAGGATTCTGCCAGGAGGGCCACTCAACCATGCGCAAGGCAAAGGACAAAAGCAGCGTCAGCAGGCAGCAGACAAAACCACGCTGCCAGAAAGACAAAAACGGCTTTGGCCGCCCGGATGTATCGCTTGTCGCGGGGATTATTTCCGACATGCCCCGGCCTCTCCGGTTGGCGTAACAGCCCAAAACCAACGCGTATCTCCACCCGCCTCATAAGAATGCGTGCCGGCAAGACGCCATGCTTCCGGCATCTCCGGCGCGGGCGTAAGGGTGGAAATGATCAAAAATCCTCCGGATCGCAGCCTGGGAAAAACAGTATCCAACAAAGACCTCCACGGCATGAACGCCCTGCTCACGATGCAGTTCGCCTGCAATGCCTGCTTCTGAAAAAAATTTTCCGCGGAACCGTGAAATACGTGTGTGTCGGCCAGTTGCAGACGCGCCAGAACATTGGTGAGAAAAAGAGCGCGTTTTTCCCGAACCTCCACAAGATAATATGTGCCCCTGCCCCAGACAAGACGCAAAGGAATACCCGGCAAACCGGCCCCGGAACCCAAATCCCAGGACAGGGCATTTTCCGGGAGATGCAATTTTTCAAGAAACTCCGCAAGATAAAAACCGTCAAACACAAGACGAACAAGAATATCCCGCCAGGCGCGAAATCCGACCAGATTCATGACGGCATTCCATTGGCAAAGCATTTCCAGATAAACCGCCAGATCGCCCACAACGGCACGGGGCAGCTTCAGGCCGGCATTCGCCGCAATACGCGCCACTTCCCTTCTGTCCACTGTGTTCCGGTGCATGCCTCTCTCTATATCCCTCCGCCCCGATCCGCGCAATAATTCTTGCGGAGAATGCTTACCTAAATATAGACAATACAGTTTCTCGGAGTGAAAAAAACAAGTCAGTAGCGGTGACGGTATTCGGGGCAAAGACGTCCGCTTCCATGCGGTAAACGAGCACTGTTTCCCGCCCTTCAGCGGGAAAAGGCACCTCTTCCGGCAAATATTCCTGCACTCCAAGACGGGCGATAGC
>JAISZT010000137.1 GCA_031284485.1 Desulfovibrio sp.
ACCTGTCAAGACATTTGGAAGAGGCGCTTTGTGCATTTGAAGCTCAGCCTGATCAAGTAAAAAGCATTACCGGCTGGGACTGGATAATTAATGCTGTTTCTAACGCAAATTAGAATAAGACCAAAAAATTTCACGTCTTCCTCCGTGCCGGTTCCCCGCGCGTTGATGCTCGTTCCCTCCGGCGCTCCAGCCGCGCGGGCCGCGGCCATAACGTCGTCCGCATAGCCGGTGTTCAAGATGATGGAAATGAGTTCGTGTTTAGCGCTGGTGTTCATGGAAATACTATCTGTTTCAGGGGTGAGGGACTGGATCGCCCCCCTGCGCCAGCCGTTGTCACGCCAACGCCCAGCGCCATAATGAAGGGCACGGTCATGGGGCCGGTGATGGCGCCTCCGGCATCGAAACCTATACCCAGAAAGGAGGGATCGGTGAAAGCGGCGCAGACAAACACCAGCGCGTAAAACAGTATCAGTAGCAACCTGTAGGAAGTCTGCAGGATGATGCGCCCAAGGGCCATGGCGACAAAAAGCCCCACACCCGCAGCAATCATCATAACCAGAACGTGCGGCGGGATGGATGCGACCACGGCAGCCACCTGAACGGTCAGCACCTGTACGTCCGGTTCCGCCACCGTGATGAAAAAGCCGGTGAAATGCAGGAGGAGCACAAGCACAATGATGGGAAACACGGATATGCTGATTTCTTTCAGTTTTTCCACAAAAATCATGGTATCGTTTCTTCACCGTAAACGGCGTTTTGACCGGTGTAATGGAGAGAGAGCACAATAGAAAAAATTTCTTTGTTATTATTAGATGTTAAATGAAATTGCGTCAAACCGTGCCCGACATTATTTTTCGACAGGTCAATCTTCACGCCGCAGTACAAGAACCACCATCGGCGGCAGATATATGGTTATATCCTGCTCAAAACAGTGGGGCAGAACTTTTGTAAAATGTTCCAGTGGCGGATGGGTCACACGCAGGTTGCCGTGCCCGGCAAATGCTGTTTCGTCAGAGGAGAGCAATTCTGAATATTTGCCGGCTGTCACGGCAAAAACAAGATTTTCTCTGGCCTTGAGCTGGTGAAAATTGAAAATAAAGAGAAGCCGACCACGCTCAAAGGCCAGCAGGCGGTCTTCTTCATGGATAAAGCGAAACAGGGGAACTTGCTGAAAATCTTCAGAATGGGCGGCAATCAGATCAAGCATTTGCGCTTTGTCCCACGCGGCAAGTTGGGCGTATTTGAGATCTGTGCGCTCCGCAAGATGCCATTGACGGTGAGCGTGGAATTCCGCATCCAGCCATTCCGGATGCCCGAATTCGTTCCCCATGAAATTCAGATAGCCCGCATCCGCAGTGCCCAGCGTCACAAGACGCATGAGCCGGTAAAGGGCCAAACCTCGGGCAGTGACCCAGCTGTCTGTAAAAACGGACATGGTAGTGTACATGTCATCGCCAAGCAGCCGCCATATCATGGCGTCGTCCCCGTTGATGCACTGATCATGGCATTCAACGTAGCTGACGGTGCGGTCATAGGGGCGGTGATTGGTCATTTCATGCCACAAGCTGCCCATATCGCGAGGCTCTTCAATAAATTTTTCCCAGTAATCGGGAATGCCCATGGCAAAACGCCGGTCAAAACCAAATCCTCCCTCGGCAGGCGGGCATGTAAGTCCGGGCATTCCGGAAAATTCTTCCGCAATGGTTATGGACTGCGGGACGATCTCGTGCGTCAGCATATTGGCAAGGCAGAGATACAGTTCGCCGTATGTATCGGCGCGCGACGCACCGTCTTTTCCGTAAAAGCAGCGTCCGACGTGCGAAAAATCGTCATCAACGCCATGGTCGCGGTAAATCATGTTGCCTACGGCATCAAAACGGAAGCCGTCCACACGAAATTCCTCCAGCCAGTATCGACAATTTGAAAGGAGAAAACGCCGCGTCATTTCCTGACTGTAATCAAAACAAGGTGTTCCCCATTGGTTAAGTTTTTCGCTGAAAAAATACCTGCTTCCGTCATACGCGGCCAGTCCTTGTTCAGTATTTGGGCAGGAATGGCTGTGCGTGATATCCAGAATAACGGACAGAGACAGACTGTGCGCTTTATCTACCAGTTTTTTAAATTGGTCCGGCGTGCCGAAACGTGAACAGGGCGCAAAATAACTGCTGACCTGATAGCCGAAAGAGCGGTAGAGGGGATGCTCCAAAACGCCCATAAGCTGTACGGCTGTGTAGCCGCAATTCTTGATGCGCGGCAGGATGTTGTCGGAAAAATCCTGATATGTGCCAACGCTGTCATTGTGGTGTTGCAACGCTGGTTGCGCCATACCGACATGGGCTTCGTAAATGCGGGGGAAAGCCTGTTTTTTTGGGCGCCTGTATCGGAAAAGGTAGGGGGTATCCGGGGCATGCAGTCTGGCGCACCATTGGGCCTGCACTACTTTATCCTGTTCAACCCATGCAGCGAATGCCGGTACACGTCTGAGCGCCTGCCCGCCGTCGTTTTGCACACGCAACTCCATATATTCGCCGTGCTCAAGGCCATTTTCCGGCAAGACAAGCTCAAAAATGCCATTGTTGCGCCGTGTGAAGCGATAATTGGCGTGGCGTTGAAAGTTGAGCCTGTCTGTTGTCAGCCAGACCGCTGCAGCCTGCGGCATATATTCGCGCAGTCTCCAAAAAGATTTTCCCTGCGCGTTTTTGATACGGTGCACCCCCAGGGTTATGTGGAGATCGGCATACGCGCGCAGAGAACCATAACATTTTTCGATGCGTTTCAACTCTGTCGAAAAGTTACGGCTACGGCGCAAAAAAAAATCGCGGTAGGCTTCAAGCGCCGGATCTTCCAGCGGGGATAACGGAATATGTGTTGCCATACAAATTTACTTACTGTGTCTGCGCCATTTTTTGCCGGAAAGCGAAGACAGACATTGAATCAGCGCCTGTGTGCCGTTGCGCCCCTGTCCCTGGGCCTGCGCCATGCGATAGAATTGTTCCGCCAAGGTTACGCCGGGCAGCACAAGTTGCATTCTGCGGCATTCTTCCAGGCAAAGTCCCAAGTCTTTTATAAAATGTTCAATAAAGAAGCCCGGATCGTAGTTGCAATCCAGAAGGCGGCGGCCCAAGGTGTTCATGGCGGCGCTGCCAGCCGCGCCGCTGGCTACAAGATCCAGCCATTGGGCCACATCAAGGCCGGCTTCCTGGGCAAAGAGCATGGATTCACAAACACTGAACATCACACCGGCTACAGCAGCCTGGTTTGCGAGTTTTGCGTATTGTCCCGAGCCTGCTTCGCCACAGTGCATCAGTTTTTGCCCCATTTTTTCAAAGCAGGGTTTTGCGAGTTCAAAGGCTGCCTTGACTCCACCCACAAAAATCGAGAGCTTCGCGTCTCTCGCGCCCACATCTCCGCCGGTCACGGGCGCGTCCAGAGAAGTGCAGCCTTGTTTTTCAGCGGCCTGGGCTATGCGTTTGGCAAGCTGCGGGCTGGATGTGGTCATGTCGCAGAGTATACCGCCTTTCGCCAGACCGTGTAAGGCGCCGTTTTCACCAAGCATAACTTCTTCAACATCATTTGGGAATCCCACAATGGAAAACACTATATCCGAAGCGCCCGCGACAGCGCGCGGGGTTTGCGCCCATTGCGCACCTCTGTCAAGCAGGGGTTGCGTCTTTGCTTTTGTGCGGCTGTATACTGTCAACGGGTAGCCAGCCGCCACCAGATGACCGGCCATGGATGATCCCATGACGCCTGTGCCTATCCAACCTATACGCAGTTTTTTTGACATGGTTTTACCCTTTTTTCATTTTTTGAAGCACGTCATATTATTTTTCAATGATTTTATATGTAATGTCAATGTATTTGAGAAATTCCATTGATTTGTTGTCCGTCAGATGACCGACATAACCACTTTGAGCGTGGGCTGGACGATTACGTCCTGCCAGATATTGCTGACCGGGAGGCTGTTTGCTCCCCCGGCGCGAACTTTCGCGAGATGTTTTTGCAGATTGGCAAGATTTTCCCTGCTGTGTCGACTGAGCATATCCTCTCCCTGATATTCCATATTCAGTTCGCTGAGGCGTCGCTCAAGGTCGGACTGGGCAAATTTGACCAGCTCCAGCAATTCCAGCCTGTAATTGTTTGTGGTGTTTGTGAGGCTGTACTTGAAATCCTTCATCAGGCTTTTAGCCTGCGCGCTTTTTTGTTGTATGAGTTCTTTCTCCTGCGCGTTCAGTTTTTTGCTTTTTTCGCCAGCTTCGACGACTACGTTGTTCAGCGTATAGATGCGGTATGCTATGTTCCGTTGTGCTTCAAGCTGGTATATGAGTGAACGCAGTCTGTTCAGCAGGGCCTCGTCGCGCTGTCTGGCGAGCGCATTTTCACGGTCGGCGACCATGCGCCGGTACTGGGTGAGATTTTCTTTGACGACAGGCGAGCCTGTGGCATGAATAATTTTTTCCAGTTCGGTGAGCAAGTTTGTCGAGGCATCCAGGCGCACCGGCCTGTCAACACCGGCGGCATTTTGAGGTAGGGGAGCAGGGGTTTGCTGCGCTGTTTTGTAGGTGTCATTTTCTCGCCGCAAGGCTTGTTCGCGGGATTTGGGCGTGTTGATGCCGCTTACCGCTACACGAAAACCTATGTCCTTGCGCTGCATGGGGCCTTTGTCCGTAAAAGGCGCTATTTCTTCCCGTTTTCCGGGCAGTATGCCTTCCTCCGTACTCCGGTAACTGCCGCCCTTGACCACCAGCCCCCCCTGTGAACCGTGCAGGCGATTTACCAAGGCATCGCCTACCATGTCCGGCACAGTAAACTGGAAAGAAGATTCGACCATCTCGGCGGCATTTCCGGACATGTCATACAATTGCAGAGGGTTGGGGGATCGCGATCCTATCATGTGCAAGTTTTCAGATCCAAAAACCGCGTAATCGGCCTTTTTTTTGTCTCCAATATGGTAAAAATCCATCGTGTTCCGATCTGTCTCGTTCACGTTGAGACCGCCTCTGGCGGCAAATTCCCATTCCGTTTCAGAAGGCAGGCGCAGAAAACCGACATCCCCGGGGCTGTCGGCATAGCCCGGCAAAGCGCTCCGGTGGTTTTTAAGCAGCCATGAAGTATATTTATACATGAATTCCTGTGCTTGCAGCCACGACACGTCGGTGACGGGGCGGGCCATATCCGCGGTTATGGATTTTGGGGGGCATTGTTCGTTCATAACCGCTTCCCATTGCCATTGGCTGACCTCGTACTTACCCAGAAAGTAGTAAAAATAATTGTTGTTGGCGTCCGGCAGACCAAGTTTTTGCCGCCACTGACCCGGCATGTCTCTGGGAGTGAAGGGGGCGCTCAAATGGGTTTCATATTGTCGTTCGTAAAGCGCGCGTATATTTTCCTGCCCATCGTTAGCGGTTCGCATGCCCATGACAATTTTTTTGTCATACAAGTATCCTTTTGCGGGCACCGCGACGGCGCGCAATGCCATCTGTCCGTCGCACGGCATGGGCAGAAATAAGTCGTAAGTGTCAGGATGGAGATTGTACGTCTGTTCTTGCGTCAGATTCTCCGTGCCCGCTTTTTTCAGGCCGGCGGCGGAAGCTGTGAACGGCAGGGCCATGAACAGCGCTACAACCAGTGATACTAAAAAACGCATGCGGACTCCTTTATATATCTCGTATAACGAGCGCCGGTTCAACGCCTGCCGCGCGCACCGCCGGATACAGGGCCGCGATGACGGACAGTCCCGTCACGGCCGCAAGGGCTATTGGAAGATGTTCGGGGAGCAGTTCACAAACGGTTTGTCCGTTCAGTTGCGCGGCAAATATGTGATCAATGCCCCGGGCGACACAGAAGGCGATTCCCCATGCCGTCAGTGTGCCGCACACGCCTGTCAGCAGTATCTGCTTGAGCGGATAAAGCAAAAGGGCAAAACGCGAAAACCCCAGCAGACGCAGCATTCCGAGCATTTTGTCCTTGCGGCGCACAGCGGCCAGTGAAGAACTCAAGGTAAAGGCGACAAAGCCAAGGCCAACCGCGGCGCCTATCACCAGCAGCAACTGGACAAGTGTTTGATCAATTTTTTTGATGTCGGCAATGGATTTTGCTTTTGTGACGACGTCAATGTGTTGTTCGCGTAAAAAGGCGTCCAGAGTTTCCACGCTGTCAAGATCTCGCGCATACAAACGAAATGACTCATAATGCCGATCCATTTTCGGCCGCGCGTCACCGGCATAGTTTCTGTGGGGCACGGCGACGTAATCCCTGTAGTCCTGTATATCCTCCAGCACGGACAAGGGAAAAAACGCCGTGTCGGCGGCCAGCGCTTCCGGCGGAAGCACGCCCGTTATTCTTGTGTTGAATATCTGCATTTCCAGGTTGCCGTCAGGGCGTTTGCGTCCCAGACGGCCTTGGATCGCGTCACCCGGTTTTACGTCAAGTTTTCGCGCGGCGCTCGCGGAAAGCACGGCTTCTCCGCCCGGCAGAACGTCGGAGGGAACAGGTTGTTGAAAACGCTCCAGTAAGGGGTCGCCGGTCAGGGCGGGTTCCAGAGTCAGGGAAACAAAGGAGCCGTTATTGCCGATAAACTGCATTTCCGACGCCACGGCGCGTGTGCGGGGCGTTACATAGCGCACGGAAGGCATGTCGCGCAATTGTCTGAAGAGCGTTTCAGTATAACCGCTTGTGCCGCTGCCCACAGGAATGATGATAAGGGCGGTGGGATCCTGAAGCAGATGGGTGCGCAGATTTTCCACAAGACCGATGCGCACGCCATACAGCACTATGAGGGGTGAGAGCATGCTGGCCAGAGCAAGTACCGCGCACAGCGAAAGAATGCGCTCATGCCACCAGTCGCGCCTTGCCAGACCAAGAATTATCAGGCAGCGCGACACGGCGCACCCTCGCTGTCATCAATGGTTGCTAGCACGGCGCCATCCCCGCCGGTCGATATTTCAAGTTTTACCTCGCGCAAACCGGCCTTGTGAACCAATGCAAGGTCATGGCTCACCATCACCAGTGTTGCGCCCATTTTGCCGACGGCCATACGGAACCTCTCCATAACTTTATTGGCGTGTATGGGGTCAAGCGCCGCTGTCGGTTCGTCGGCCAGGACAAGTTTGGGATTTGAGGCAAGTGCCCGGCCTATGACGGCGCGTTGTCTTTCGCCAACGGAAAGTGAAGCCGGCAGGGAAGACAGCAGTTGCGAAATGCCAAGCTCTTCAGCAAGCGCGCGCACTCTTTTTTGTATTTCCGCCAGTCCCAGTCCCTGCATGCGCGCGGTAAGCCCCATATTGTCCGCAACCGTGAGATAGGGCAGGAGGCCGCCTGTCTGTAAAACATACCCCATATGTTTCAGGCGGACATCCGCCATGCAATCCAGATTTTTTTTCCGCCACAGTAAACCGGCGTCTATCGGCTTGCCAGCCGGCGTAAAGACAAAATGTCCGGCCTCATCAGGTTGCAGAACCATGCCCAGAATATCCAGGGCGGTGCTTTTTCCGCTGCCGCTCAGGCCGGTCAAGGCAATTTGCTCCCCTCTGGCCAGATGCAGGCGCGCTATGCGCAGGCTGTATCCGGCAGCGCCCACTCTGCGCCGTATGAGTACGTTTTCGAGCATGTACATTTTATGGCAGCATGGAAAGCGGCACGCGGTATACCCATTCACTGCGATCCGCCGCGCCGAAGCCTTCCCAGTTTTTATTGTCCCTGTCGTATTCCTCATAGCGTCGGATGCGCGCTTCAATATGGTTGATGATCTCGTTTTGTTCCCCAAGGCTCAGGCTTGCCCAGTCCTCCTCGGTCAGGTTCATAAGACGGCTTTTGTAGGGCAGTCCGTCCAGAAATTCGCCCATGACGCCTGCCTGTGCAAGGTTCTTTGCCGGGGAGTTCACAAAACTGTTCGGATCGCGCGTCATCTGGGCCGCGGCGGAAAGAATGCTCTGGAAAAAATTCTGGGTTGTGTCGTTGATGAGTGATTGCCGCGCCTTTTCCAGGATGGCCTTCAACTGTTCGCGCAACTGGCTCAACTGTGTTTTGCTCACCAGCAGGGCAGGTTCGATGGCAAGGACGGGTTGGGCCTGCGGGTTGTCGGCAAGCTTTTCCAGATCGGCGTCCGCCACCCAGGCCTTCACCACGCTTGGGGCGCGCGCGTCATCCCTGTTGCCGAAAAATTGCAGTTGCATGGCATAGCCAGTGGATTCGGCGATGCGGGCCGCTTCTTCTTCAGGCGTTGCCGCTTTGATCGACTTGGCTTTTTGCGGCGCGGGAAGCATCTTTCCCTCTGCGGTTGCCGTGACCAGCTTGTCATAGCCCCTGGCAAGCGTTCTTCCCACGCTGTCAAAAGCCGCGGCACCTTTTGCGGGGGTGGAGGCATCCAGCGCAAGGTAGCTCGACTGATTGTCGGACTGCATGGAAAGTGTTCTGTAGGCTTTTTCCGCCTTCGCGTGGTTGTTGTTTTTACCGCCCGCGGGAGATTTTATATGCGCGACAGTGAGGTATATGCGATTGGATTTGAGATAGTCCGCCAGCACTTCGGCACTCATTTGCGTACCGGAATCTTTGTCGCCCGCGCTCAGCGGCCCGGCATCCGTGAGCAGCAGCATGATGCGGGAGCCGAAACTGTCCCAGCTCAGGGAATCAACCGCCATTTTAACGCCCGCAAAAGAATCTTCGTCAAAGGAGTGTGTGGCGACCGCCGCTTCCTCCACCTGGGCGAGCGCCTTTTCCAATTCGGCGCGCTGTTTGACGTTTTTGAAGTCGGAAACGACTTTCGCCAAATACTGTATATTGGGCGTACGGCTTGTGCTGTTGCGAAAAGCGACGACGGCAATGGATATTTTATCTCCGTGCGGATTTTTTTCCAATTCGTCATAAATCGTCTGCACAAGTTTCATTGTCTGGTCTATGTAAGGTTTCATGGATATGGTGGTGTCAATGACAAAAACAAGGCCGGAGCGCAGTTGGGTGACAGTTGCCGGAGGGGAAGTGTCCTTCGCGCCGCTTATTCCGGGATCAATGGAGGCGATTTCAACAAGTTTTGTGCCGCTTTCCACAAAGGACGTGTCCACATCAAGCACGGGCAAAAGGTAAAAGTTTTTTTCGGATACGGATTTGGCGGCTGGTTCGATGGCAATGACAGGGTAGTCCGGCGGCGGCGTTTTACCCTCCGACAGCAGTGCCCTGTATTGTCTTATTTTTTGTGACAGATTCTCGTCAGTGCATGTGCTTTCCAGCGCGTTGTGATCTCTGAAAAACAAGACGGGCTCGCGGCCCGAGCGGCCTGTAAACACCATGGTCAGCGCCTGATTCCAGAAAGTGGCCTTGCTTGCGTCAATCCATCCATCAGTCCGGTGATCCGTGACGCCGATTTCAAGGCGGTCATTGTCCTGCCCATAGACATAAAAAACGGTAAACGTCTTTATGTTTTTAATCTTCTGGGATTGCGGCCCGGAAACGTCGTAAAGCGCGGCGCCTGGATGGGAAACAACGCGTTGATACAGGGATTTTTTGCCTTCCTGCAGCAGGGGGCGTCTTTCCTGCGCGGTAGCCTGACAATCGATAGTCAGGACAAGCCCCAAGCAGCAGAGAATATATAAGAATAAACGATTGTACCGCATAACAGTCTCCATTACTGATCTCGCGCAATGTCCTCAATCCAGGCCCTGGCCTCCGCATTGCCTTTGGCGTTTTCATCTTCCAGCCATTTTTTCAGATTTTGCATGGCCTGCGCCGCTTCCGGCCTTTGAGGGGCGACAGCGCCGTAGTTTCGCCATGCCTCGGCGGCGCTTTTGCGCAGACTTCCCCAGGCGGGCGTCAGGGGATCGGCTATTTTCGCCAGTTGCAGTTTCGCGTTCACATCGCCGTTTTGAGCAGCAAAATACAGAAGCCTGTATACGGAATCCTGAGTTTCCGACGACAACGCTTCCTGAGAAGCCGTGAGGGAGCGGGAGAGAGCCATGGCCCCTTGTACCGTGGGTGCGCCGCCAAGGTATTGGCGTACTTGTTCACGCGCGGAAAGCGGTTGTGCGGGATGTTGGACATCCTCTTTGGCCTGAGGCGGCTCCAGTGGCTGTTGCGGCGTTGATTCCTGCGTGTTCTGAGGTTGCTCGCCCGTCTGTGGCGGAGCTTCCTGCGGCTGTTCACGCAGGGCAAACCACCACACGGCAGTGCCGGCCAAAGCCAGCACAAGCAGGACGCCCACGGCGACAAGCCCGCCACGCTTTGTTTTTTCGGCCGGAGGGGGCGGTTCGGGCAACTCGTCTTGTGGCTCGGATTCCGGTAACGACGCTTCCGGCTCCGACAAAACTTCCGGTACCGGGGCTTGCTGCGCCGGATCAGGGCGCGGCGCGGCCATCTGAACAACGCCGGTTCCTGTCTGCAAGCCGCGATTGAGGTTGGTGATGGAAAAGACCGAAGACTGGGTGGACATCCCTTCGGTATAAATTGTCAGACGGTAATTTTCATTGTCGTCCAGCGCGTCTGTGATGAACGGGCCGACGGATAATGTAACCTCGGAACCGTTGGCGTGTTGACTGACCGGGCTGTGTTTTTCCTCGCCGCTTTGCCAGCCGGATTTTCCTAAAAATGTCTGGTCGCAAGCGCGGCACAAGCTGAACGTGTACTGTGCCGCTTTGCCGGAAATTTCGGAACAGACAAAGCAGGCGTAGCCGCGTCCGCGAGTCGCGTCATTGATGCAGTGGACTTTCATCAAAATTTCCTTTATGGTTCCTAATCCACCGGGACGGAGTCAATCGGCGGATGCAGCCGGTTGTGAATTGAAACCAGGATGTTTCCGAGCAGGGTATTTTGTTCACGGTCAAAGTTCCGCTCACCGTCAAAATCAATGTTGTCCATCATCAGGGCGTAGACGGCCCGCATCCAGTCCATGCACCACGTTTTTTCAAAAGGCGGCTGTATTTCCGAAAGTTGCGGAAAGTCCCGGACAGGTACTGGCGGCTCAAACAGCACATACTGTTTGCCGAGCATGGTCATGGCGCGTTCCTTTGCTGTGCGTTCCCGCGGATTGAAATTGAGCCAGCTTGTATAATTGTTCAGGATGGCGCTTGCATGGCCTACCTGTTGCCAGATGATATGTTCTTTTGCGATGTTCGCGTACGCCGCCGCTTTTTCCATGGATTTTTTCATGGCATCGGCAAGTTTCAGGCGGCTCACGCCAAGAACAAGTTCACCGATGAAACGGGACAGGTTTTTGGCGGGCAGCCCGTAGTACTGCTGGACAACAGGGTCATCGGAAAAGGCGTTTAATCTGTCGCACCAGGAACCGAGTATGAGTTCTGTAAAGTATTCAGCCTCACTCATGTGTTTTTTTACAGGAACATCAGTTTGTTGCGCGTCCGCCGACGCGGGAACGGGCAACGCCTCGTCGCCGAAAAGTTCGGCAAAGGCGTCCACGGCTTTTACACTGTCGCCTATATTGACATCCGGCTCTTCCGCATCGCTTTCAGATACGAGAAAACGCCGGCGCGCCTCAAAATACAGATCGTACAAATCCTGATCGCGCACCACCATGTTCTGCAGAAATTCTCCCAGACGCTGATTTTGTAAAAGATGGGCAAACCCCGCCAGCAATTCTCTGGCAAAAATTTCTTTTTGTCTGCGCTCCTCTTCTTTATCATCGGTTTTGTAATACACGCCAAGGCGCGTTTGCATTTTTTGCTTGTAATCCTGCGCTACGGCAAGTAGCTGCGCCTGTTTGATAGCGGGATTGCACAAAGGGCGCAGGGCATTGCGCAAAAAGTCGATGCCCCCGTCATTCAGGCGCATGGCCGCTTCCCATGACGCCTCGGGGTTGACAAAATGTTGCGCGACAAGCTGACTGTTCAGAAAGGCCGAATGCAGGGCGTCAACAAGTTTTTGCGCGTCCGGGCGAATGCCCCTTTCCGTTTTGTCATCCGTTTCGTCATATTCCAGCACGGTTTTGAATTTAAAATTTGGATTGCGCAGCAAAAACAGATTTCTGAATTTATTGCTTGCTGTTTCGCCGTCCCATTTGTGCGGCCAGTCGTGTTGCTTGCCAAAAAAATCAAGCAATGACGCGTGCAGGCGGTTATCCCAGCGTGACTCGACTGAGGGGGCGCCGGCCTTGTCTTCAAATTCCATATCAAATTTTGTAAGCACGAAGAAAAGCGCCACGTCCTTGCCTTTGCGGACCTCGGGCGTACTGCCGTGCGTGGAAAATATCCAGTCGTTGATGACACCGGGCAAATCCTGCACTTCCTGATTGCTCGGTCCTATGCATAACAGCATGCTGGTAAGCTCTTTTTCCGCGCAGTAACGCTGAAACAGGTAGGCTACCTTGCCGCGCAGGAAAAGTTCTTTTGACATGCCGCTTTTTTCAAGCTCTTTGCGCACGTCGCTGAATTTGTAGCGTGAGCGGTAGCCGGGAAAATCCAGAAGATCGGTGTGTTCAAAATAGTCGTCCGGCATCTGATCCATGACGATAGTCAGTTCCGCTGTGAGCGCGGTGACTACGGATCGCGGCAGGGCGACAGGTTTGCCTTCCCTGTTGTTGCAAATCTGTAATTCGGGTTCCGCGGTGTTTTCGCCAAGTCCGGCCAGCATGGCAACGTCAATGATACTGCCATTGCGCGGAATGAGGGCGTCAAGTCCGCAAAAAGCGTCCGCGGCGTATTCCAGCTTTTCCAGCGCCTGCAGAAGCAGGCACAACAAATCCGTGAATTGGGGAATTTCGTCCCAGATGAGACTGTAGAGTTTTGCCCGGTCGTACAGGTCGAGTTTTTGTCCCAGTTCCAGCGCCCTTGACCAGAAAACGCGGTTCAAGGCCTGCATGCGCGGTTTGGCTTGAAAGTTCTTTGTCAGATATTCCTGCAAATCCTCCAGGGCGTCCAGATCAATATGCGCCGCTCCCGCTCCCGCTCCCTGCCGGGCCTGCACGGCGTCAAGCGCTCCGGTGATTGCCGCGTCGTCCGGTTCTTCCTTGTGTTCGCAGTCGGCATAATACGTATTGGCAATGATTTTTACCAGATCGGTTTCCGTAAGCAGGCGAATCTGCACCGGGTACCCCGGCGGCAGGGCGGCCGGACGCGTCATGGTAAAACGGGTGACAAGCCCTGTGGATTCCTTGCCGCCTTCGGGATTGATTTCGCTGATGAAGTCATGCGTCTGTTCGCCGAAAAGCGCCTGGAGCCCGCCCGAGCGGTCACGCGCGAGAGCGGAAATGAGATAGGATTTTCCGGCCTGACTTGGGCCGAACACGCCCGCGCACATCTTGCGTTCTGCGGCGCGCGCGCACTGCATGAAGGCGCGTTTGCAGCGGCGCAGTTCTTTTTGCAGACCTTCCAGATCAAGTCTGACGACCTCCGCATTATTCTGCGCCCATGTTGCCGCGTTCGTCGTGATAGCCGCAAGATCAAGGCAGTGCGCGCCCAGTGTCTGCCTGGATATGTGCCTGACCGGTTCCGTCATGAAAAACTCCTCAGAGAATGATGCCCGTGTCAAGCCAGGCGCCCTCATCCAGAGGCAATGTCTGAAGGCGTAACTCTATGTCCTTGATCTTTACCGGCGCACCGAACTGATCTGTGATCGCTTCAATGTGAAATTCGCCTTCATCCCGCTCTTTCCCCTCTGCCACAACGCCGAATTCATTTTCTTCAAGCTCCCGGACAGTTAAAGTCAGAGTGACGATGTACGGAGTTTTGCCGGAGGACGCCCGGCGCGCGTCTTCATTGGCAAAATCCAGCACATAGAAACGCGAGGTTGTCCAGCGCTCCACATCCAGCAGGCGAAAACCGACTGTGAGCGTGTTGGAAAAAGAGATGTCCCTGCTATAGGTTTTTTCTTTTTTATCGTTTACATCCACTTCAAACCAGACTTTGGGTTTTTTGATCTGTCCGTTCACGTCCATTTCACCGATAAACCTGGCTGTTGACTTCGGCACGATACCTGAGGAATCGCAGGAGAATCCTTCCAGATTTCCTTCGGCAAGAGAGCACAATATGCCGCCGACGACAACCGTTGTTTTGGGGTCGGTAATGACGCCTGATATGTCGGCAAAGGGATACCAAGTCCCCACCCTGTAACGGCTCATGGGCAGTATGCGGTCCGGCGGCAGAGGCAGTTTTGCCAGAATGGCGGAAATGACGCCGTTCCAGCGGCTTGGACGGCCTGTGAGCAGCAGCATGTCGCAGTCGTAACGCTGGATGACTTCGCACAAATTGGACAGTGGGCCACCCATGACTTCGCGCATGACGACGTCGATATTTTTGGGGATAACACGGATGAATGTGTCCATGACAGTGAAATTGTCATTGCCGCAGGCCTTGCGCGCGACGGCGTCAATATAGGCGACGGCTGATTTTGAGGGCATGGGGTAGGGGATAAAGGGGCGTTCCCCGGTGTGGTTTTCGTCAAAAAAATCCCGCAGGGTGCAGGTAAAACTGGCTTCGCCAGCAGTGGTTTGAATTTTTTCGTAGGCGCTGAGAATGCACAGAGCCACAGGCGTGAGCAGTTGGCGGACGCACTGGGCGCGATGATTGCGGTTTTCCTGAGAATTATCAATGACGTCTCTGCCAAAAAGCTGCTTGATCGTGCCAGCAGCGTGTGCGGAGCCTGCGTTTGTCAATGCGGCGCTGATAGCGGGCAGCACGGATGAGCGTATAACTTCGCGCACAATGTCGTCGCCCGCGATGTTGAAACCGTCCCTCAATTCAATGTGCGGGCGCAGGCGGGATGAAGATCCCGCGTCGCTGACAAGTTCAAATGTGGTTACGGACAGATCTGTTGTGCCGCCGCCAACGTCAATGGCGGCAATGCGTATGCAGGGTTTGTCCGCGTATTGGCTGCGCGCGAACCCGGCAATATCGCAAAAAATTTGCGCGTCACCTTGATATTTTTTAAGAATTTCATTGTACACAAAGACAAGCTGTGTGCAGGTGGCTTCATCCCAGTTGCAGCGAAGCCTTGGGCTCAGGCGGTAGTCTTTGCCCAGAGAAGGTTTTGTATGATCCGGTATATAAAAATCTTTCCAGTTCAGAATTTCCCACAGTACACGTACGGCCCAGTTTGCCCAGCGCCGGTAAATACGTTGTTCCGCTATGGGCATTCCGGCGGGCACGGTCAAAATGACCTGCCGCAGACGGCGTGGCACATTAGGCAATTCGCGGCGTAAACGCTGCCCCGGTGAATTGATGGTTACAAGCGCCTGTTGCAGCACTTCCACAAGCAAAAACATCATCAGCGACGACCGAGTAAATCTGGAATCAAAGGCTATGTCCGTATCCTGCTGTTTCAGAATGGGATGATTGCGGAACAATTTATCATCCATGCAACAGAGGGGGGTGCCGCTCTGATTGAGTACTCGTGGCATGGGACCGCGCGTAACCCGCGGTTCCTGATTGCCGCGCATGTTATAGCGCCAGCCCACCGTCCAGTCGCGTTCATCCCAGAGATAGCGTTTGGGGCTGGACATGCCGGTAATGCCTTCGGCGCACAGCGCCTGTGTGGAAAGCCGCGCCGCTTCAGGGCCTATGCGTACAGGCGACGGCCACAGGAAAGCGGGCGTTCTCCTTCCTGACTGACGGCTCAGGTTGTCATCGCCAAAATCGGCTTCCGAGAATTCAATGCGCGTTTCAAAGGGGTCGGTGTACACGTTTTCCGGTTGGTCAATATCGCGTAATTGCAAAAGATAGCTGTCGTTCAGATTGGTGCTGCGCTGGGTGCGGGTTTCGACAAGCATGCCCGATGTGCGGGAATTCCCTATATCCAGCACAAGGTCAACGTCAATGGGCGTCTGTGCCGGTTTGATAACCTGAATTTCCAGTGTGCCCAGCGCTTTGCCAAGGACATCAAGCATGGTCAGGTAATTGGCGAGATAGGCAAGTTCCTGTTCGTCTTCATGGCGTTTGTTTCGGGATTTATAATTGTTCCAGATATTTTTCAGCCAGTCGTCCACCCAAGGCTGATTCAGAAACCAGGCGTTGTCCCTGATTTTCAGGGCAAGGGCATATCCGGCGTGGGCTTCAACGTCCGCAGGAGAAACGGCAAAATAGTGTTCTGTGTCGCCAGGCGGGTCTTCCACAGTCATGTCAAAGGCAAGCACGATGCGCAATGTCTGCTCGTTGTCACGAATAATGCGCGCGCGCGCCCAGTTTGCCGGGCCGCATTCAAAGTGGCAGCCGCCATCGTCCCATTTTTGATCGCGTTTTCTCAGAAAAGGTAAGGGCAGCCATGTTTTGAGCCACGAATCAAGACAATTTTTGGCATACACCTCAAAGATGCCCTGTCGCACCGGTTCTCCGGAAAGTTCATCCAGAATCGCGCCCTTTTCATCTTCCACAAGGCAATGCAGCACAAGTTTGCCGCTGTTCTCACCCACCCCCGGCCTTTCCTGAAAATAGCGGATATGCTTGGCAACGGCCTGGGTGGAAAATATAAAATCAAGGAACTGCGGCGTGGCTTCAGGAATCAGACTGACAACCTGTGGATATGTAGGAACAGAATACATTGTTTCTCCAGATCATTCCCTGTAAAAAGGTCCGGTCGTGTCTGTGCTGCCCGGATAGTGCCAGACGCACTGCGTCTGGCCTCCAACGTTCTTGCAGGTCATGTACTTGCTGCCCAGTGGATGCCATGCTTCGCCGGACGGGCAGTACATATCGCCAAAATCTACCCGCAGGGTGCCGTCTGCGCCCATGCTGCCGTTGGCGGAGCCGACGCAGTTTTCTTTTAAATCTCTCAGTATATGTTTGCCGTGCCCGTTTTTGTCAAAGCAAAACCGTGACCCCAGTTGCTCCGATGTTTTTCCCTTGTTGCGCGTGCCGGACAACTGTCCGCGCCAGCACCCCTCCAGAAAACTCAGGTCACGCGTTTTTGTCGCATCCGGCGGTATTTTTAATGTATCATCTTTTGCGCTCTTTTTTTTCGGCTGATCCGGCGTTGTTTTTTCGGCTTCTTTGTCTTTTTCAGGCATTGTCGGTGTTTTGGGAAGAAAATCCGCAGGGGTCAGGAGTTTTTTATCTTTTGCGCTTTCAGGCGCGGAGGGAGGCGGTATCTGGGTTTGCGGCTTTACAGGGATTGTCTTGTCCGGGACGACGACTGTGGTTGAAGGCGGTTGCGGGATTGTCGGAACTATGATTGTCCGGGATTCATCCGGCGTAATCGGCTGGACTACGCTTGGCGTGGAAGGTTGGGAATCGTTAGGCCGGTCAACAGTTGAGGGGGCCGGAACAATAATCACTGTCCCTCCCGAATCCGCGCCTTGTGGGGGAATAACAACAGTGCCGTCGGAATTTTTTGGCGTTTCCGGAAGAGTGGTGACAGAGCTGTCTGTGTCCGCTATCCGGATTTTATCGGGATGTCCCGGTGGCAACAGTTGCTGCGGTGATATTGTTGCGGCATGGCCTGCCGTCACCGTGAAGACAAGCGTAAAGCAGGCCAGGAGCTTGTATGTCACGTTTGCCATGGGGATCCTTTATTGTCGCTGTTCTTAAACTCGTTGTTATCTACCATGAAATGCAACAAAAATAAATACAAACATTCAGGACAAAACGTGAGGCAGGCCAGATTGCGCGCTATTCCCGGACAAAGGTGATTCTGTATGATTGTTTGTCCTTTGGGCCGAATACCCATGTGCACGGGGTCTGGCTGCCCTCGCCCTGACAGGTCATTTCAGATCCTCTCCAGCGTTTACCTGAAGGGGCGCAGTACATGCGATCCGACATCATGCGCAATACGCCGCCACTGTTGATAACGGCTCTGGTAGCGCCCACGCACGTCCCCGCCACCTTGGGGTCTTCTATGAAGCGCTTGCCTGTGCCGTTTTTGCCAAAACAAAAACGTTCGGTGACAATGCGTTTGGAGGCGTATTCTGGTCTGGTTCCGACCCAGCAGCCTTCCAGAAAACTCAAGTCTTTGGTTTTACCGGCGTCAGGCGGAATTTTTAGCGCGTCGCCTTTCCTGGCCGTCAACGGAGCTTCAGGCGCGGATTGCTTCGGTTTCGTTTTTTCGGCCTTTTTGTTTTTGTCCGGTTTTGCCGGCGTGTTGGGGAGGAAATCCGCAGGCGTCAGTTTTTTTTTCTCTTCCGCTTTCTCAGGGATGTCTGTTTTTATTGCCGGAGGTTCCTTTTTTTGAGGGATAATGACTGTAGTTGACGGCGTTTCGGGAATTATTGGTACAGGTATTGCCTGCGGCTGTTCTTGTGCAGCGGGTGGTACAATGATGGTTGTTGAAGGCGGAGCGACAGCAGGCGGAACAACAACGACTGTGCCGTCAGGTTCTGCGCGCGGAATTGCCTCTGGCATGGAGGCCAGCGGCAAGGTGGTTATGGCGTTGTCCGTGTTGGGAGAGTTACTTACGGATGTGCCGCCGTCTTGGGACGACAATTGCTGTGGCGACACTGTTGCGGTAAAGGCGTCAGCTGTCGTCAATATACAGATAAGCGCGACGACAACCGACGATGTGCGTATCAGGTTTTTCATTGACGTTATTTACTACGGAATGCGATAAAAGTAAACGTTATTATTCCAGAGTGTTCCATCCGCGTTTTTGCCAAAACAGCTTGTTTTACCGTCATCCGTCAATGCGCATTCGACGGTCATTGGCTGATAAGCCTGGTTTTTGGCGTTCCGGCATGGCAGGCGATCAGAAGAAATAATCAGGGTGCGTCTGCCGGAAAAACTTGCCCTTGCCTTGCCTGTGCAGATATCATTGTCTTTCTGCTCGATAATTTTTGCTGTGCCGTTACCCGTATTGTCAAATTCATAAAAAATGATGACAGCCTGTTTTGTGTTCGTATTTATAAGCCCGCTGTCGCTTTTCCATTTACCCTTGAGAAAGGCAAGGTCGTCGGAATCTTTTGGAATAGCCATGTCCTGCTGGGGTTTTTCCGATTTTTGAGCGTCAGGCGTCACCTGTGTTTGTGGCGGCGGTGGCGTTTGGGGAGTGACCGGCTTGCAAAGAGCCGCCCGCTCGTCAAGGCGCGCGCGCAAATCTGTAATTTCCGCTTGCAAGCGTTGTTCTTCAAACCGCAGTTTTTCACGGCCGTCAGTGACGTCGGCCTTGTCCGGCACCCCACTCAACCACGGCAATAGCGGGGCGTATTGTCCGAAAGGAATGAATATCGCCGCCAAAAGCAGCAGAAGCAAAATCAAAGGTATAAGCCAGCCCAGCCCCCCGATGCCGTGACGGGCAGGCGGGGGAACGTCTTTTGTCTCTTCAGCGGGGGGAGTCGCGCGGCGCAGGTTTTTGGCGTTGCCGAAACGCGCCAAATCTTCGGGTTGCGCGCCCTGGCCGGAGAGTGTGTAGCCCCAGCAGGTCAGCACAGGGTTGCCATTAACGGAATAGATGCAGGAATCGGCGGCATAATTGACGGCAAGCTCCAGCATGGCGCCGCGCAGCATATTTGTTTCACCGCCCAGGGATTTGAGTTCTTCCGCCAGTTTTTTTATTGCCTGTCCCATGTTGGCGGCGCGGGCGGCAAGTTCTTCCGCTTCATTTTGCCCAAGGTCAATGATGCGGAGCGGCGCGCCCTGAAGCGGCGTGTACCAGTCAATGGTCTTGCCGTTCGCCGCAAGGCTCGGTTCGGCGAACAGCAGGGCATACTCGTTGCCGAGGCGGGCGCGAACAAGCTCTGTGATCTGGTGGTAGCTGTCCCCAACCCGGATGCCCTGGCAGGACAAAGACTGTATCTGGCTTTTGGGCGTTGACGCTACGCGTTGAGTGTGCATCCGGCTTTACCTCGTTGTGTCTGCGCGATATGCACTATTGTGCCTGTGTTGCGGTTATGCCGTGTTCGCTCAGAAATTTCAGAATATCCGAAGAGGAAAGCGCGAACGATGTCTGGCGATAGCTTTCGTTATCAAGCGAAATCAAGGTGTTAATGCCCAACACATTCCCATTGTTGTTGGTTAATGGCCCGCCGCTGTTGCCGGGAGAGAGAGGCGCTGTATGAACTATTCTTGGTGGGTCAGATTCATGTATGGCGCTGACGCTGCCGTCTGAATATGACAGTTCCGGCGCGGTAATGGCCTGGCCTGTCATGAGCGCCCTGTACTTGGGGTCATTTTTTGAAACCGCGTGTGGATAACCCCACGCGCCTATTTTTTCGGCCCGTCGCACAGTTGTAGCAAATTTCAGGGGAGCAATGCTTGCGGTTGCCGGTGCGGAAACCTGCAGGACAGCGTAATCCCGGGTAGGCGAGATGCTCATGGCAACCATTTTCGCCTGCACAGGGGCATTGAGTTTTTTGTTGATAATAAAAAGTCCTGCTTCATGATTCTGGGCGACATGTTTGTTCGTCAGCACAAGATTTGGGGCAAAGAAAAATCCGGAACCGGTTACTATGTTTCCTGCCTGGTCAAAGGCCAGTATGAAAACGGTGGCGTCTTCCACAATGTCCACGACAGGTCGCGTCTCAGCAGCTTGCGGCGTTGGGGCCTGTGATGTCGGGGGGACGTCTGTGTTAGTCGCGGGTGTGGTTGCTGGTACTGGGGCAGGCGGAGTTTTGTCAGCACCGCTGCCGAGCAGTTCTTTGATTTCGCAAGGAGGTTTGCCCAACATGGCTTCAAGGTGTTGCTTTTCAGCCAGCAGCGCGGCATTGGCCGTTGCCTGTTTTTCTTCCTCGGCCTTTATTGCGGTCAAATCTCTTTCGGCGTTGGCAGTGTGCGCCGTAGCGCGCAGGTAAAGCGCAACTCCCATGGCAAGGAGCAGCGCCATACTGCAGGCCACAACAGCGGCGAAATCTGATTTTGACTGCGCGCGCGGCGTCTGGTCGGTATTATTCATACTGCTGCGATCCGTCTGTGCGACAGGTCTGTGTTAACCGGCCGCCGCGGCCATGTCCTGATCCATTGAAACCAGCATCCTGGAGCATTCGGTATCTGTTTGTTGAAGGTCCTGTTTCTTTCTCTGGTAAGCCACAGTTTTTGCCTGCACCGTTCTGGTAGCGCCAACGTTTCTGTCTCCGGCCATCTGAAGTTCGCTGTTTATGGCCGCCTGATATTGTTCGTCTTTTTTGTCGGCTTCCTGTAGTTTTGCCCCCAGAATGCGCCGGGCTTCTTCTATGCCACTTTTGATTTCCTGGTAGGAGGCGTCCAGTTCGATTTTTGTGATCTGACCATTTTTATAGCTTGTCAGCAAGGCTTTGAATTCCTTGTCGTAGCACTGTATGCATATGCCGGCGGAAGCTTTTACAGCGTCAAGATCGGCAATGTCGCCATCCAGATCTTTGAGGTAACTGGCCATACGTGCGTTCTGGTCTTTAATTTCTTTTTGCTTGGCTACGGCATAACCCATAGCGCCGCCGGCTATACCGCCGACAGCCGCGCCCGTGACAGCGCCTTCAACCTTGCCTGTGGAAAGCCCGCCTATAAGCGCGCCCAGCAGAGCGCCTCCTACCGCCGAGCCGGCAGTGGTTTTGGCGACCCGAGTTTCGTCATCACGCAATTGTTTTATTGGAGCGTAGCATTGCGGGTATCTTTCCACCTTGGTTGTCTGCGCGCCGTATTTGCTCGCGCAACCGGTTGACCCGCCTATCAGCGCCAAACAACAGAGCAGAAGAACCGGTTTTTTCATCATTATTTTCTCCTGTAAATGTATGTGGCATGTACTGTACTATGGGATTACCCAAAAAAGCAAACATGATCAATCAATCAATCTTGATGGTCAGGCCCCTCAGGCCAGCGGGGCCATGCCAAGCCCGGTTTTCAGCGCAAAGCCGCACATGAGATTGGCGTTGGCCAGGGCTTGTCCAGCGGCGCCCCTGCACAAATTGTCAATGACTGAGAGGATAATCAGCCTGTCGGTGCGCGGATCAAGCACAAGCGCCATATCGCAGAACATGCTGCCGCGCACATGGCGGGTTTCCGGCAGGACGCCGCTTGGCAGCACGCGTACCCAGGGATGGTCTTTCCATGTGCTGCAAAATATTTCACGCACTCTCTCCAAACTCGTATGCGGATTTTTGAGTTTTGTGTATATGGTGGAAAGAATGCCGCGATTCATGGGCACAAGGTGCGTGTTGAAGGACAAGCGCACATCGTGCCCGGCTATGCGTGAAATTTCCTGCTCAATTTCCGGGGTGTGGCGGTGTCTGGGCAAGCCGTAAGCGCGGAAATTATCGGAAACCTCGCAGTAGAGCATGGGGACAACAGCCTTGCGTCCGGCGCCGGTAACGCCGGATTTGGCGTCAATAACAATGTCGTCGGTCACAACAAGGTCGTTTTGCAATGCCGCGTACAGCCCCAGAATGGCGGAAGTCGGGTAACATCCGGGGTTGGCGACAAGGCGCGCCCGGGCAATTTTTTCGGCATATATCTCCGGAATGCCGTACGCCGCTTCGTCCAGAAATTCCGCGGCGTTGTGCGCGTGGCTGTACCAATTCTCGTATGTTTCAGCTTTGCGCAAACGAAAATCCGCTGAAAAATCCACTACTTTAACGCCCGCCGCGAGGAGCGGGGGGGTCATGTCCATAGCGGTGCCGGCGGGTACGGCCAGAAAGGCAAGATCACACTGTTTGGCAACGTCTTCAGGCGCGAAAACGCTGATCACAACGTCGGCGCCGGGAAGATTTTCCAGAAAAGGGTAGTATTCTCCCAGTCTTTTGCCTGCTTCAGCCCTGGAGCAGGCCATGACAAGGCGTATGGATGGATGCCCGGCCAGCAGACGGGCCAGTTCCATCCCGGCGTAGCCGGTGATGCCCACAAGTCCCGCGCGGATAGTTTTCATGAGGCCGTGTCCTTTGGGGCGTTTTTGCACTTGATCACGTATTTCATCTGCAATTCGTATAAAATGCTGTCCAGCATCTTTCGTTCCTGATCCTCAAGGCTGCATTCGGTTTTTTGGCGCAGCATGTTAAGTATGTCAATGCTGTGCCGGGCCATGGTCAGATCCTGTTCCACGCGGTTTGTTTCCGGATTGGGCACTTCCCCGAGCTGCACCAGGGTTGATGACGCCAAGGAAAGAATAAAGGTGGAAAAAGTTACTTCAGGCAGGGGACTGCTTTTGGCGGAGCAGCATCCGCTGGTGTTTTGATTCATAGTAATTGCCTGTCCTCAACTGTGCGTCAGCAAAGGCATTTGTCCCGGAACGCCGTTCAGGGCCGTAGTGTAAGCGGCCAGCGCCTGTTCCAGATAATCGCGCGCGCCGCTGTACCCGCCCAATTCTGCAAGACTGCGGTTCAGCGCGTAAAGACCCGCAGTCACATCCGCCCAATCTACCCAGCCCATGTGCCCGATACGCACGATGCGCCCTTTCAGGTGATCCTGTCCTCCGGCCATGACAATGCCGTATTTTTCCATTGCCAGACGCAGAAGCTGCACGCCGTTCATACCGTCCGGCAAAAGCGCGCTTGTGATGCCCCAGGCAAAATTCTGCGGCGTGAACAGGCGCAAGCCCAGCGCGGTTATGCCTGTCCGCGTGAGCATGGTCAGCGCCCATTGTTTTGCATAGACGGCCTCAAGCCCGTTTTCCAACAACATGGACAAGCTTTCGTCAAGGCCGAGAATCAGGTTTACCGGTGAGGTAAACAGAGTCTGGCCCTTTTCAACATTCACCCGTTCCTTGATCAGGTTGAAGTAAAAACAACCGGGCGGCACATCCGCCGCTTTTTTCCACGCGCGTTCCGAAAGCGCCAGAAGCGCCAGACCGGGCGGCAGCATCAGACCTTTTTGTGAACCTGTGAGCAGGCAGTCAATGCCCCATTCGTCCATGGGGCAGGGGGAAAGCCCTACAGCCGAAATGCCGTCCACAACCAGCAACTGGCTGCGTTTGCGCGTGCAGGCGGCTATTTCCCGCACGGGATGGAGCACACCGGTAGAGGTCTCTGAAAGTTGCACAAGCACGCCCGCAATGGCGGGATCAGACTTCAACGCATCTTCTACGGCTTTCGGTTGTATGGCCTGCCCCCAGGGCGCGGAAAGCGTTGCAACGTCAAGCCCGCGTGATTTGGCGATTTCTCCCCAGCGTTGACCGAATTTGCCCGCCTCTACAACCAGCACTTTTTCACCGGGGTGAAAAAGGCAATGGACAGCGGCGGTCATTGCGCCGGTGCCGGAGCAGGAAAGCGGCAACACGGTGCCTTCGGTGCCGAATAAAATGCGCAGCCGGGCCTGCACACGATGCATAATCGTGGCGAATTCGTTTTTTCGGTGGTGCAGCATATCCCTGGCAAGGGCAAGGCGTACCTGTTCCGGCAGCGGAGTGGGGCCGGGCGTGAGTAGACGTGTTTTGTTGAGCATGAAAACTCCGTGAGTGAATTTGGATAGTGATTTTTTATGCCCTCATGGGGCGAGCGTCAAGGCTTGAACACGTCCTGTTCATGCATACGTCCGGATTTTGGGTATTTCGCTTTTATTTCAGGCATCGCACAACCCGGCGTAGGGGCAATAGACGCAATGTTTGTCCGGGCAGGCTTCAAATTTTGTCGCAACGCGCATGTGCGTCAACGCAAGCGCAAGCGTCAGATTGCAATAATCAAGAGCCGCAACGCGCTCATGGTCATCAAGTTCACCGAATAGAGGAACCTCAGCGCCGTCGTCGCGCAAATTGACAAAGGCCGCGTTGCCGGGCCGCCCGAAAGCACAGCGCATGAGCATCGCCAGATAGCACGGCAGTTGCAAGCTCGGCAGACGTTCGCGCAAGGCTTCAAACAGGGGTTTTACCGTTTCGGCCCTGTCCGGCGCGACGGAAAAACTGTCAGCGATCTCAGCAAAAAAGTTCCTGTCCGTCCAAAGCGTCGGGTCATGTTTTTTGATTGTGCCCGTTTTGTAGTCCAGCACATGCAAACAGCCGTCGCGCATATCCAGACGATCCACAACGCCCCGAAACAAGTATTCGTGTCCGGCCAGAGACAGGGCAGCGGACAACTTTCTTTCCAGACACAAAATTTTCGTGCGTTCCGGCTGGTTGGCCAAAAACAGATCAAGCCGCAGGGGCGCGGCTGTTTCCAGCATAAGGTAGCTGTCGGCGGGCAACGTCTTGTGCAGTTCCGCCTTGTTTATCACATCATAAAAACAGGCGCGCAGTGTTTTTGCCGAAATGTCCGCGCGACGCACTTCCTTGCCGATATGGGGCGCATAGAGCGCATGCAGCGTTACATGAATGCAGGTTCCAACGGCAGCGGGGTCATCACTCTCATTTATTTCTTTTCGGGGAACGAGGTTGCAGAGGAATTGCCAGGCAAAACGCAAGGGGCAGCGCAGATATACATCCAGAAGCGTGGCTGAAAGCGGCGCGCGCAACAGGGCCTGCAGGGCCGCGTCAAGTCCGCCGGCGCGCGACAGGCTTTTGGGTTTGCTTCGCATGACGCGCACGGGGCAGGAATCCGTTGCAAGCGGAAATTCCCCTGCGACAAGCAGTTTTTTGCGTTGTTTTTCTTCTTCCCATATCAGTTGTTCCACAAAACGGCTGCGAGTTTTTTTGCCGTCTGAAAAAGCGGATCGGCGGATGCCTTCCTGCCAGAAAAAATGCGTTTCCTTCGCACCGGCACAGAGCCTGTACAGGGTATGGGCGGAGGCGGCTTCACGGCTGTGGGCGTCGGACAACCCCAGAATACGTCTGAGGGAATCGGGCAGCAACGGATCTTGAGGCGGATTGCCGGGCAACTTGTCGTCAGTGGCGTCCATGATCAGAACACGGTCAAAATACAGCAGGCGCGTTTCCAGCATGCCAAGCACCTGCAGGCCCGTGAGGGGTTCGGCTTCAAAGGGAATACGCTCCCGGCGCAAGAGTTGCCGTGTGATTTCGTGCAGTGTTTCCACCTGAAAATCATCCGTAAGAGATGATTCACGCAACACGGGGATAACGTTGTGCATGAGGCGATACAGCGCTTCGGCATCCAGGGGGAAGCGCCGCCACATGTCACCGCCGTTGCGGATCAGAAAATCACAGACGGTATGCAGCCATTGGGCCATCTGCGCCGTTGTTCTGACGCAGGCAAGATCACGCGTTATAATTTTCAGCGTGTCGGAAAGCAGCGCTCCCGACGGATCGGCCGTCTTTGCCCGATATTCTTCCGTCACGGCGTCCAGGTCCACAAAACGGCTGCCCGTGCTCAGCGCTTGCCGCAAACGGCTCAAGGCTTCACGCAAAAAAACCGTCCGGCCGTTGCCGGCATCCAGACGCAGCATGTTAAGGTAGGGATGGCGCAGGCACTGTAAAAGATTGCGCCAATAGTAGCGTCCGTCGTCCATGCGCTTTGCCTGCATGGCAAACAGAATTTCCAACAGGCGATACAAGGGGGAACGCTCCAGCGGATAGCCCATGGACACGTTGATGTTTTTGTCCGGAAGGTGGTGGAGCGTCGGCATAAGCAGGTCGCTGTCCGTCAGGACAACGGCGGTGGAATCGGCGTACCGGCAGTCGCCCAACGTCTCGCGCATGGCCAGTAGCTGGGAATGGCAGTCATATCCGGCAAAAAAAGAAATGCGCGGTTTACGGGCAGGGCCTTCGGCATCCTGGGGCACAGCTTCCCTGACCCGCGCGTTCCAGCGGCGTATCCAGTAGCCGTGCTCGGCGCAAGCCCAATGTTCCTGTTGTGTTGTCGCAAGCGCGGGGTCACTGTGCAGACAAATGTGAGCGCCCGCCTGCCAGATTCGCCGCAACAGGCAGTCCTGCGTTCTTGTCAGTATGAAAAAGCCCGCCACAAGTACGGTTTTGTCCGGCGAGGGCTGAAACGACAGCGGGACAGTACGTTGTTGACAGGCAGCCGCATAGTCAAGCCCCGGCGTTGTCCATTCGCGTTCCGCAAGCTCCTTCATATAAATTTCGCGTATTCGTCCTATTGCGCTCAGTAAGGCTGCGGCGGTGGGGTTCACCTCCGCTTCAACATGGGCAATATCCGCAACGTCAACGCGCTGCGTAAAAAATTCTTCAAGTAACGCTGCAAGTCGTATGCCCCAGGGCAGAAAATCTGACAAATTGTCGCGGGCAAAACGCGAGGCAAGCGCCGCGTCGTCCTCAGCCAGCCGCTGCACACAGCGGTGCAGTAAAGCGGCGCAATCCAGTCCATTGACCATGCGCGGTCGATTTCCGCCGGTTTGACCACGCCAAAAGGCCGCAAGTTCGGTAATGGTGATCATCTGCGGCAGTGACTTTTTGTCGGAGTAGAGCTGGGAAAAATAGCGCAACGGTCGTTTGTTCGGCACGATCAGAAGGGCGGTTTGTGGGTTGCCGCGGCTCAGGGTATGCAGCACGCTTTTAAGATCGGGAAGAAAAGGCCGCTGCCAGGGAAAAATCAAAAATGGCGTGGCGCTCACGTACGATCTTTCCTGTCTGTCAGCGGATTATGTTGGAGAGGGTTACGAAAAATTTTCAAACGGGGCAGCCATTCCATCGGACGCCAATCACTGGAAAAATCCGGCCTGGGCAGTGGCAACTCCGGGGAAACTTCGGGCCTTTTTTCGACATGCCCTGACACGGGCGGCCGCCCGGCTGTGTAGGGAAGCGCGATCCCGGCATGATTCCAGAGAATATCCATCTGATCGCTGAGGGTTTTCACCCTGGCGGAGGCGTTTTTTGCATGAAAGATGTAGAGTTCGTCTTTTGCCCGGGTACAGGCCACATACAGCAGGTGCAGGTTTTCACGACATTTTTGCGCCAGTTCCGTGTAATAGCATTCCCCGATGTTTTTCTTGTTCGGAACAGCCATGCGCAGGCTGTCCTGACATACAAGATACGGTTTGGCGTCAACTTTTGCCGTGAAATTTGTCAGGGGAATAATCACCACAGGCGCTTCCAGCCCTTTGGATTTGTGTACTGTCATAACGCGCACGGCGTTCATGTTGTCCGGCATGGGGACTTTTTCTTCGGCGCTGTTATCGCGCCAATATTGAAGAAAATCCGACAACGAGACGAGATTTTTTGTCTCGGCATTTTGCGCGACTTCCATAAAACGGCGCAGAAAGACGCGCGCGTCCGGGAAACGGCTTTCCACAGCAAAGCGCACAAACCATTCCTGTACCATGTCATAAAACGTCATCAGACCGGACTGCCTGTAAAACGGTGCCAGCAATCGCTGCCAGATATGCGGCCAGCATCGGCGAAAAGACCGGTAGAGCGGTTCCTTGAGCTGCTGTCCGGCGCGCCAGTTGTGCAGATTACCCCATGAAAGTTCGGACGTCTCTTCATGTTCTATAAAAATGGAGCCGGTGAGCATTGTCCAGAAAGCGACGTCATCCTCGGGCGCGTCCATGAATTCCAGAAAAGCCGTCGTCTGCACAACAAGAGGATGCTTTGCGAGCAGCAGACTGTTTTCAGTGATGACCGGAACGCCTTCTTCCGCAAGACGCTCGGATATTCTGCCAGCCGTTTCATTGCCGCGTACAAGCACCAGCACATCGGACCATGGCCTTCGCGGTGCGATATCGCTGGTCAACAGGTCACACAGGGCATCCAGCGCCGCTTCCCGTAAATTTTCGCTGTTTGCCTGTTCAAGTGGGGTTATCCGCACAAATCCGCCATGTTGTGTAGTGGGGGAGCACTCCTGCACGGTGTTTGCGAAGGCATTGCCGAGAAGTTGGGCCGAAGCCGCAAGGATATTTTCCGGTGTTTGTTTGGGCAGCATGTCTCGCATAATTTGTTCGGCAACGGACAAATCCCCCAGCGGCGTGAAAAAACGGTTATTGTACTCGATAATTTCGCGGCGGCTGCGCCAGTTGCAGGTCAGGGTGCGGCGCTCAATGTCGGAAGCTATTTTTGTAAGCGCGGCATCAGCGAAAATGCCGTCAAAAAGCTCCGGTTTCGCGCCGCGCCAACCGTAGATTGACTGTTTGACATCGCCAACCCAGGTAAGGGATCCCCCGCGTGAGAGAGCTTCCTCAACAAGTGGACGCAACGCGTTCCACTGCTCGCAGTTTGTGTCCTGAAATTCATCCAGCAAAAAATGCTGAAAACGTGTTCCAAGACGACAGAGCATGTCCGATACCCCGTATTCTCCCTGCAGGGCATTGAGGGCGTTTACAGGGGCCAGAACAGCGGGCAATGTGCCTTCCTGTTCCTGATTGTGAAGAAATGCCTTTGCCAGAACTTCCGCAATCTCAACAAAAGGAACAAGGCGCAGGGCTTCGACAAGGATTCCGCCCTTAATGAGACGACGGCGGGCGAGCGCACCATAGGCGACGCAGGCTTGAGCCACGCTGTCGGATATGGCGGCGTTTTTGTGGAAAAAAGCTGAAACGTCATGCTTTTGGGCATAAGCTGACTCGCAGCCCTTCATGTTTCCGTCGGCCAGCATCCGTATGGCGTTCAGGGCGCGTTTGTCCCATGGCAGGTCACTTTTTTGCGCTTCCGCCAGAAAATTTTTTGCCGCCTGAATGGCCGCGTTTTCCATTGCCAGCAGTTCTTTGTTAAGAACAGTTTCCGACGACAGATTTTCAAACACGCCGCGTAGCACGTCATCAAGCAGTCTGCGCAATGGCCCGAGCAGACTTTCTCCCGATAAAAAGCCTTTGTGTCCGCCATGAACGACCAATGCTCTGCAGGCTTTGCGCAGGCGGTCACGCATGGCGTCATCTCCCTGCCATGCGCGTTCCAGCATAAGATCAAGGTAGGGCGCCAACGCTTCTTCACTGGAAAAAACAGGCTGGAAATCCGGATGCAGTTTCAGGTCAAGGGCGGCGGCGCGCACAATAAGGTGCAGCAAGCTGTCAATAGTGCGGATATTTAGCGCGTTTAAATCGCGCATGATGACGGCAATCCGGGCGTCGGCCTTTTGCGGTGAAAGAGAAAAGTCGTTTTGTTGGCCGAGAGCGGCCATTTTCAGACTGCGTATGATGCGCGCGCGCATTTCGTCTGCCGCGGCATTGGTAAAAGTGATGGCCAGAATGTCGCTCAGTCCGAAAGAATTGCCGTCTTTGGCGGATGTGCATGCGGTAAAAACAGGTCTGTCCCGGCTGTCGTCGCATTCTGCAAGGTGTCGTAAAAAACAGCGTGTTAATTCATACGTTTTCCCTGATCCCGCCGAGGCGTTTATCTGGCAGAGTTTGGACATAATGAGAAATTCTCAAATGTCCTGTATATTCGGCAACATACCTTTGAGCATGCCTTGCCCGGTTGATTCAAGCACGGCGCGCCAGAGTTCGGAGCAGATGTTAAGTTTGCGCCGCTTTCTTGTGACAAGCTGCAAAGGCAGGTGCACATAGCGCCCCTGAAGTTTTGATATAACTATATCCGTGCGTCCGGCCATTGCCGCGTGAACTGCATATTGACCAAGAAAACCGCAGTAAACCTTGTCATTGGCGTTGGCGGGAACAGAGCGAATAATGTAGCTGGGGTCAATGTACTTGATGGAATGTTTAATCTGCCGGGAATTGAGGTAGGTTGAGATTTCCTGACGCAGCAAATCCGCGATATCGCCAAGTACCGGGTTGCCCGAAGCGTCAGTGCTCGTGCTTTGTGCAAGCAGATGCTGTCCGGCGCCTTCCGCCGCCACGATGACCGCATGTTTGCGTTTTTTGAGCCTGTCTTCCAGCGCGGGAAGAAGACCTCCTTCCCCTTCCAGCACAAACGGCGCTTCAGGGATCAGGGCGAAGTTGACTTCTTTAAGGGCGAGTGTGGCAAGTGCCGCGATGAAGCCGGATTCCCTGCCCATAAGTTTGACAAGTCCTATGCCGTTTGGTGTGCCGCAGGCCTCAGTATGCGCGCATTCAATGGATTCTGTGGCCTTGAAGACCGCGGTTTCAAAACCGAAGGATTGGGGAATGAAGTTGATGTCGTTATCAATGGTTTTTGGTATGCCGATAATCGCAATTTTAAGGTTGCGTTCGCGTATTTCCTCACTTATGGAGAGTGCGGCTTTCATGGTGCCGTCGCCGCCGATTATAAAGAGGACGTTGATGTTTGAGCGCTCCAGTGTGTCAACGATCTCATCCGCCGGTTGCGGACCGCGTGAAGAACCAAGTATGGTACCGCCAAACCGGTGGATGTCAGAAGCTAGATCAGGCGTCAGATCAATAAACGAATGCTTGAAACCGGGGATAAAACCTTCAAGCCCGTAGGGAATACCGATTATGGCGGGCACGTTATAGGCATGAAAAGCTTCCATGACGATTGCCCGGATAACGTCATTAATTCCGGGGCACAGACCGCCGCAGGTGACAATGGCACATTTGGCACGTGTAGGTTCAAAATACAGTTTTTTTCGGGGCCCGGCGGATTCAAATTCGACATGCGCCGGTTTTTCGGCATGTTCGCCAAGGTCTTCATCTATATAGATCCGGACAGTTTTGCCGTCGGCCCATATTCGAATGGGCAGATGTGACTCCAACTTGCAGGGGCCCAAGATACGGATGTCGGTATTCAGCGTGTTTTCTTTTTTCATGGTTTTTCCGCTATCGTAAGGATTGGTTATAGATACGGGTCTTCTTTTTCGAGATAATTGCGTACATAATCCCCCACACCTTCTTCAAGTGAAGAAAATTGTACGGGACATTGCGCGCGTTTGAGCCACCCCATCTCCGCTTGGGTAAAATTTTGATACTTGCCGCGCAGCGATGCGGGCATATCCACATATTCAATACGGCATTGCCGTTCAAGCGCGGCGAATACCGCCCGACCAAGGTCATTGAATGAACGCGCCTTGCCTGAACCCACGTTAAAAACGCCGTTGACATCCGGGTGCTCCAGAAGCCAGATCATGAGGGAGACACAGTCTTTCACATAGACAAAATCGCGTTTTTGTTCCCCATCGTTCAAATTCGGCGCAGTTGACTTGAAAAGATCAAGTTTTCCGCCGGTTATTATCTGACGGTAGGCTTTTGCCGCAACGCTTTGCATGTAGCCCTTGTGGTATTCATTCGGGCCGTAAATATTGAAAAACTTGAGGCTGACAAGCGCATCCGCCAAATTTTCACGCAGCAACCAGAGATCAAACAGATGTTTTGAATAGCCGTACATGTTCAGGGGTAAAAGACGCGAAATCAGGGATGGGTCGTCGTCAAATCCCTGAGAACCGTCTCCGTATGTCGCTGCTGAGCTTGCGTTGATAAAGCGCGCGCCTTTATCAAGCGCGTAGCGGCATAAATCACGGCTGTAGCGAAAATTGTTTTCCATTAAAAAATCGGCATTGTTTTCGGTAGTGGAGGAACAGGCCCCAAGGTGCGCGACAGCGGTTACTTTCCAGGGCAGGGCGTTACGCTGAAACAGATCATAAAAGACGTCTCTGTGCAGATAATCCACAGAGCGGCGCTTTGCGAGGTTACGCCATTTTTCGCTGCGATTAAGGTTGTCCACCACCACAATTTCATCGTGGCCCATTGCGTTGAGCCGCCACAGCAACGCGCTGCCGATGAACCCCGCGCCACCGGTAATTATGTACATTGGCTGTCCTTGTATATCTGTTTTACTGACGGGCGAAGCATAGCGTATTCAAGTGACGGGTTCAAGCGTTCAAATATTTATCGGCAATTGTCGGAAGCGGATATTTACAGACGAGTTGCCCTGACCTATAGTACACGAGTTTGGTCGGTCACGGTTGTTTTGTGCCATTGAGGAGGAACTCCCTTGAATACTGTAGTGAATGCGTGGAACGGATGGATCAGTCTGGCGGCCCGCCGCCGTTTGTCTTTTTACGCATGGCGTGACGGCTTGGGTCTTGCGGGCCGTTTGTGTCTCATGTTTGCCGCGACGGCAGGCATCGCCCTCTGCTCACGTATCACCATCCCGCTGCCGTTCACGCCGGTGCCGCTGTCCTTGCAGACGTTCGGCGTTGCAGCCGTTGCTGTGACCATGGGTCGGGGATGGGGGGCCGGTTCCGTAGCGGCGTATGTTGTCTGTATTGCCTTGGGCATGCCCTGGACGGTCAGCGGCACAGGCGGCCTGAGCGTGTTTGCCGGACCGACGGCAGGATATCTTCTGGGTTTTGTTCTTGAAGGCGCGGCCTTGAGCGCTTTCGCCGCCGACCCCGCCCGTTGCCGCTGGCTTTCAATGTGGGGCGCGCTCTTTGTCTGTGACGTCGTTTTTGTGCTCACGCCGGGCACTCTCTGGCTGTGGGTCTGGCTTGATGCCGCCGGACAGCCTGCCACTTTGATGGACGCCGCGGCCAAGGGGTTCTTTCCCTTCATCGCCATTGATTTTGTGAAATCTTGTCTGGCTGCGTTGATTGTCGGCTGGCTCGGACGCCGTTGACGGGGTTTGTGGCACAAGCCCATGCAGTGT
>JAISZT010000111.1 GCA_031284485.1 Desulfovibrio sp.
CGTGCAAAAGCTTCTTTGCAGCCTCAATCTGCTCATACCCTCTCGCCTTCCTGGCCATACCTTGCCTCCTGGGAAACGTATGGCTTATTATTACATATTTTAATGCGAATTGGAATTACGTGAAAAATCCTTCGGAAATTTTGTATTTTCCAGTCTTGATGCTCTTGAAAATCATTTGGAATCCGCCTTGCTGAGTATGGAACATGATCGGGCAAGAGTTCACGCCATCGTTGCTTGGCCTTGGATTATAAATTCACTTTTGATTTAGAAATGGCGTAAATCCTCGCCGCCTTCACCCCGCCGTAGCGCAAACGCAGCCAGAAGCGCCGCGCGCGCAAGCGGGCGCGATCCAGACACAAAAAAACCACGGGCGTCGTGTAGAGCGTCAGCGTCTGGCTCACCAGCAGCCCCCCCACAATGGCTATGCCCAAAGGCTGGCGCAGTTCCGCGCCGTCGCCCTGCCCGATAGCCAGGGGCACGGCGCCGAGCATGGCCGCGAGCGTGGTCATCATGATGGGCCGAAAACGCAGAAGGCAGGCTTCATAAATGGCCTCTTCCGGCGGCAGACGACGCGCGCGGGAGGCCTCCAGGGCAAAATCAATCATCATGATGGCGTTCTTTTTCACAATGCCGCACAGCAGCAGCACGCCTATCAGGGCGATCACGCTGAATTCCATCCTGAACAGCATCAGGGCAAGCAACGCCCCGCCCCCGGCGGAAGGCAGGGTGGAAAGAATGGTCAGGGGATGGATCAGGCTTTCATACAGAACCCCGAGCACAATGTAGAGCGCGCCCAGAGCCGCGAGAATTAGGACAACCTGACTGCTGGCCATGTCGCTGGACATTCTGGCCGTGCCCTGAAACCCGCCCGGCAGGGTCGCGGGCATGCCCATGTTCTCCCGCGCCCGGACAATGGCCGCCTCCCCCTGGGAAAGCGCGACGCCCTGAGCCAGATTAAACGAAATGGTCACGGCCGCGAACTGCCCCTGATGGGCCACGGAAAGCGGGGTGTAGGTAAGCCCGGCCTCGGCCGCGGCCAGCAGCGGGATCAGGCCGCCCTCCCCCGCCTCTGCGGGTGTGTCCGGCGACCTGTTCGGCAGATACACCTTTTCCAGGGCCTCGGCGTCGGCAAGCCAGTCCTGCCCGTATTCCAGCACCACGCGGTACTGGTTCTTGTCTTCATAAATGGTGGAAACCTGACGCTGGCCAAAGGCGTTGTTCAGGGCGGAGTCCACATCCTTCATGGTCAGCCCCAAACGGGCAAGGGCGTCGCGGTTCACCGTGATCATGGTCTGCAAGCCGCGCTCCTCAATGTCGCTGTCCACATCCCGCAATTCCGGCATCTGCCCCAAAGCGTCGCGCAGCCTGCGCCCCCAATGGCGCAGATCATCCAGATTGTCGGACTGAAGCGTGTACTGATACTGGGAGCGTGAACTGCGCCCGCCTATCATGATGTCCTGGGAGGGCTGCAAAAAAATCTGCATGCCCGGCTCGGCGGCCAGCTTGCCCCGCAGGCGCGCGATAACGCCCTGGGCGTCCAGTTTGCGTTCGCGCAGGGGTTTGAGAGCGATAAACACCCCGCCGCCCGCCCGCGCGCCGGAAATATAGGCTGAAACCTGATCAACGGCGGGGTCGTCCGAAATCACGGTCACAAGTTTCTTGAGCTTCACCGACAGGGCCTGAAAGGACGCGCTCTGGTCGGCCCGTATGCCGCCCATGATCCCGCCCGTGTCCTGCTGGGGAAAAAAGCCCTTGGGCATGGCAATATACAGGTACACGTTGCCCGCGATGACCAGGGCAAGGGAAAACATGGTCAGGGCGGGATGGCGCAGGACAACGGCAAGGCTTCTGGCATAAGCGTCGCGCATGCTCCCGCCCAAAGCGCGCCACCAGCGCCCGAAGGCTGTTTCAGGCAGGGGCGCGGTCTGGGGTCGCAACAGCCTTGCGCACATCATGGGCGTTGTGGTGAGGGAGAGCAGCATGGAAAACAGCACGGCGGCGGTCAGCACAATGGAAAATTCATGGAAAAGCCGTCCCACAATGCCGCCCATGAACAAAATGGGTGTGAACACCGCCACAAGGGAAAGAGAAATGGAAATCACCGTGAAACCCACTTCCCGCGCGCCGCGCAGGGAGGCGCGCAGGGGGCTTTCGCCCAGTTCCATGCGGCGGACGATGTTTTCCAGCACCACAATGGCGTCGTCCACCACAAAGCCCGTGGAAACCGTGAGCGCCATGAGGGAAAGATTGTCCAGGCTGTACCCGCACAGATACATGACCCCGAAGGTGGCGATCAGCGAAACGGGCGCGGCCACGGCGGGAATGGCCGCGGCCCGGGCGTCCCGCAAAAAAAGAAAAACCACCAGCACAACGAGGATCACGGACAGCAGCAGGCTTTTTTCCACTTCTCCCAGGGAGGCGCGAATAGTGACGGAGCGGTCTATGCGCAGTCGCAAATCGGCGCTTTGGGGCAGCCAGGCCAGCAACTGCGGCATCATGGCCTTGACGCGATCCACAGTTTCAATGATGTTAGCGCCGGGCGAACGAAAAATAATGAGCAGGATGGACGGCTGCCCGTTGGCCACGGCCATGTTGCGCACATCCTGGGAAGAATCCTCCACCCTGGCCACATCCCCCAGGCGCACGGTCGCGCCGTCGCGCTCGGCCACAATCAGCGGCCTGTACTGTTCGGCGGTTCTGAGCTGATCGTCCGCGCTCACAATCCAGCAGGTCCGGCTGTTTTCCAGTGTGCCCTTGGGCAGAAAGGCGTTGGCCGAGGCCAGGGTTACGCGCACGTCCTCCATGCTCAGACCGGCCCGGGTCAGGGCGTCGGGGATGACTTCCACCCGCACGGCGGGCAGCGCGCCCCCCCCCGTCACCACTTCGCCAACGCCCGGTATCTGCGAAATTTTCTGGGCCAGCACGGTGGATGCCGTGTCGTACATCTGGGCGCGGGTCAGCACGTCCGAGGTGACGGATAAAATCATGATGGGCGCGCCCGAGGGGTTGACCTTGCGGTAGGACGGGTTGGAAGGCAGGGAGGGCAGGGTCGCGCGGGCTGCGTTGACGGCTCCCTGGACATCCCTGGCCGCCCCGTCGATATTGCGGTCAGGATCAAACTGCAGGGTCACGCTTGTGCTGCCGAGGCTGCTTGTGGAGGTCATTTCTGTGATGCCCGCGATGCGCCCGAGGGCGCGCTCCAGCGGCGTGGCCACGGTCGCGGCCATTGTTTCCGGCCCCGCGCCCGGCATATTGGCGCGCACCACCACCACGGGAAAGTCCACCTGGGGCAGCGGGGCCACAGGCAGCAGGCCGAAGGCCGCCATGCCGGCAAGGGCCAGAGCGCAGGTCAGCAGCGTGGTGGCGACGGGCCTGCGGATAAAGGGCGCGGAAAGGTTCAGAGGGATGAATTCCGGGCCGAAACGGTGGCTCACGCGGCCTCCGGGGCCGCTTCGCCGTCCTTTTGGGAAAACTTGCGGCGCAGCCTGTCAAACCACAGATAAATCACCGGCGTTGTGTAGAGCGTGAGTATCTGGCTCACAATAAGCCCGCCCACCATGGTCACGCCCAGAGGGCGGCGCAGTTCTGCCCCCATGCCCCAGCCGAGCATGAGGGGCAGCGCCCCCAGCAGGGCGGCCATGGTCGTCATCAAAATGGGACGCAAACGCAGCAGGCAGGCCTGACGGATGGCCTCCAGCGGCGGCCTGCCCTCCAGCCTTTCGGCTTCCAGAGCGAAATCGATCATCATGATGGCGTTTTTCTTGACAATGCCAATCAGCAGGATGATGCCGATAATGCCCACCACGCCAAGATCCATGCTGGCCGCGATAAGCGCCAGCAACGCGCCCACCCCGGCCGAAGGCAATGTGGAAAGGATGGTCAGGGGGTGGATATAGCTTTCATACAGCACGCCCAGCACAATATACACCGTGACGACGGCCGCGAGTATCAGCCACAACTGATTGTCCGCCGAGGCGTCGAAAGCCTGCGCCGCTCCCTGAAAGCGGGTGCGCAGGGCGTCGGGCAGACGCAGCTCTTTTTCCGTTTCCCGCACGGCCGCGACCGCCGCGCCGAGGGACGAGCCTTCGGCCACGTTGAAAGAAATGGTTGCCGCGGGAAACTGCCCCTGACGCGCTATGGAAAGCGCTCCCGGCCGTTCTTCCGGCGTGATCAGCGCCATCAGCGGCACGGGCGCACCTTTTGTTCCCGCCACGTAAATATTTTCCAGATCGGACGGGTCGCGCCTGAACTGCGGCGCGACTTCAAGCACTACCTTGTACTGGTTCGTCTGGGTAAAGATGGTGGAAACAAGGCGCTGCCCCAGGGCATCGTACAGGGCGTTGTCGATATCGGCCATGCTCACGCCCAGACGCGCGGCCGTGTCCCGGTTGATGCGCAAAAAAACCACCCGTCCTTCCTTTTGCATATCACTGGTCACAAGGGCCAGTTCCGGCCGCTTGCTCAAGCCCGAAACCACCTGCGGAATCCATGCCCGCAGTTGTTCGCGGTTCAGGGCTTCCACGGTGAACTGGTACTGCGCGCGGGAAACGCGGTCCTCAATGGTCAGATCCTGCACGGGCTGCATGTACAGCGTCAGCCCGGGCAGGGAAGAGGCGCGCTCCACAAGACGGAGGGCGATGGCCGGGGCGCGGGCGTCACGTTCGGACAGCGGCTTGAGCTCCACGCTCAGGCGCGACGCGCCCATGCTCTGGTTGATGCCGTCCACTCCCACAAAAAACAGCACGCTTTCCACGGCCGGGTCCCCCATGATCACTTCGGCCAGTTCTCGCTGGCGCGCCGCCATGGCTTCAAAAGAAGCGTCCTGTCCGGTTTCGGCCATGCCTTGAAGCGAGCCTGTGTCCTGCACCAGAAAAAAGCCCTTGGGGGTCGCCGCGTAAAGAAAAACCGTCAAGGCAAAGATGCCCGCCGCCACGGCAAGGACAAAGCGCTGATGCCGGAAAACCCGGTCGAGGCTGTGCTCGTACCAGCGCAGCAAACGGGCAAAAAACCGGCCCTGTTCGACTTCGGGCGAACGGCGGCGGCGACGGAGCATGACGGCGCAGAGCATGGGCGTGAGGGTAAGGGAAATCACGGCGGAAATAAGTATGGTAACGGCAAGCGTCACCGCGAATTCACGGAAAAGCCGCCCGGCCACATCCCCCATGAACAGCAGGGGGATAAGCACGGCCACAAGGGATATGGTGAGGGATATGATGGTGAAGCCGATCTGCCCAGCGCCGCGCAGGGCCGCCCGCAGGGGCGTTTCCCCCTGCTCCAGATAGCGGGAAATGTTTTCAATGACCACGATGGCGTCGTCCACCACAAAGCCTGTGGCGATGACAAGGGCCATGAGCGTCAGATTGTTCAGGGAGAACCCGGCCAGATAGATGACGCCGAGCGATCCCACAAGGGAAAGGGGCACGGCCAGAGCCGGAATGACCGTGGCCCGGGCGTTGCGCAAAAAAAGCCATATCACCCAGATGACCAGGGCCACGGACAGCATGAGTTCTTTCTGCACGTCGCTCACCGTGGCCCGGATGGTAACGGTGCGGTCTGTGACCACACGCACGTGCGCGTCGCCGGGCAGGGTTTGCTGAAGCCCGGGCAGCAGCCGGATCACGCTGTCCGCCACGGCAATGACGTTCGCACCCGGCTGGCGCTGCACTGAAAGCGCTATGGCTGGCCGCAGCGGTTCCGCAACATTCCCGGCGGATGAAGACACATAGGCCGCCAGACGGGCGTTTTCCGCGCCTTCCACCACTTCGGCCACATCCGAAAGGCGCAGGGGCGCGCCGTTTTTATAGCCTATTATGGCGGCGGCGTAGTCTCGCGCCGAGGAAAGCTGGTCGTTGGCGTCAATGGAACTTGCCCGTTCCGGCCCGTCAAAACTGCCCTTGGCGTCGTTGACGTTGGCGCTGTTTATGGCGCCGCGCACATCGGCCAGCGTCAGCCCGGCGGAGGCCAGGGCTTTCGGGTTTATCTGCACGCGCACGGCCGGGCGCTGCCCCCCGGACAGGGTGACAAGCCCCACGCCCGGCAGTTGCGAGATTTTTTGGGCCAGCCGCGTATCCACCATGTCTTCCAGACGCGTCAGGGGCATGGCCTCGCTGGTGACGGCCAGGGTGATCACCGGCGGGTCGGCCGGGTTGACCTTGCTGTACACCGGCGGGTTGGGCAGATTCTGCGGCAGCAGGTTGGCCGCCGCGTTGATGGCCGCCTGCACTTCCTGCTCCGCCACGTCCAGGGGCACGGAAAGATCAAACTGCAGGGTTATCATCGACGCGCCGACCGTGGACATGGAGTGCATCTGGACAAGGCCGGACATGATGCCGAACTGCCGCTCCAGCGGGGCGGTCACAACAGAGGCCGTCACGTCCGGCGACGCGCCGGGATACAGGGTCTGCACCTGTATGGTGGGATAGTCAATCTGCGGCAGGGCCGCCACCGGCAGCAGGCGCGCGGCCAGCAAGCCTGAAAGCAGCAAAGCCGCCATCAGAAGCGAGGTGGCGACAGGGCGCAGAATGAAGACGCGGGACAGGTTCATGCGTCATGGGCAAAGAAAATGACTATTTTGCCCATTTCAGAATAATATTCTGCTTGATGTCCGGGTGCAGGGATTTGTGCACGGGGCAGGTCAGCGCGGCCTGCTCCAGGCTGCGTCTGGCCCTGTCGGAATATTCCCTGTCCGGCATGGTGATCGTCACGTCAATGGCGGCGACGCGCCTGGGCGGTTCCTGACTCATGGTCTTTTGCACTTCAGCGGTCATGCCGGTCACGTCAATATCGTGTCCCTCGCCGTAAATGCCCATGATGGTCATGGCACAGGCCGCAAGGGAGGTGGCGAACAGGTCGGTGGGTGAAAAAGCCTCTCCCTTGCCGTGATTGTCCACAGGAGCGTCCGTGCGGATCACGGCGCCGCTCCGCAAATGCGCGCACTCTGTGCGCAGGCCGCCAAGGTAGCGTACTGTGGAAGTTGCAGCCATACTCTCCTCTCCGGTTATGGTTGACAATTCAAGGTAACTCCAGGAGATAGAATGTCAAGGCAAGGAATTCTGCCCCGAATTCAGGGAATCGCTCCCTTCTGTTCCATTTCCGGAACATGCACCGCGATGCCGTCGCGCAGACGATCCACGCCGTCCGTCACAACAAATTCATGCGGCTCAAGGCCGTTGTCAATCACTGTCAGCCACCCGACGATGATGCCGGTTTTCACGTCGCGCACACGGACGATTTTGTCCTTGTCCACCACAAACACGTACGCGCCGCGCGCCCCCAACTGCACCGCCCCGGCCGGAACGACAACCACCCCGTGGAGCGTTTGCGCCAGAAGGCGCGCGTTCACAAACTGGTTCGGATACAGCGCGCCGTCCCTGTTCGGGAAACGGGCCTTGAGCCTGATGGTGCCGGTGGATGCGTCTATCTGGTTGTCCAGGGAAAGCAGCACGCCGGAAGCCAGCCTGTTTTTTTCTTCCTGATCCCAGACCTCGACAGGCAGGGGGGGCAGAGAGGGGTCGTCCTCGCGCTGCCGCAGGGCGCGTATGACCAGCGGCGTCCGGCTTTCGGGCAGGGTGAACACAACGTCGCAGGGGCTGTCTTCGGTAATGCGCACAAGGCCGTTCGCGTCCGAGCTTTTGATCATGTTTCCTTCGTCAATATGGCGCAGGCCAAGCCGCCCGCTCGCGGGCGCAATGACGCGGCTGTATTCCAGTTGCAGGCGGGCCGCGGCCACCGCAGCTTTGTCCGCCTCCACCGTGCCTTCGTACTGGCGCGTCAGGGCGCGTTGGGTTTCGTACTGCTGGGCGGCAATAAAATTGCCCGCGACCAGTTTGGCGTAACGGGCAAGGTCGCGGCGGGCGTTTTCCAACTGGGCCTGATCCCGCGCCAGGCTGCCAAGGGCTTCGTCCAGCGCCGCCTGAAAAGGCCGGGGGTCGATTTCCGCCAGCAGATCACCGGCGTTCACGCGCTGCCCTTCGCTGAAGTGCAAACGTAAAAGCTGGCCGTCCACGCGGCTTGTCACCAGTACGTCAACAGAGGGAATCACGGTGCCGAGGCCGTTGAAATAGTGCGGCACATCCCGCGCAAGCGCTTCGGCCATACGCACCGGGGGCGCGTTTTCGTTCATGCGCGGCGTCGGGCGCCCGTCGGAAAAAAACAGGCGCCAGACAAAATACGCGGCGACGCACGCAACAGGCAGCCACGCAAGTCGGCGGTCACGCAACCATACCATCAGGCAAAATCCCCCGTCGCAGACACTCTATAGCTTTTTCGTAATGAAATTGTTCAATTTCATTACGGTCATTTTGGAAAAAAACGCGGTTTTTTTCCAAAATCCACGCCGCTTGCTTCAGCCGTTGGAGCGTTGCGATTTACGGATGATGACAGCACTTGGTTACGCAAAATTTCATCTCCGAGAGGTGCTGTTGCTATCCGTACGCCTCGTAAACTCGGCTACGGCTACCGCTGCGGCGCGTTGCCCTTGCGGGCAACGAGAGCGCTTGGACTTTTTCAAAGTTAAAACGCTCTATTTATTCGTCTTCAAAAATGTTCTGGCACGCGCCGCTTCCGGTGAATTCGGGAATTTTTTGATAAGCTCCTGCATACGCGCTTTGGCCGCCGCGCCCTGGTTGAGCTTGCTGAAGCAGATGCCCTGTTTCAGATACGCGCCGGGAGCGGACGCGGATTTGGGGTAATTTTTTATGACGACATCATATTTGAGCGCCGCATCCGGGAACTGGTTACGCTGAAAATCGCATTCGGCCAGATAATACTGGGCCTTTGAGGCCTGAGCGTGGCTTTTGTAATTTTTAAGAAAATCGGAAAAGGAGCGCTGGGCCTCGCCATAATTGCGGGCGTTGAAAGAATTGACCCCGGCGTCAAACAGGGCAAGCGCCATATCCTTGGGCGGCGTCTGCGCGGGCGGGGCGGGCTGCGGCGAGGGCTGGCCCCAGGTGGCGGCGCTGGGAGCCTGCGCCGGTTGCTGCGCGTTGTCCTGAGCGGCCGGTCCCTGATAGGGATGAACGCCTTCGGGCACCGCAGCGGCGTAGCCCGGCGTTCCGGCAAGCTGTGTGCCGGTTGTGGGCAGGCCGTAGCTGTTTTGCTGCCCCGCGTCACCGGACATGGGAACGCCCTCCGGAGATCCCTGGGGAACGCCATCGGGGGAAACCGGATGAGGGGTCGCGCCCGGTGCCGGAGGGGGGATGGTCAGCGGCTGTCCCGGTTGCCGGACAGGATCGCCCAAATTGAGATTCAGAGCCATGTCGTTTTCCACCTGGCGCAAGGCCGCGTCCTGCCTGTTGATGCGCTCGGCGATGGCGCGTGCGCCGCCAGCCTGCTGAAAGTCGTCCATCTGCCCCTTGATGGCGTTCAATTCCTGCCGCATGGCCTGAATCTGGTTGTACACGTCGGCCTGACTGGGCTGCAGTTGCCGTAACTGCATATCGTGCTGCTGAACCTGCTGCTCCATATCCGCGCTTTTGGAGCCTCCGCCGGCCCCCAGGCAGCCGCCAAGAGCCAAAACGGCGCAGAAAAACGCTGCGACATGTAAAAATTGTTTGCCTATGGTCATACTCGTCTCTCCTGATGTTCCTGTCAGACAGATTCGCTCACTATTGAATTTTCCTCAAGGCTTTTTTACGGCCCCGGATGATATATATGACGCCGCCCAGCACCGGCAGAAAAACCGTCAGCACGAGCCAGAGAGAGCGCTGCGTCGCGTCTTCGAATTCGTGGTTCAGAATGTGCCGTATACTCCAGAAAGTGGGAATCATGGGAATCAGCACTACCGGAACATGCCACCAGGCGAATGTCATAAGGAAGACGCTCCTTTCCGGGACGCGTTTTTGCCGCTGCCGGATTTGCGCCAGAGGACAAAACAGGAAAGAACCGCCCCGGCGCAGATGGCCATATCCGCCACGTTGAAGGCGGGCCAGTGCCAGCCGCCCATATAAAAATCCAGAAAATCCACAACAGCCCTGAAGCGCAGGCGATCCGTCATATTGCCCACCGCCCCGCCAAGCACAAGGCCAAGCCCGGTGAACAGCAAAGGCTGCTCGTCCGCATCGCGCACAAGGGTGAGGATGGCCCAGGCCGCGATGGCCGTTGCCGCCAGAAACAGCCAGAACTGCCATTCAATGTCCGCGCGGTTCAAAAAACCGAAGGCCGCGCCCCGGTTACGGATATTCACAAGGTCAAAAAAGCCGGGGATAACGGTTATTGTTCCGTGTTCGGGAACAGCGCCGACAATCAGGTACTTGCTGACCTGATCCAGCGTGAAGGCGATCACGGCAAAAAAAACCAGGATGCGGTAGCGCCTGCTCATCCGTTCGCATCCGGAGGGCAGTCGCGCAACACCCCGGCGCAGCGCGGGCAAAGAGTGGGATAGGCGGGATCCGCGCCAAGCTCCGTGCTGTATATCCAGCAGCGTTCGCATTTTTCGCCGTCGGCTTTTTCCACCAGAACGGCGATATCCGGCATCTCCTCGTCACGAAAGGCCGCCTCCGGGGCAGTGTCCGGCGAGGCCGTTTCAAGCCGGGAAACAATGCAGATCGCCCGCAGATCCGTGTCCAGACTTTCCAGACGGCGGGAAAGGCTCCCGGACAGATACAGCGTCACCTTCGTATCCAGAGAATGCCCCACCACGCGATCCCGGCGCAACGGCTCAACAGCCTTCGTCACGACGCCGCGCACGGCAAGCAGCGCGTTCCAGTCATCCCGCCTTGCCCCGTCAAGCGCGAAGGCATCCACGCCGACGGGCGGCAGGGCAAACACCGTGCTCCGTCCTTCGCGCAGGTGCGCGGGCAGGCAGGCGAATATTTCTTCGGCCATGAAGGAGAGCACAGGGGCCATGTCACGCAGCAAAAGGTTCAGGATATGGTACAGGGCCGTCTGAGCGGAACGGCGCAACAGACTTTTTGCCCCTTCGGTGTACAGACGGTCTTTAAGAATATCAAGATACACGGCGGAAAGATCCGTGACGCAGTAATTGTGCAGGCAGTGGTACACCTTGTGAAATTCAAACTCCATGTACGCTTCCTGCACCCGTTCGTGTACGCGGGCCGCCGCGTCAAGGGCAAAACGGTCAAGGGGCAGCAGTTGATCGACGGGCAGAATATCCTGCGGGGTCAAGTCGCCGATATTGCCCAGGATAAAACGGCAGGTGTTGCGTATGCGCCGGTAGGCGTCAACAAGCCGCTCCAGTATCTGATCCGAAATGCGGATGTCCTCGCGATAGTCCACAGAGGAAACCCAGAGGCGGACAATTTCCGCGCCGAATTTGTCGATAATTTCCTGAGGGGCGATGACGTTGCCTTCGGACTTTGACATCTTGCGCCCCTGGCCGTCCACAACGTAGCCGTGCGTCAGCACGGACTTGTAAGGGGCCGTGCCGCGCACGCCCGCGGCGACGAGCAGTGAACTGTGGAACCAGCCCCGGTGCTGGTCGGAGCCTTCCAGGTACATGTCCGACGGAAAGCGCAGTTCGGGGCGCTGCTCCAGCACGGCGGCGAAACTTGTGCCGGAATCGAACCAGACGTCCAGAATGTCCGTTTCCTTTTTCCAGCGCGTTCCGCCGCAGTTCGGACAGGCAAGCCCGGCCGGAACAATGTCTTTCAGGTCGGCTTCATACCAGTAGTCGCAGCCTGTGGGGTGACTGACAAAGCGCCCGGCCATTTCCCGCATCCAGTCGGGGTCGTTCCAGGCCGTGTCGCAGTCTTCACACAAAAGAGCCAGGATGGGAACGCCCCATTGCCGTTGGCGCGAGATGCACCAGTCCGGGCGGAATTCAATCATATTGTGGATGCGCTCGCGCCCCCAGGCGGGAATCCAGCGCACGGCGTTGTTGATGAGGCCAAGGGCGCGTTTGCGCAGATCATTCTTTTCCATGCTGATAAACCACTGGGTTGTGGCCCGGAAAATAACGGGATTTTTACAGCGCCAGCAGTGCGGGTAGGAATGGTTGAGACTGTCCGCCAGCAACAGGGCGTTTTTTTCTTTGAGCGTCGCGATGACGGCGGGATTGGCCTCCATGACGTTCAAACCCGCGAACAGGGGCACGGAGGGCAGAAAACAGCCGGCGTCGTCCAGGGGCGAAAAAATGTCCAGATCATACTCAAGGGCAGCTTCATAGTCTTCACGCCCGTGTCCGGGCGCTGTGTGCACGCAGCCTGTTCCCGCGTCCAGGGTGACGTGTGTTCCGAGAATCAGGGGCGAGGGACGGTCGTAGAAGGGGTGACGGGCCAGAAGACCTTCCAGCAGCGCCCCGGTCGCCCGGTCGAGCACCACGGGATTCTGCCAGCCGAACAGCGCGGCGCATGGGGCCAGAAGTTCTTCCGCCAGAAGGTAGTGCGCCCCATCCACTTCCGCCAGCGCATAGACGTACTCCGGGTGCAGGCACACAGCCATGTTGTCCGGCAACGTCCAGGGGGTCGTCGTCCAGATGACCACATAGGCCGCGTCGGGATTGGCCGCGGGAAATATTTTTTTCAGCCCTTCGTTCGGCAGGGGAAAGCGCACATATATGGAAGGGGAGGCAAGGTCGTGGTATTCCACTTCCGCCTCGGCCAGAGCGGTGCGGCAGGAACAACACCAGTAAATGGGCTTTTTGGCGCGAAGGACGCCGCCTTTTTCCACAAAGGCGGCAAGCTCGCGGGCGGTGGCGCCCTCGTAAGCCGGGGTCATGCTCAAATAGGGCTTTTCCCATATGCCCAGAACGCCCAGACGCTTGAATTCCTCGCGCTGCACGTCGATCCACTTGTTCGCGTACTCACGGCAGAGCTTGCGCACCACATGGGCGGGCAGAGTTTTTTTCTTTTCCTTGAGCTGCTGTTCCACCTTGTGTTCAATAGGCAGGCCGTGGCAGTCCCAGCCGGGCACGTACCGGGCGGGAAAACCCTGCATGTTGCGCGATTTGACGATAATATCCTTGAGTATCTTGTTCAGCGCCGTGCCCATGTGTATGTGCCCGTTGGCATAGGGGGGGCCGTCGTGCAGCACGTAGTCCTTTTTTCCGGAAGCGGCCGCGGCCTGCATCATGGCGTCGTTGACGCGGGCCTTGTCCCATTGTTTGAGCATCTCCGGCTCGCGCCGGGCAAGGTCGGCCTTCATGGGAAAGGATGTTTTGGGCAGATTCAACGTATTTTTATAGTCGCTCATGCTGGTTCCCGCGCAACGCGCCTGAAAAACGCCATAATGTAGGATATCTTGTAAGTATGGACAATGCAGACGCTAAAGTCAAGATACGGATCAAATTGATTTCAGCACATCAACGACCAGTTCAGGTTTTTTTTAACACACAGCGGAGAGCAGTTCCTTCTTCAGCGGAGAGTGTTTACTTAAATATAGATATTACAGTTTCTCGGAGTGAAAAAAACAAGTCAGTAGTGGTGACGGCATGCCAAATGTCAGGTCAACCATGAATTCTTTCCGCGAGACAACTTTGGTTCGACGCGTGAACCTCCCCAGGTGATGCCGCGTGTTACTGTTATCGCGTTCAATCTCGACGGTATGGGCTTTTCCCATGATATGGCGTGCAGGCGGTAAGACTTCAGCAAATGCATCATCCCACGTATCGGTGTAAAAAATACAATTCTTCAGGTGGCTGACTTTATTGTAGAGTCGTCGGAAAGTTCCAGAATCACGACCGCCGAGCACCCATCCCACAGTTTTCCGTGTGCGACGATTAATGGCTTTGATGACCCACAGCTTTCTTTTTTTTGTTGTACAAAATGCCGCATTTCATCAAATTGCATATGTTGGATGCCTCCAGACACGGCAGG
>JAISZT010000082.1 GCA_031284485.1 Desulfovibrio sp.
CCCTAAGGGGGAAGTTGGTTGTGTATGTGTGTAATAGCTACCCTAAAAAAGAATGCATGTAAATGGACGAATTTCGAAATTTGTCCATTTATATACTATTTATTATTAATATCAATATATTATCTATCATTATTCATAAACGAGGAGGCATCAACTATTCCTTAATTAAGCCCCTCCTGTTCTCTGCACTAGCCAACCCGCAGCACATCCTCTTGACTGTCGTCACTGTGTATGCCGGAAAATAATATTTGCTATCGTTCAAATAGAACGCGAATACCCCCAATGACCCGGCGCTTGCGGAAACGTGAACACCGTTTTTATTTACGTTGAGACACAGGCAGGCGCGAATAAGCCTCTTTATCCCCCGGAGGGCAGGACGTGGCGGACATGTACACTACCTGTCCTGCCCTTCCGATTCAATGCCGGAAGTGAAAAGTTAATGCAGAATTGACGCACAGTACCCATAGTGGGCAGTTGCGGGCTTGTTTCGCCGTTTATGAGCAGTTCGGTAATACATTTTCGTTTGTGCATTAAATGGTATCTTCTCCGTCATTTGTGGGCTGGCATGGGTGTTTTGCGTCATACACCGCGCCCATTTCGCCGGTAAAACCCGCCTTGCGCTTTTGCCAGAGTATCATTTACCGCCACCGTTTTTTCTCCCCGCCTTTGCGAGTGTGAGAAGCGAAGCGCCGAATGCTCGCGGGTGTCCAGAGGGCTTGCCCTTGGCAGGTTGCCGTAGCTGGTGTCAGGCAGCTACCAACCTGTAGGATATAACCGCTGTCATGGCTTGACGCTTCCGGGCTTATGGAGCTTGCCCGATGTTCCCTGCTTTCTTCGTGTGCCGGGACTGCCCTCCGTCCTCTCGCCGCCGTGAAATTTCGCAAGCGCCATGCGCGTATTTCGGGTAAGCCCCCATAGGAAAGAACGCGAAAAGGTGCTATACCGTTTTTGCGTCATGGGAACAGAAACCGCTCGGTGTGGACGGTAAAAGGCGTAGAAAAAGGCGCGGGCGGGGCGGTGTCTCCACATGGTAACGGTGGGCCAGGCGGCAAGGATGCAAAGAAGCCTCCCGCCGGAATCGACGAAAGGCTTTCATTTGTCTCTGAACTCCATGACCGGGGAAAGGTTGACCACTAACGGCTCAATACGTCCTCGTGAAGCGGCGAAAAACGTTGGTATTATTGCTGGTACAAAAATTTTTAAAATATTTTTAATTTAATAATTTTCTATAGTTATGTAATATTCATATCTCCGGCAAGGAATGCGCTGCGCAGGGGATAGCCGCCGGCAAGGGTTCTCCGGATTTTGCGATAACAGTGCCAAGGAGGTTGTCCATATTCAGCCCGCTCAGCGCAAAAAAGACTTTACCCCGGTAAAGACGACCTGCGCGGCGATGGCCGCGAGCAGCAGACCTGTCAGTTTTGACAGCACGACAATGCCGGTGTGCCCGAGCACGCGTTTTATGGCTTCGGAAAAATGCAGCGTAGCGTAAATGCCCAGTGAGGCCGCAAGAAGCGCCAGCGCGCCTGTAAACATCTGCTCGGCATCGCATGCCGACGCGCCCATCACCATGACGGTGCCTATGGAAGCCGGCCCCATGCACAGGGGAATGGCCAGCGGCACCACGCTGATGTCTTCATCAGGCAAAAAAACCGGCTGGCCGGCTGTTTCATTCATCAGACTGACGGCTGTAAGAAACAACAGACTTCCCGCTCCAATGCGAAAAGCGTCCAGAGTAAAGCCGAATACGCTGAAAATACTGTTGCCGAAAAAATACAGCACAGCGCCGATGATGAATACCGCAACGGCGGTTTTACGCGCCGCGGCTTTTTTTCTGGCGGAAGTATAGTTTTTCGAGGCGCTCAAAAATGCGGAAAGAACAGCCGGCGGCGTCATGAGCGCGAACAGTTTGAAGGCTTCGCTGAATAAATTCTGGATATGCTCCATAAGTCCCACTTTCTAAGAGCTTTACCAGATGCCCGCTCCGACAGCAACGGAATGAGGACATAGAGGCCGTGATTAATTTTTTCAGCGCTTCCGCAACGGTCACTGGTTTTGTGCCGCGGCCGTTTCCTTGGCGGGTTTTGGCGGCGCTTCGATGACTGTGCCGTCAGGCAACACCAGAGAAAGGGCGCGCGCCGGACACGCTTCCACGCAGGCGGTTATCCTTTTGCCGTTTTCTTCCCGCCAGCCTTCACACATATCACAGCGTACCGCCACTTCGCGGCGCGCCCGTTGAGCCATGGTTTCCGGCTCATCTCCGGAAACGCCCGGCATGCCGATAGTCTCCATGGCAATGGCGCCGTATGGACAGACGGCAATGCACATTTTACAGGCTGCGCATAATTCTTCATGCATTATAATGGAACCGTTGGCCTGACGCAACGCTCCTGTGGGGCAAATGGCGCAACACGGAGCCGGATCACACTGGTGGCAGCGCAGAGAAGCTTTGAACAAATCCGTTTTGACCACCTTGGCGCGTGAAACCAGTTCGTCACGGCGCTTCGTGGCTTCTTTGATGGTGATGCCGTGATGGGCGGCAATACAGGCCATTTCGCAACGGCGGCAGGCGCGGCATCTGTCGGCGACAACCTGAATGTACTCGTGCATGATCTTATTCCTCGCATTCAACATGTACGGACATGAGCGTCAGCCCGTGTCCTCCGTTGAAGTGTAATTCCCCAGCTCCACAACGCGGGCAGACAAAATGCCGCCGTGTCAGGCTGAATACATGACCGCAAGCTGTGCATTCACAGTCAAGCGGCGCTGTGCGCAACGTCAGCGTCGCGCCCCGGGCCAAGGTTCCTTCCGCAAAAAGTTCAAAACAGCCGGTCAGCGTCTGCGGTTCCACACAGGCTATCAGACCGAGGTCACACACAATCTCCTGAATGCGCGTCGCCTTTTTTTGGGGGCTGGACGCATTGTGTTCATCCACCGCCGTCAGGGCTACGTTCAAAAGCCCCTGTACCAGGCTTGCCTCATGCATCCCATATCAACGCTCTGTGCAGGAAACGCACGGGTCAATGCTGTTGGTGATCAGCGCCACGTCCGCTACCTTGCAGTCACGCATCATGACGCCCAGAGCCTCCCAGTTCATATAGGAAGGCACGCGCCACTTGAGCCTCTGCGGCACGTCCGTGCCGTCCGTGCGGATAAAGTAAAAAACTTCGCCGCGCGGAGCTTCGGTGCGGGCACAGGCTTCATTTACGGTAATCTGCGGCAGATATGCTTTTGTCGGACCGTCGGGGGTCATCCGGCAACACTGGCGGATCATGCTGATGGATTCAAAAATTTCGTCCAGCCGCACTCTGGTGCGCGAGTATGCGCAACAGCCGTCGTTGGTTATCACGTTAAATTTGAGATCAGGATAAGCGGCGTAGGGTGAAGCCTTGCGCACGTCAACATTAATGCCCGAACCGCGCGCCACCGGGCCTACAACGCCCAAACGCAGCGCGTCTTCTTTCGGCAGAAGGCCAAGCCCCTTGGTCCGCCCGACAACCATGCTGTTGGTGGCAAAAACTTCACGCAGTTCCTCCACGGCAGGCTCAACTTTCTCCAGCATGCCAAGGATGTAGGTGAACAATTCCGGAGTCAGGTCACATTTGACGCCGCCTATGCAATTCTGCCCCAGATTCATGCGGTTGCCATACACGGTTTCCTTGACGTCCTGCATCATTTCACGCACTTCCATGGTGTGCATGAACAGCGATTTGAAGCCGATGATATGCGCCTGTATGGCGGTGTTGAAAAGGTGCGAGGCCACGCGTTTGATTTCTTCGGCCAGTGACCGCAAAAAACGGGCGCGAGGGGGAATGACGAGTCCGGTCACGTTTTCCACGGCCATGCAGTAGGTAAAAGAATGGCTGTTGGAGCACAGTGAGCAGACGCGCTCTACCAGGGTGGCGTTTTGCAGCAGGTTACGCTGCATGGCCATGGCTTCCATGCCCCGGTGCACGTGGCCTGAAGTCAGATTGACGTCGCGTATGGTTTCGCCTTCCACTGTCAGACGGAAGTAAACCGGTTCCTCAAGGGCGACGTGTACCGGCCCCAGGGGGATTGTAAAGGTGCTGTTGCCCGTATTCATGATTTCTTCCCCTTGTCGCTGAGAATGCGCTCCCAAAGGTCAGAACTGGAGGCTCCGTTCATCATGACCGAAAGCGGAACAAAGTCTTTCAGGAGACCCGTGTCCATTTCCTCATCCAGGAACAGGCGGCGCGGATTGGGTTGATTGGCCACTTTGATGCCGTAAAGCTCCATCATCTCACGTTCGTGCCAGTCCGCATTGGTGAACTGCGTCGTGATTGACGGCACGGAGGGCCATTCCCCGTTCAGGGTGACAGTAAGATTGACAACAGTTCCCCCAAACTCGAAATGGTAGCAGACTTCCTGCATGGGGTCGCCCAACTGACGGCTGTTGTAAGCCGATATCATGCACAGGCGAGCGCGGACGCCGCGCAACGCCTCCGCCGCATTTACCAGCAGGCGCGGATTATCCAGTTTGAACCAGTGAAAATTGTTGCCGAAAGTGTCGGCGCTGTGGCGAACGGTTCCCCCGTTATGGCAAAGAACCTCAAGGGATTTTAAGATGCGCGCATCGCCCTGTATTGTGTCTTGCATGGTATGTCCTTATTTTGCCGGTTGCGCGTCCGAAGTCTGGGCTTTCGCCAGATTGCCCGCGTCTTCAAGCTGACGGCATTTCGGGCAGAGGTGACGAATTTTTTCCGGATCAACGTCCTTGCTTTGGGCGTACAAATGTTTTGCAAGAGCCGGCGGAATAGGTCGCATCATTGCGCCGCAGTTCGCGCAAGGCTCATATTTGATAGTGTGATGTTCCACCAGCCCGTATTTCGATTCCTCGTCATGGGCCAGATGCCAGTCATCAACGATACTTATGGCCCCCATGGGGCAATAATGCCGGCATGAGGCGCACAGACAGCAGGAATTCCTCCAGACGGTGTACGTGTATCCGCTGCCGTCATCCAGAGGCGAAATATTGATGGCCTTGGCCGTGCAGGAGTAAACGCACATCCCGCAGCCCATGCAGAGGTCGGGATCAAGTTTGACCTTGCCCCGTATGCTCTCGGGAGAAAAAGTCTTCCCAAACGGATAGGGATCGGTGCTTGGGCCATCCAACAGATTGCGGAACAGAATTTTCAGAAAGCCCGCCATATTACGCCTCCAGACCCAGTTTTTTGAGCCATATTGAACGCGCCAGCACAACGCTCTCCAGAATGGCCTGGGGGCGCGGCGGACAACCGGGCACATTGACGTCCACCGGAATGTAGCGGTCGATCGGCCCCTTGATGGAATACCCTTCACGGAAGACGCCGCCGGAAATGGGGCAGATGCCCACGGCCACGGTAACTTTCGGCTCGGGAATATCATGCCAGACGCGCAGCACGCGATCACACACCTTTGTCGTCAACGGACCGGTGATCAGCACAATGTCGGCATGTCGGGGGCTGCCGCAGTATCTGCAGCCGAACCGCTCAACATCGTAGCGCGGAATACAGGCGGTTGTGGCAAGTTCCACATCACAGCCGTTACATGATCCGGCATTTATGCGGAACAGCCACGGCGAACGGACAGACAGTTTTTTGAGAATTGTGTCCAACGACACGGCGGCCTCCTTACATTACCCAGACGAGGATCAGGCTGCACAGGGCAAGCGCCACTGGAACCGTTATATAAAACCGAAAGGCCTGATCAATACGGAAACGTCCGGTCGCGGATTTGACGAGGGTCAGGGAAACAACCATCAGCACCAGACATTTGAGTATGAACCAGAGCAGGTTTATGGGCCACCATGCGCTGATGACGCCGGGGAAGAACAGCGCGACGCCAAGGCCGAGAACAACAAAGGTCTTGAGCGCCGAGGTGATCTGAAAAAGCGCCAGCAACGGGCCGCCGTATTCCAGCAAAGGCCCTTCAATGATTTCTGTTTCCGCCTCGGGTATGTCAAAGGGCGGAACGCCCATCGTGCCCGGCAGAAAGATGAGGTAGGCGATGAACGCCGGAATCATGGAAGGATTGAGGCCCAGCGATCCGTTCTCCTGCTGCCAGGCCACAATTTTCAGCAGAGAGAATTCCGCCCCCCACTCGCCGCCTGCCAGCCCTTTGCCCACAAGCATGGCCACGGAAAGCAGAATCATGAGCAGCGGGGTTTCGTAGGCCAGCATCATCAGCATTTCACGCGAAAAGCCGATGGCCCCGAAAGGCGAGCTTGACGCGGAACCGCCGAGCATGATGGCCATGGCCGGTATGGGGAGCAGGTAAAAAATGACCAGCAGATCACCCATGTTGAACAGGCCGTTGTACACTCCGGCAATGGGGATAAAGGCCGCGCACACCGCCATGCCGGTAAAGCCGAACACCGGGGCCAGCAAAAAGGCCTGACGGCACGCCGTCTTGGGAATCATGGTTTCCTTGGTCAGCAGCTTTGCCGCGTCCAGCCACGGCTGAATCAGCGGCGGGCCGACGCGCCGCTGCAAACGCGCTTCCAGCCGGCGGTCAAGCCCTTTGAAAAAGAAACCGAGGGCAAGGGCGAAAACGCCGCCGGGAAAGATACTCATGTGTAAAATGCCAAGCAGTGTGTCGGTCATGAGCGGGTCTCCTCAGGAGTGGACGCGGTGTCCGTGAAAAACGGCACACCGCCGAATATGCTGGTTGGTACCATACGGCTGGAGGCGACTTCCGGCGGCAGGCCGCAGGTATGCGCGTCAATTTCATGCAGACGCGTGAACCGCCGGACAAAATAGCGGCCGGCGCAGAATGCGAGCGCCGCCATGATGAAGATGGCCGTGGCGTTCCATGCGCCGGGGCCGGACACCACGCCGGACAGGCTGATCTTGAGCGGTTCCAGCCAGTATTCCGTCAAAATGGTGTTGATGGGCATAAGGGCAAGACCGGGGAAAATGCCTGTGACAAGGCAGCCGAAGGCCAGTATGCCCATGGGCAGACGCATGACCACCGGAGCCTCATGCACCTGATCAAGGTCCGCGCACGGCTGTCCAAGAAATGCCGCATGCAGGAATTTGGCCACATAGGCGAGCGTCAGCACGCTGCCGACCAGGGAAAGCAGGGCGAGGAATGGTTGCCCGCTCTGCATGAGCGCATGGTAGATAAGCCATTTGGAGGAGAAGCCGCTGGTCGGCGGAACGCCGACGAGCGACAGTCCGGCGATGGCGAACACGGCAAGGGTAAAGGGCATTTTGCGCCCTATGCCGCCCAGATCGTCAAGACTCTCCTTGTGTGTGGTGAAAATGACCGCGCCGCAAATAAGGAAGAGCAGATCCTTGAAAAAGACGTGGTTGAACACGTGCAGCATGCCTCCGGCCCAACCCAGAGCGCCGCCCGCGCCGACGGCCAGCACCATGTAGCCGAGCTGGCTGACCGTGGAATAGATGAAGATGAGTTTGAGGCCGTTGACCTGCAGAGCGCGCACGGCGGAATAGATAATGGTTATTCCGCCGATCCACATGACAAAAACATTGATGACGTGCTGGTCAGCCGCGGCGACGATGCCGTTGACGGCAAACGCGCCGCCGAGCATGGCGAACAGCTTGACAAGACCGACGATGGCGCTTTTCAGCAATACGGAGGAGATGTAGCCGGAAACAGGCGTGGGCGCGAGCGCCGGGTGCATCTGCCAGTCAATGCGCAGGGGCAGTTGGGCGGCCTTCATTACAAAGCCGATGGCCAACAGCGCCATGCCGAGCCATGCCGTGTAGCCGGAAAGGGCCGCGGGCCGCGCCGTTTCAAGCACGGCTGTCGTGAATGGCGTCAACGGTCCGAGCACGCAGATGCCCACAAAGATAAAGCCCGCGCCGAGCAGATTGAAGAAGAAGTACTTGAAGGCTTCGCGCAGCGAGAGAACCGTGCCTTCATGGGCAATGGCCATATACAGAGTCCAGGAACTCATGATTTCCCAGAACAGAAAGAAACTCAGCAGATAACGGCTTGCGGCCATGCCGACAAGCGCGCCGCACATGCAGGTGAAGGCGCCGTAAAAACGCCACTGCGTGTGGCTGTGTTCCATGTAGCCCACCGCGTAGGCCATGTTCAACGCGCCCACCAGGGGCACGATCAGGGCAAAACAGTAGGAGAGCATGTCCATCTTGCGTCCGAACAGCAGCACCAGCAGGGCCGTCAACAGCAGCAGGCCCACCGAGGACCAGCCGGCCTTCTTGCGGTTATTGGCGTAAAAGGCCGGGATCACCGCGCCGAATATGGGCACGACGGCGTAGATAGGCCAGGGCACGGAAAGCGCGTCCAGAATGCCGACATCGGTGAGCAGCGGCTCAAAACAGAGTGAGGCGGCCGCGACAACGATGTTCATGGGCAGTTGCGGCGCAAGGCAGAAGAGCAGGGAAAGCGCGGCCAGCGCGCCCAGGCTCAGGCGCATGCTCAGAGGCGCTTCGGTCACGGCGGGCAGATGCGCCGGACGTTCTTCAAAAACCAGGGTCTTGAGAATTCGGGAATAGTAAATCGCTCCCACGAGGGAGCCGGCCAGGATAAGCGCGGAAAGCCATATCTGGCCCGCATCCGCCGCAGCCTGTATCATCAGGTACTTGCTGTAGAACGCGCCGAAGGGCGGCAGGCCCATGATGCTGACAAGGCCCACGCACATACAGGCGACAGTCCAGGGCATGTGGCGGCCAAGGCCTTTCATGTCCGACAGGTTGCGGCTGCCGGCGCGTACGATCAGCGCGCCCGCTCCAAGGAAGAGCAGGTCTTTCATCACCGCGTGATTGAGCACGTGCCAGAGGGCGCCTGTGGTGGCCAGCCATGTGCCGATGCCGAGAACAAGCGTTATTTCGCCAAGTTGTCCCAGTGTGGAATAGGCCAGCATACGTTTTATGTCGTTCTGGCACAGGGCCATTATTTCACCGTAAATCAGGGTGGCCGCGCCCATGAAAACCAGGGCCGTGCCGAACCAGGAAAATCCGAACAGGCCGGGCATGGCGCTTGTCTGTTCGCCCGCCTGTACAAAGATGATGCTGACAATACCGAACAGTCCCATCTTGGTGATGACGCCGGACAGAGGTCCGGACACCGAAGACGGCGCGGCCGGATGAGCGTCCGGAAGCCAGGAATGCAGGGGCACAAGACCGGCCTTGACGGCGAAACCGGCAAGGCAGAAAACAAAGGCGAGTTTAATCCAGGCCGGATTTATGCCGGCGGGCAGCCCGGCGGCAAATCCTTCCAGCAGGAAGAGGCCCGGCAGCATGAGCAGCGCGCCGCCGGCGCACATTACATAGTATTTCAGGGCGGCGTCAAAGGATGTGCGGTTGCCTTCATGCGCCACCAGGAAGTAGGAGGCAAAGGTCATAAGCTCCCAGTATCCGTACAGCGCGTCGTGACCGGGGGCGGAAACGATGCCCGCCAGCGAGGCGAAGGTCAGGGGCAGGAAGAACCAGTACCAGCCTTTGCGTTCGCCATGTATGTAGCCAAGGGAATACACGCTTACGACAAGTCCCACAACTGTGAGCATTATCAGGAAAAGGCGCGTCAGGGGCGCGCTCTGCACGGCATAAGCCAGAGCAAGGGCCAGCGCGAAAGCGGCGACGCCCACAATGGCCGCGCCTTTTTTCCGCGCCCAGGAAAGCAGCCCGGCCGCCATGGCGCCTGCATAAAGACACCAGTATGCGGGATGCACCGGCGCATGTTCAAAGGAGAGCGAAAAACATCGGCCCAGAAAGTCTGTCAGCGGATTGCGCATCAAGCCGAGCAGGGCCGCCAGAACACCCAGAGCCACCGCGACTTTTGAAAACGACGCATGGACATGCGCGCCGGCTGCCGCCCCCGGGCCCGTCGCGGACGGTTTTTCAAGCACAATGTGGCGCGTCGTGTCCACGGAAAGCCAGATAAATACAGTGCCCGCGGCCGCCATGAGCGCTATGAGCAAAAATGAGCCGATGCCGCCGGCGGAGGCCGAGAGCAACGCCTTGACAATCAGTGCGCGTCCTTCGGGAACCAGAAACGGAGATCCGCCGACAGCGGCCAGCAGACCGAAAGCGAAAAGCGCTCCCGAAAGGGTGCCGTTGCCGGCCCCGCGCAGTTTCTCAAAGCCGGTCAGGTTCGGGTAGGCGGCTTGGGGCGTGATGTTCCCCAGCGCGTTGAGGGCGAGCAGGCGCGCGACGATCTGAAAGACAATATAGAGCCAGATGCCGGCGCTTGCGGCGGAATTGCCGGCGCTGACGCCCATACAGACAATGCCCGCATCGTAGAGCGCGCCCCACAAAATCAGGCGGCGGGGATCCTTGCGCTGCAGCACGGCATAAGCGGTTGAAACCAGCAGCAGGACAATACCTGCTAATAACGGCAGAAAATTTCCCTCGGACATGAACAGCGATGATGACATAGGCGCCCCGTGCTGTGGATTCGGTCAATCAACGCGCCGCAAAATCCAATTTGGCGCGAACAACTGTTTCCAATGTAATTTCATAAATTTTTTTTTGCAACAGGAAATGAAAAAAAATAGAATAAAACGATAAAAAAATTTTTAGCCCGTTATTCTTAGCCCGTTATTCTTCCCGCAGTGTCCTGGTCATCAGGCTTGTCGCCACAGTTTGCGGGCAGTGCCCATTCTGCAAAATACCGCGCACGGCAAAGGCAATGGGCGCGTCCAGGCACAGGCTTTCAGCCAGCGCGCACATCGCCCCGGCGGTTTTGACGCCTTCGGCCACAGTGCCCAGGGTCTTTGTAACGGTCTCAAGCGTTTCACCGCGCGCAAGGCCCAAACCCACCTGCCGGTTGCGTGAAAGGTCTCCGGTACAGGTCAGAATCAGATCTCCCAGGCCGGAAAGCCCCATGAACGTCCGGGCCTTTGCCCCGCAGGCCACGCCAAGCCGGCTTATTTCCGCGATGCCTCTGGTGATCAGCGCGGCGCGGCTGTTGTGCCCGAAGGCAAGCCCGTCACAGATGCCGGCGGCGATGGCCATGACATTTTTAAGCGCGCCGCCCATTTCCACACCTGCGACATCCGTGCTGGAGTAGCAGCGGAATGACGGGTTTGAGAAGATTTCACGCAGGCGCGCTCCAAGTTTTGCGTCGCGGGCGGCCAGCACTACGGCGGTGGGCAGGCCACGCAGCACCTCAGCGGCAAAGGACGGGCCGGAAAGCACGGCGTAGCGATGGTTCAGACCGGCCAGTTCCCCGGCGGCGATGACGCCGCATGTGGCGCGGCTGTCCGCTTCCAGGCCCTTGGCCGCGTTGACGAGCGTGATCCCCGGCTTGAAAAATTGTCTGTGGCCGCGCAGAAAGGAACGTATCTGCTGTGTGGGTACGGCGCAGACCAGTATGTCGCATGCCGCGGCAACGGGGTCAACGCTTGCCTTCAGCGCCGGATGGAGAGATATGCCCGGCAGGTAGCGGGGATTTTCATGTCGGGTGTTTATGGCCTTTGCCGTTGCTCCGTCCCGCAGCCAAAGCGTCGTCGCGTGCCCGTTCGAAGCCAGCAGGTGGGCGAGCGCCGTGCCCCAACTGCCGCCGCCGGCCACACTTACGGACAGACGTTTTGACATGGCGTCATCCGCGTCAGGACGCCGCGCCGGTGTCCGGCTCACCTTTCAGAATATTCCGGTGTCCCGCAATAATCGCCGTCAGCGCCTCGGGATTCGCCAGCGCCGTGACGTCGCCGAGGTCATCGTACATGTCCCCGGCAATCTTGCGCAGTACACGCCGTATAATCTTGCCCGAACTTGTCTTCGGCATGGCGTTCACAAACTGTATGTATTCCGGATTCGCCAGCGCCCCGATATCCCGCTGCACCATTTCCCGCAGCGTTTTACGCAGCGCGTCGTTCCAGGGCACGTCATCGCGCGTCGCAATATAGGCGTAAATGGCTTCGCCCTTGAGGCTGTGAGGCATGGGCACCACCGCGGCCTCCGCGACTTCCGGACAGGCCGACAGCACGCTTTCAATCTCCACAGTGGAGAGCCTGTGGCCGGAAACATTTATGGAATCGTCAATGCGGCCAAGTATCCAGAAATAACCGTCCTCGTCAATCTGCGCGCCGTCGCCTGACTCATAGCAGCCAAAGCGGGAAAAATACGACTGGTATTTTTCCTCGTCGTTATACACGCCGATCATCATGCCCGGCCAGGGATTTTTTATCACAAGGCTGCCCGCGGCGGTTTGCTCGCCGTCGCGGCCGGCGGACGCCATCACGCCGGCTTCAATGCCGGGCAGCGGCGTTGTCGCGGATCCCGGCTTGAGCATTGTGGCGTAGGGCATGGGGGCAATCATGGCGCCGCCGGTTTCCGTCTGCCACCACGTGTCCACAATGGGCAGCTCGCCGTTGCCGATGCATTTGTGATACCACTGCCAGGCCTCGGGGTTGATCGGCTCGCCCACCGACCCCAGAATACGCAGGCTGGTCAGATCATAGCGCTCCGTCCAGGCCTCGCCGGTACGCATCAGGGAACGAATGACCGTTGGCGCGGTATAGAAAATGTTGACGCGAAACTTCTCGACAATACGCCAGTACCGATCCGGTTTGGGCCATGTGGGCACGCCCTCGAACATCACGGTGGTGGCCCCGAGCACCAGCGGGCCGTAAATGCCGTACGTGTGTCCGGTAATCCACCCGATATCCGCCGTACACCAGTAAACATCGTCGTCACGCATGTCAAAGCACCATTGCGTGGTGTGCGCCGCGTACGTCAGATATCCGCCGGTGGAATGCATGATGCCTGTCGGCTTGCCCGTGCTGCCGGAAGTATGCAGCAAAAAAAGCGTGTCGTTGGCGTCCATGGGTTCACAGGGAAAATCCGAATTCAGCGTAAAGTCGTCAATCATGTCTTCCCACCAGATGTCCCGGCTACGCTGCATGCTGACGTTGTCCAGGTTGGCGTGTTTGACAACCACCACGTGGGCCACGGAAGGGCATTTTTCCAGAATGGGATCCAGATTTGCCTTGAGCGGCTTGATTTTCCCCGCGCGTTTCGCCGCGTCCGCCGTAATGACGATCTTCGCTTTCGACCCCTGAATACGGCTACGCACGCCGCCTTCGGCATAGCCTGAAAAAATTGCCGTATGCACGGCGCCGATACGCGCGCAGGCGAGCATGGCAATAGCCAGTTCCGGGATCATGGGCATATACAGGGCCACATGGTCTCCCTTGCGAATGCGCATGGAACTCAAGGCGTGGGCTACGCGGCAGACTTCGGTATACAGCATCTGGTAAGTGTAGCAGCGCACATCCATCTCCTGTTCGCCCTGCCAGATCAGCGCCGCCTTGTTGCGGCGGCCGTCAATCAGATGCCGGTCAATGCAGTTGAAGGAAGCGTTGAGCCTGGATCCGGCGAACCACTTGTACTTGTGGCGCGCCTCATCGGCCTCCAGCACCTTGTCCCAGCGCTTGAACCAGTGCAACAGGTGCGAAGCGCGCGCGCCCCAGAAATCACTCGGATCGTCAAGCGCGCGTTTGCTGAGAAGTTCATATTCTTCCTGACCGCATATCCAGGCGTTTGACCTGCCATGCTCGGGCGGAAGATAACTGCGGGTCCCTGCCAACAATGTGGTGATGCGTTGCTGAGACATTGCTCCTCCATTATTTCTCATACCCCGGTTTCGCAGAACATGCAAGCTGAAAATTGACGGCATCGCGGAAAAATATGTTCGGATCAAGGCAATGACGGGTTAAAATCCCAGGCTGGATTCTTTGCCGGGGATGGCGGGCAGGAGGTCGCGGCTTTTCGCCAGGGTGGTCTTTTTGCCGAAACGCACCAGAAACATGCCGGTAAAAGATTGATTTTTATAAACTTCAATGCGGTAAAGCGTGGCCTGGCGATCCAGAGAAAAACGCGGTATGAAGCTGGCGCGGCGCAGGCGCAGGCCGCTTTCGTCGCGCCGTTTGCCGTCAACGCCTATGGCGTTGACCCGGAAGCCCTCCTTGGCATGAACCATCAGTGAATTTTCCACAAGCAGGATGGCTCCGAAAGGCACTTCCTCGTCACGCCCGTCCACGTTGACGCGCACGAACGAGAGGCTGTCGTCCATTTCCCGCCAATCCGGCTCGATTCTGGTAATGGTGCGGTTGCCGTAATGAATGCACAGTGACCCGTCGCGGTTTTTGCAGGGCAGCACGGCCATGATCGGTTTGGAGGTCACGGCCTTGGTGTGCCCGCCCCTGGGCAGCGGCAGGTAGCTGACGGCCGGGCGCACGTCTTCAAGGGGCAGGTAAACCCGGTTATCGGCAAAATAGACTTCAAGATTTTCGCGCAGGGCTTCGCGCACGCCTGCCGGAGTGAGGGTAAAATCGCGCCTGAAGCGCACCCCGGCCTGCTTCAGAAGCGATTCCACCATATTCAGGTGATAATAGGCGCGCAATTCCACCGGAAATTCCTTGCTGGCCTCAAGGCCGAAAGCCGCCTTGCCGTTGCGCACGGCGTAATAGGAAAGACTTTTTTCCATTTCCCTGTCGCCGGCCGCCGTATTTGTATTGTGGACATGAATTTTGTGCAGGGGGTCGATCAGGTTGGCGTTGACGTCGCGCGACACCTGATCGGCTTCGCGGGCGAGTTCTCCCATGAAAATGCCCGGGGCGACGTCAATCTGGTCAATAATGACGGATTGGCCCCAGCGCGCGGGATTGCGGAGTTTGGACTGATATTCCTTGCGGTAGTAGCCGCTGCCGTCATGCAGGTTCAGCACAAGCCCGACGTCGGGATGGCGGATGAGTTCCTGAATGCGGCGCACTGTGGAAAAATCCGGATCCGTTGTTTCCAGCCGCGCGAATTTGCGGTTCATGTCGCCGTACAGCCCGCGGGAGCGATGGATGATGCTGGGGAAGTTGAGATTGGGCACCACCCAGACGGAGCCTTCCAGAATGGCGTAGCGGGTGGCGAGCAGGGTCGCGGCGGAAAAGCCGCCCGGCTCGTCGCCCTGAATGCCGCCCACCACAAGGACGGTGGGCGAGTCGCTCTCGGGCTGGCCCAAGCGCGTCATGCTGAAATCAAGCAGCATCGCGTTTCCTGTTTTTGCCTGGACAGCAGGGCAAAAACAGAGCAGGGCAAACAGAATAAGCGCCCGGACGGCGGGCGCGCGCCGGGAGTGAAAAAATGCGGGTATGTCCACTGTCGCTTCCTGCCTTTTGCGTATGGTCAGGCTGTGAATCCTATGGCGCGGACGGCCTGTTTCAGCGCTTCCTCGTTGACCGGGGCGCTTTCTTCATAGCGCAGTTCTCCTGTGGCCGGATCCGCGCAGGGGTTGCGCACGCCCGGCGTTTTTCCGGCGGCTTCTTCCACGGCGGCCTTGCAATGCTGACAGTTCATGCCACCCACTTTCAACGTTTTCATCTCGCCCTCCGGCCGGTAACGGGTTGCCGACTTCAAAGACTTGCGTTTACATGCGACAGATGCAATTATGATCAGAATAAATCGGCGGTCTTTTTACGTCAACAGGGAATGTGTCTTCATCAAAATTTCCTTTCCCTTGTTGCGGATTGAAACGTGGATTGAAACATGGATTCATCGCTTTCACTGAAATTTGACATCAGCGGCATGCACTGCGCCGCCTGCTCCTCCCGTATCGAGCGTGTTGTGGGGACAATTGAGGGCGTTGAAAAAGTCAGCGTCAATCTTGCCACGGCCACGGCCCGCGTCTGGGCCGCCGCGAACCGCGCGGACGAGATACGGCGAAATGTTGTGGAACGCGTTGCCGGGCTCGGCTTTGGCGCCGCATTGGCGCCGGAGGAAAGCGAAGCGGCCTCGCGCTACGAACAGGCGCGCGCCGGCGAGCTTGCGCTCCTGCGGCTGCGTTTTGGCCGTGTGCTGCGCATGGCGGTTTTTTCCGTGCCCTTGCTTGTGCTTTCCATGGGGCACATGCTGGGGCTTCACCTGCCCGCCTTTCTCGCGCCGGAGAGCAGCCCCCGGACCTTTATGCTCGCGCAGTCGCTGTTGACCCTGCCGGTTGTGGCGATGGGCCGCCATTTTTATCAGGATGGCGTAAGCGCTTTGCTGCGCGGGACGCCGACCATGGACAGCCTGGTCGCCATAGGCACGGGCGCGGCTTTCCTTTACAGCCTTGCCGCTACCGTGTCGGGAATCGTCCTGCACGATGAGCATGCGCGGGCCATGTCCCTGTATTATGAATCCGCCGCCGTGCTGCTGACCATGATCGAATTGGGGCAATGTCTGGAAGCCGGAGCGCGGCACAGGGCCGGCGAGGCCATTGGCGCGCTGATGCGCCTGACGCCGGAAACGGCCTTTCGCCTTGACGCGGACGGCACGCCGATGGAAGTGCCCCTGGCCGCCCTGAAAGAGGGGGACTGCGCCCTTGTCAGACCCGGCGCGCGCGTTCCCGCCGACGGGGTGATGCTGACCGGCAGGAGCGCCGTTGATTTTTCGCTGCTCACCGGCGAGTCCATGCCTGTTCCCGTCGCTCCCGGCGACACGCTTCCGGCCGGCGCGGTGAACGGCGACGGCTCGCTGACCATGCGCGTGCTGCATGTGGGCGCGGACACGCGGCTGGCGCAGATTATCCGGCTGGTGCGCGAAGCCCAGGGCACAAAAGCGCCCATCGCGCGGCTGGCCGACAGGGTGAGCTATTATTTTGTTCCGGCGGTCATGGCCTTTGCCCTGCTCAGCGCGCTGTGCTGGCTTGTTTTCAGCAATGAGCCGGCGACCACCGCGGTCACGGTGTTCGTTTCCGTGCTGGTTATGGCCTGCCCCTGCGCCATGGGCCTTGCCACGCCCATGTCCATCATGGTGGGCACGGGCCGGGGGGCGCAGTTGGGCGTTTTGATCAAGAACGGGGCCGCGCTGGAGCGGGCCTCGCGCCTCACGGTGCTGGCTGTCGACAAAACGGGCACGCTGACCACGGGCAAACCGGCGCTCACCGGGCTGTATCTGCTTGACGAGACGGGCGGCCTTGTGGACAGGACGCCGGATGGCCTTGACGCGGATGCGCTGCTGGGCATGGCGGCCGCGCTGGAAGGCCGTTCGGAGCATCCTCTGGCCCTTGCCGTCACTGCGGCCGCGCGCGCCGCGGAGTGCGCGCCCTGCCCGGTGGAAGACGTCGCCGTGGCGCCGGGCCTGGGCATTTCCGGGCAGGTGCTGCGCGACGGCCGGGCGTATGCGGTGACCATAGGCAGCCGCGCCCTTATGGGCGAGCGCGGGCTGGACGTGCCCGCGGCGGTCGCGGCGCGGCTTGAGCGGTTGGGGGAAGACGGGCAAACCCCGCTGTTGCTGGCCCTTGGTGTGGACGGCGTGGAACGCGTCGCCGGAATTTTTGCCCTGGCCGACGCCCTGCGCCCCGAATCCCTGAAGGTGGTGCGGGCCTTGCGCGGCATCGGCGTGCGCGTGATCATGCTCACGGGCGACAATGAACGCACAGCCCGCGCCGTGGCCGGCAGAGCCGGCGTGGAGGAAGTGGCGGCCGGTCTTTTGCCGGCGGAAAAAGCCGATTTTGTGCGCCGCCTTCAGTCGGAAGGCGCGGTTGTGGGAATGGTGGGCGACGGCATAAACGACGCCCCGGCTCTGGCGGCCGCCGATGTGGGCATGGCCGTCGCCGGGGTGGACGTGAGCGCCGAGGCGGGAGATATTGTGCTGATGCGGGGCGGCATGGAGGCCGTGCTGACGGCGCTGGCCCTTTCGGGCGCGGTGGTGCGCAATATCCGCCAGAACCTGGGATGGGCCTTTGGCTATAATCTTCTGGGGCTGCCGGTGGCGGCCGGGGCGCTGCATGTTTTTGGCGGGCCGATGCTTTCGCCCATGCTGGCGGGCACGGCCATGGCGCTTTCTTCCTTTTCCGTGGTGAGCAACGCGCTCAGGCTGCGCCTGTTCCGGATCAACGTATAGGCGGTGATCCGGGAAGGCGCTTCGGGCAACTTGACAGACTCGTCTTTTTTGCCTAATAGCAACAAAGCCGCAGTGCGGGAATAGTGGGGAAGTAGCTCAGTTGGGAGAGCATCGCGTTCGCAACGCGGGGGTCGAGGGTTCAAGTCCCTTCTTCTCCACCAATTCTATAGGGAGCCTCTAAAAACTCTAACTGTTTTGTCGTGGGGGTTCCCTATAATATTTCTTGATAGCCAGGAAAAATAGTTTGAAATAATTATGTTTATGATGTAACTATGGCATATGAAATATCAATTCGGATTTTTCGATGAAAGCAATAGACTGAGGCGCTTGAGCAGTATGGGTGATCCGCTTGAGG
>JAISZT010000113.1 GCA_031284485.1 Desulfovibrio sp.
AAACTTGCGGAAATCGGGAAATGCAATTATTGGCGCGGCGAGATCGGGTTGGTTGAAGAATACATGCTGGCCTTGGTGGATGACAACAGGGCGGTCATTGCCGAGTATGAGAGTTTCGGCGATTGGCCGCGTCAGATCATCGACAACAAGATCCGCTACACCCAGGCTGCATCCGTATATGGCTTTACGGAAAAACATTTCTATGGGCATGGCTGGATTGACGGTTTTGCCTTCACTGATTGCGAAACCGTTGTTTTCGAGGTGAAGGCGCACGTCATAGGCCGCAATTCAATCACCACAGGCAGAAGTCCCAACGGGAAATGGACTTACGGGCTTGACCTTGCCGCGTCAAAAGCAGGTTCCGGCGCGGGCATTTCCATCTTTGGCGATCCATATAATTCGCGGCGTGAATGCCTGATAAACGCTCTGAAACGCCTTGTCGCATGGCATGAGAAGGAAAACGACCAGAGAACCGCGCCTGTCCTCAAGGAGGCAAAGAATATGCTGGACGAACTAACGGGCAGGAAGCCGAAACAGTTGTCATTGTTCGGCTGAATGAAGCAATAGGGCCAGAAAGCAAGGGAACTGTCCAATTGAGGCTATCTCACTCTCCAGAATCCGTTTTTATCCGCCCCGACACGTTCAATCAATCCGGCATTTTTTAATACGCGGATGTTGGCTTCCACCCGGCGCTTGGTCAGACAGATTTTATCGGCAATCTGTTGTGCAGTGATACTAGGCGATTCAGACATTAGGTTCAAAATTTTCTGCCGTGTTTCATTTACACCGACGTTTGCACCGACGCTTACACCGATGCTTTGACCGCCGTTGATAGATTCGCTCTGCGGTGTATCGTTATTACGGATATGAAAACAGATCGTGAATGTTGCCGATGTAATATCGAACTCTGGTACAGGCAACCCGTCAGCCACGCAACCGTTTTTCATTTTTTCGATACCGCGCCCCCAAGCTTCAATTTGTCCGGAGCGGAAAAAAACTCCGGCAATTATCGGATTATGGGGATTGGAACGCCCCCCGCGCAGAATGCTTTCTTCCGTGGTGTCCATAGGAAGTTGACAATCGTTGTAAATAACGACCTTATCCGCGTAAATCTTGATATGAATGGGATTGCCGGTGCTGTAATCTCGATGAACAACGGCATTCAGCACAGCTTCTCGCAAAATTTCTTGAGACATAGGGTATTCGTCTATTCGCTGAATACCTTCATATCGAATCAGCCCTTTGAAATATTTTGTGTAGATGGTGTCCATGACACGATCCGCAATACCAATCAACGGGCCACTGATTTCGTCCTGATACAGCAAATCAGCATCGTTCTCGAAGTAACCTATTTTTATATGTGACCCAAAACACCACTGCCCTGGGTCTTGGTGAAACAGCAACAGGGCAGCTCTGAGTATATAATCACCTTCTGTCAATTTTAGAGCTTGCAATAACTCAGCGTCACTTACATCAACATCGTTTGGTGAAAGACGTTTGCTCATTACCGCTTTTTTGCGGAAGATGTCGAAAGCGTCATGATAGAAGTCCGATGCTCTGACACGAGGTACAGGCGCGGAATCCCATGTCCGTCCATACTTGCGGAGAATAAGCTCATCAAGCGCATAGCCGGTAAGTTCTTGATTGGTACTGCCGGAGCGATAGTAATATTTGCCGCGATAGCTGATTGCATTCTGGTGGGCGTTGACGTTTATCACGATATACTCAAGATTTTTTTCTTTGTGGAGATTGACATCAGCGACAATTCCCATTGTGGTGCGAATTTTGTTGGGCAGTTCTTCAAGCAACTTTGCGGAATTTGTTAACCCAACAACCTCGCCCTTGTTGTTACGCCCAATTTCAATTGTGCCGCCATGCGCGTTGGCAAAGCCACAAATCCATTTTAGGTATTCATCGTGCCACGTTTCTTTCCATTCAATATTCTGGTTTTCCAAAATTGAATCTCTCCTTACTGCTCATTGTCCAATTCTTCGGTGGTAGTTCGGTGGCAGTATCGCAGTCCTCATGTAAGCAATTTAGCCAATTGGTCGAGCCAGTCAACTGTCAGCGCATCCGCAAACGCGGCATAGGCACGGCCTGTTCCACAATCCCCGCCGTATCCGGCAACAGGTATTTCTCAAAATTCGCCACGGCTGCCAACGCTTCGCCCGCTGAGTCAGCGGCGGCGGAATGGCTCCTGCGCGCGTCAATAATATGATTTTTTTCGTACTGTGAAAAGACGGTGAACGCGCCGTTTCCCCTTGATTCGACACGGATGGCAAACTCGCCGCCGTCAGCGGTTTTTTGCGGCGCTTTTTTGTAAACGCGCGGAGAGCCGCCCCCGGTATAATGCGCGGAAAATCCGGCTTCCGCGAATTGCGTTTCCTCCCCGCGCGTCTGATCAGCGCCTGATGACGGCACGGAGCCAAAGACAACGCGGTTCAGGGCTTCCACACCGAAATCGCTTTTGAGAGCCTGAGCAGCCGCCAGCACTGTATCTTGCCCATGATCCCCGGTCATCAGCGCGGTTTCTTGCGGCTGGCCCTCCTGGTCTTCAAGCGATGCCTCTTTTTGGGTCACAAAATTGTACGCATAGGATGGAGTGCCGTTTTGCCGGGCAAGCTCAAGGCTGTGCCGGGTTCCCCTGCTTTGGCCGTCCCAAAGGGCCAGAACGAAATCACTGTTTTTCACAATGTCGGCATTGCGGACAATCCCGGCCCTTTTCCCGAATTTTTCCCAATCGGGAAGAAACTCCAGATATTTTGTTCCATGTTTTTGCGCGAAATCCCGGCCAAGCGAATCCGCTCCTCTTGCCCCGCCGCTTACTATCGTTACATCCGCCAGCTTCACGCCTTTTTCTTTCAGGATATTCGTGATGGCGGATTCAAGCATTGGATAATCGTTGAAAGTTCTGGAACCTATGACGGCAATATTTCTTATGGCGCTCGTGTTTTCAGGGGCGTTGGGCAAAGCGGTTTTCGGCTCCCAGGCGGACACATAACCCGGCTCGTCCTGCATCCGCTTCAACTCGCGCATGACCGC
>JAISZT010000041.1 GCA_031284485.1 Desulfovibrio sp.
AAACCGTGAATTTGCCAGAAAAAGATTGTAATTCCAGTATGTTATCTCGACAACGCCTATCCATAAGTAAATACTCTCAAAACCGGAAAATCGCCAAAAATCGACAGGGAGGGCATCCGAACGCAAAGTAATGGCATAAAAAATCACCAATGGCGCACAAGAGCATCCTGAAAAACACCTTTTCCACGTTTTTGGAGAAATGCGGCCGTGGGCGTGGTGGATTATGGGTGTTTCTTCAATGTACTTGTAAGGGAGCAGGTTCTTCGGCATACTGTTTTCACCTCGTTGGTGATAGAATGTTGTTCACAAACTCAACGAGGTCTTTTCATTTTTTGCGTGGTGGATCGCGGGAAAAAGCGCGATGGCCGCCTGTTTCATTCAGCATTGCCCCTTGCCTGTTTTGCGGTCAATGCCTCGCGCCGCTGCCGCGCCAGAGCGCGCAAATCGGCCACACGGTCGCTCTCGTCCATGATTTCACTGCCCAGAAGCTCCTCCAGAACGTCTTCCAGGGAAACAACCCCGGCCAGCCCGGCGTATTCGTCCAGCACGGCGAAAAGGTGCCCCCGCGACTTGAGCAGTTCGTGCAACAGCACGTCCAGGGTTTGCGTTTCCAGAATAAAATGCAGCGGGCGCATGATTTCCGACAGGCGCGCGTTCCGCCTGTCTTCCTTGTAACATCGGGCAAGGGTGCGGCGTTCGACAACGCCCACAAGGTCTTCATTGTCGTCGCCGTAAACCGGGATGCGGCTGACGTGCCAGATGGCGGGTTTTGTATAGGCTTCTTCCACCGTCATATCTTCGGGCAGGGAGAACACGACCGTGCGCGGGGTCATGATATCGCGCACACGCTTCTGATCCAGGGAAAGCACATTGCGGATAAACTGTTCCTCATAGGGTTTTATCTGTCCGGACTTGCGCGAAAGGCTTGCTATGGCGCGGATGTCGTCTTCCGAGATTTTTGGACCTTCCGAAGGGGGCGACACCAGGCGGGTGAGCGTGCCGGTGAGACAAAGCAAGGGAGAAAGCAGTTTCAGCGCTACGGCAAGAGGACGGGACATCATCGCCGCCACGGGCGCGGCATAGGCGACGCCGAGCGTTTTGGGCACAATTTCGCCGATAGTCAGGATAGCGAGGGTAAAGGCAATGGCGAAAACCGCCATGTAATCCGCCCCGAAAACGACAAGAAAGGCCGCGCCGGCCACTGTGGCCCCCGCCGTGTTGGCCAGGGTGTTCAGCGTCAGGATGGCGGCGATGGGTTTGTCTATTGCGGAGCGCAAATTAAAAAGGCGCTCTCCCGTAGCCTGTCCTGTCCGACGCATCGTTTCAATGGACGACCACGACACGGCGTACAGGGCCGCCTCCGTCAGGGAACATAAAAAGGATATGACAACCGCGATGATGACGGACAAAACAAGGGTAAGCATAGTGACATCCTGTAAACAAGGGTTTCACGGACAAGAGATTCGGCGTTCCGGAAAATTACATTCGGGCTGTGATGAAATCCCTGGGGTATGCGACGCTTCATACTTTTCCGGAAGGAGGTGCTGTCGGGTTGCGAGGCCCGCAAGGCCAAGCTGCTGGCGCAGAATACTATTAAAAACTGTCCCCGGTCAACAGCAATGTGCATACGGCGACAACAACATCCACCCCTCGCGGGCTTGACCCCTTCCTTGAAATGCAATAATATAACATATCATTTTTACAAACCACAAACAGCCATCTAAGAGGAATGTATGCAAAAAGCTATTTTGAGCATGATCTTTGCCCTGGGCTTCGCCTGCGCCGCGCAGGCCGCGGAAACCCACGGCGCTCACGAACACGGGGCCGCGAAGATGAACATCTCCGTCGAGCAGGACACTGTGACCATTGAACTGGACAGCCCCCTGGACAATATCCTGGGTTTTGAGCACGCGCCGAAAACCGCGAAACAGCGGGCCGCCGTCCAGGCCATGGCCCGGCGTCTGCACAGGGCGGACACGTTGTTCGTGTTCACCCCCGCCGCCAAATGCGCGCTCAAAACGGTCACGCTGGAATCGGAAAAACTTGACGACGCGCTGTTGCAGGGAAAGCGCGAAAAGCAAAAGGCCGCTCCCGCGCAAGGGACGAGCGACGCGGCCCCCGCCGAGGGCGACCATGACGGGCACGGCGATCTGGAAGCCGTCTTCACCTTTGCCTGCGCCGCTCCGCGAAGCCTGAAGAGTATTGACGTGCTTCTTTTCAAGGAATACAAGGGAATGCAGGAAATTGAGGTTCAGCTTGTCACGCCCGACAAGCAGGTGTCCGCGGAATTGACGCCGAAATCCACAACCTTGCGCTGGTAGTCCTCCATGTCCGAAACAGCGGGTTCGCCTGTCGTTGAACTGCGCGATCTGGCATTCAGTTGGCCGGGGCAGGCGGCCCCTGTCCTGCATATTCCGCTCTTTCGCCTTGAGGCGGGGGAGCAGGTTTTTCTCTCCGGCCCGAGCGGCAGCGGAAAAAGCACTCTTCTGGGCCTGATCGGGGGCATACTGCAACCTTCCGGCGGGGCGGCGCGCGTGCTGGGGACGGAGATCAGCCGTTTGTCCGGGCAGGCGCGCGACCGTTTTCGCGGTGACCACACGGGTTTTATTTTTCAGCAGTTCAATCTGGTTCCCTACCTCTCCGTTCTGGAAAACGTTCTGCTGCCCTGCCGTTTTTCCGCCCTGCGCAGACGGCGCGCCCTGGAGCAGGGGCGCACCCTGCCTCTGGCGGCGCAGCGTCTTCTGGAGCGCCTGGATCTGACGCCGGATGTGTGGTTGCGGCGGGCCGACAGGCTCTCTGTCGGCCAGCAGCAGCGCGTCGCCGCCGCCAGAGCCTTTGCGGGCAGGCCGGAGTTGATCATAGCCGATGAACCGACCTCTTCGCTGGATGCGGACAGACAGCAGGCCTTTTTGTCCCTGTTGCGGCGCGAATGCGCGGAAACCGGGGCAAGCCTTCTTTTTGTCAGCCATGACCAGCGGCTCGCAACGGCCTTCTCGCGCGCCGTCACCATGGACGCGATCAACAGGACAGAGGGGCGCGCGGCATGAGATTGGGGCATTTGCTGAAATTGGCGGCGCGAAGCGCCTGGAACCGTCGCGGCACGCTCTGCCTCATTGTCTTGTCCGTAGCCCTTTCCACAATGCTTTTGCTCGGCATTGAACGGATACGGGGACAGGCGCGGGAGAGTTTCGCCCAGTCCATATCCGGAACGGATCTGATTGTCGGGGCCAGGGGAAGCGGCACGCAGCTCATGCTGTACGCCATATTCCATCTGGGCGGTGCCACGAACAACATGGGCTGGAAAAGCGCGGAGCGCCTTGCCCGGCACGCAGACGTGGCCTGGGCTGTCCCCCTGTCCCTTGGGGATTCGCACAAGGGACATCCGGTGATAGCCACCACCGAAGACTATTTTACCCGCTACGCCTACCGGCGCGGCCAACATTTGCGTTTTGCCCGGGGGCGGGCCTTTGCGGAAATCTTTGATGTGGTGCTGGGCTCGGAAACCGCCAAATCCCTGAACTACGCCCTGGGCGTCCGCATTACCCTGAGTCACGGCGCAAGCGGAACAGGTCTGACGGAACACGCGGACAAGCCCTTTACCGTGGTGGGCATTCTGTCGCCCACAGGAACCCCCATAGACCGGTCACTGTACATCAGCCTGCCCGCCATGGAGGCCATCCATCTGGATTGGGAAGGCGGCGCGCCCATCCCCGGTTTTCGCGTCACCCCGGAACAGGTGCGCAAATTCAATCTGGAACCCAAAAGCGTCACCGCGCTCCTGCTCGGGCTGAAAAGCAGAGGGCGCGTCTTCGCCCTGCAAAGAATGATCGCCGCCGACAGGGAAGAAGCCCTCATGGCGGTATTGCCCGGCGTCGCCCTGGACGAACTCTGGCGTATGGTGAATATGGGTGAGCAGGCCCTGCTGCTGATTTCCCTGGTGGTCATGGCGACGGGGCTGGCCGGGCTGGCCTCGGCCATTCTGGCCGGGCTGGGGGAAAGGCGGCGTGAATTGGCCATCCTGCGCTCTGTGGGCGCATGCCCCGGAGACATTTTGCTGCTGCTTTCCTTTGAAGGATTGCTGGTCATGCTTTCCGGGGTTGTCCTGGGCATGCTCGTCCTGGTCGCGCTGATGTCGGCCGTCGCCCCCGCCATCGCCGACGCCTGCGGCATCCTGCTGTATGTATCGCTGCCGGACAGCAAGGAATGGCTGCTGGTCGCGGGCATTATGGCGGCGGGCTTCTGCGCCTCCCTGCTGCCCGCCTTGCGCGCCTACCGCATGAGCCTGTCGGACGGCTTGACCCTGAACACGTGAACGCATGAAAAAAATCACCCTCGTCCTGATCGCCGCCCTCTTTCTTCTGTTCCCGGCCACCCGCGCGCCCGGCCTGACCGCCGGCCATGAGCGGGAAAAAAAGGAAAATTCCGGGGAAAAGGCGCAAATCTCGGAACAGGACGCCGCCTACCCCGTTGTGGAGTGGGACGCGCTTGTTCCCGAAGACTGGAATCCCCGCCTGCCCTTTGAGGGGCTTGACATAAATTCCATGGAGGATAACGATCCCCGATTGGCCAGGGCGGTAGAGCAGTTCAAAAAACTCTGGGATGACGCGCCGGTGAACGCCGCCTTAAAGGGCAAATCCCTGCGCATCGCCGGTTTTTTGGTGGCGCTGGATTACGAAGAACAAAATTTGAAAGAATTTTTGCTGGTTCCGTATTTCGGCGCATGCATCCATGCCCCGCCTCCCCCGGCAAACCAGATCATCTACGTCACGACGACGGCAAACGTGGAAGACATCCTTTCCATGGAGCCGGTGTGGGTGTACGGGGTGCTGGACACAGACCCCGCGGAGACGGAACTGGCGAAATCGGGCTACACAATGGAAGCGGTGAAGGTGGAGCGATATCAGCGGTAGGGAGTTATTGACATGGACGAAACGCGGCGGCCCGACATTGCCGGACAACTGGCCGAAGCCGAAGCCCGGTGCGCCGCGCGCGGGGGGCGATTGACCCGCTTGCGCCGCCGCGTGTTCGAATTTTTGCTCCAATGCGGCAACCCGGTAAAAGCCTACGATTTGCAGGATGCCCTCAGAATCCCCGGCAAGCGCATGGCTCCGACCACCATTTACAGAGCGCTGGATTTTTTGATCGGCCACGGCCTCGCCCACCGCATTGACACCCTGAACGCCTACGTGGCCTGCACGGATCGGCACGAGGGGCATCAGCCTGTACTGCTGGTGTGCTCCCTGTGCGAGAAGTCCGTGGAAATCGCCGACGCCGACGCCAGCGGGCTGACGGACGCGGCTCTGGCCGGTTTTCTCGCCCGGACGGATTCCATTGAAATCAAAGGCGCATGCAAGCAGTGTGCCGCCAATGCGCAACCCGGAACGCCCTGACAGGCATTGGCGGACGCGTCAGGCAGGCTTTTTGCAAGCGGCTGTTCATGGACGCCTACGGTTACGATCCGGCTGTTGTTTTAAGTCTTTTGCTCACCATCATGCGGGTGAGCATCGTCATGTTCATGCTGCCGGTTTTCAACACGCAAAACATTCCCCTTCTCGTGAAAGCCGCGGCAACGCTGGTTATTTCCATGGGAATATGGCCGCATCTGACGCTGCCGGCCGTCCCGTTTCCCGATCATCCTTTTGACGTGGTACTGATGCTTCTGGGGGAGGTGTTCATGGGGCTGTGCCTCGGCATGGCCGTCAATTTTTTGTTCATGGGCATTCAGGCGGGCGGAGAATTGCTGGGTTTTCAGATGGGCTTTTCCATGATCAACTTTGTCGACCCTCTCACCGGCAACCAGACAGGGGCCACGGCCTTTTTTCTCTGGATGGTGTCCTTGCTGGTTTTTTTGGCTCTGGACGGCCATTTGTACATGATGAAGGGCTTCGCCGCGTCCTTTACCCTGGCCCCGCCCGGCGGCGTCTTTGTCGGGCAGACGCTCTTCTGGCAAATACTGCATCTGGCCTCCCAGATTTTTGTGCTGGCCCTTAAAATCGCCGCGCCGGTCATGGTGGCGCTGTTTATGGTGGAAGTGGCCCTGGCTTTGGCGGCCCGCACCTCCCCTCAAATGCACATCATGGAGTTCGGCTTTCCGATCAAGATAGGGGTGGGGTTCTTTTTTGTGGGAATGCTGCTGGTGGTCATGTCCGACAATATAGAGCAGTTCGTTTCCGGCCTGGACGGGTTGTTCGCCAATTTGCTGCACGCTCTGGGCACGCCCCAGTAGTCACGCCGGTTACGACGCCGCCCGCGCAAGGCGCGCGAGCGTTTCCTCCCTGCCCAGAAAGGCCATGATTTCGCTCAAATGTGTTCCTCCCATAAAGCCCATAAGGGCGGTGCGCAGGGAAGGCGCGACTTCCCTGAAACTCAGTGAACTGTGGTCCACAAAGGTGTTCAACATTTTTTCCAGATCATTGGCCGCGAACGATCCGCAAACCTCAAAGATTTTCGCCAGGGCGCGCAGATGGCGTTTACCCGCGTCCGTAAGGTGTTTCGCGGCGTCTTTTTCATTGTAGACCAGTTCTCCGGCAGGCACGAGCAGAGGACGGAAGCTCACGGCAAGGGCCCTGAGCGTATTGGCCCGCTCGCGAAACATGACGCACAAGGCCCCAAGCCTTTCCACGGGGATATTATCAAAGCCGCTTTCCCGGACAAAGGGCGCGACAAGCGCGGCCAGCTCCTCAATGGGAAGGGTGCGCATGAATTGCGCGTTGCACCATTCCAGCTTGACCGGGTCAAAGGCGGCGGCGGCCGGGTTGAGGTTTGCGCCGTCAAAGTAGCGTATGAGTTCCTCACGGCTGAAAAGTTCCTGGTCGCCGTGCGACCAGCCAAGGCGCGCCAGATAGTTCACCAGGGCGTGGGGCAGCAGCCCGTCGCTTTCATAGTCAATGACCGCGCGTGCGCCGTGCCTTTTGGAAAGCTTCTGGCGGTCGGGGCCGAGAATCATGGGCATGTGGCCAAAGCGCGGCGCGTCAAGGCCCAGCGCCTCGTAGATGACGATCTGGCGCGGGGTGTTGGAAACATGGTCGTCCCCCCGGAGGACATGCGTGACGCCCATTTCGTGATCGTCCGCCACCACGGCCAGATTGTAGGTGGGCATGCCGTCGGCGCGGCGAATGACCATGTCGTCCAGTTCCGCCGCTTCCACGGCGATTCTGCCCTTGATCAGATCGTCAAAAACAACCTTGCCCGAAAGGGGCGTTTTCAGGCGCACACAGCGCCCCTGCCCCGCTTCGAGGCCGCGCTCGCGGCACTGCCCGTTGTAGCGGGGCTTTTCCCCGTTCTGTCTGGCCTTTTCGCGCATGGCCTCCACTTCTTCCGGCGTACAGGAGCACCAGTAGGCGTGGCCGGATACCAGCAGTTTGTCCACATAGCTGTTGTAGAGCTGCGCGCGTTTGGTCTGGTAGACGGGTTCTCCGTCCCAGTCAAGCCCCAGCCAGCGCATGGAGGCGAGGATCGAATCCGTGTATTCCTGTTTTGAGCGCAGAGTGTCCGTGTCTTCAATGCGCAGATAAAAGCGGCCGTTAACGTGGCGGGCCAGAAGCCAGCAGAAAATGGCTGTGCGCGCCCCACCGATGTGCAGATGCCCCGTGGGGCTGGGGGCAAAACGGGTGACTATGCTCATGGAGATTCCTTATTGTTGTCTGGGTTACTGTATCACACGCGCTCATGCGCCGTCCCTGAAAGAGTGGGAAAAAGTTTTATCATAAAGCCTTGAAGGGCGGGCTTTTTTCCCCTGCCCCGGAAGCACCAGAAACACTGTCTGCTGTTCAAGGCAGCGTTCGGCCACCACATCGGCCATGCCCCCTATTGTCGTCCACACCAGTTCCTCCTGCGGCCAGCCCACCTGATGCGCGCACAATACGGGCGTATCGCCCGGCAGGGCCGTCAGCAGTTCTTCCTGCAATTCTCCGGCCGTATGGCCCGAAAGATACACGGCCAGCGACGCGCCGTGCGCCGCCAGCGCGCCCGGCCGCTCGGCCTCCCGCACCGGGGTGCGCCCCGCCATACGGCAGATGATGAGGCTTTGCGTTATTTCCGGCACGGAAAAAGAAACGCCCCCCGCCGCCGCCGCCGCGCAGGCTGCGGTCACGCCGGGGATGACGCGCCAGGGGATGCCGTCCCTGTCCAGAAGTTCCGTCTGCTCCAGCAGCGCGCCGAACAGGGAGGGATCCCCGGTGTGGACGCGGGCCACGGCCTGCCCCGCCAGCGCCGCCTCGCACACAAGACTGTGGCACTGCTCAAGAGTCAACACCGCCGAATCCGCGACGCGCGCGCCCGCGGAGGCGCAGGCCACAATTTCCGGCGGGACAAGGGAACCGGCGTAGAGCACAAGCCCCGCCTCCTCAATGGCCTTACGCCCCTTGACCGTCAAAAGCTCCGGGTCGCCCGGCCCCGCGCCCACAAAGGACACAAGCCCAACGGAAGGTGTCGGCGCGCTAGACATTTTTTTGAAACATCAGGGTCATCATGTTACCCCAGAAGGGGGGGGAAGAGCCGGCGACAACGCCGGAACGCGCCTTTTCCTCCAGGGCGGCGCTCACGCGCGCGATGTCGCGCGGCACATCGGCATATGGCGTTTCCTCATAAAAATACGCTTCGCCGGCAAGGCGCAGGCCGTGCCCGGAAAAAAACGAAGCGAGGGGTTTTTTCGTGTACCCGACGAAGTCCGTCGCCGAAAGCGCCTGATTGTACTTTTCTTTATAGAGGGTATGACAAAAAGAATCCATGTTGGGCTGGGCCGTGATGTAGATATATCCGCCGGGTTTCAACAGTTCCACCGCCTTGCGCAGATACTTTTGCGGTTCCTGAAAATATTGCAGAACACCCCTGAAAAGCAGCATGTCAAAAAACGCGTCAATCTGTAAATCCGGGAAGACGCCTTCCCACACGCGGTATTTTTTGGCGGCCTCAAGCGCCGCCGCATGCCCGAACTCGACGCCGCAGCAACTATGCCCGGCCTTGTGGAAAAAATCCAGGAAAAGCCCGTCCGCGCAGCCCACATCCAGCACGGCGGCTTTTTCCGGCAGAAACTGCACGGCATACGCGTAATCAATGGCGTACATGGCGTTGCGCTTGCGCAGGGCGTCGCCGTCAGCCCTGTGGTCCTCGTTCAGGTAGTCGCTCCAGAATTTTCGCAGCCCGGCGGCGTTCAACTGCCTGGCGGAATACCACACGCCGCAGGCGACGCATCGCGCCACTCTGGAAGCATGGCGCGATGTGTACATGTATTCCGCCGAGCGCGCGCCGCACCAGGGGCACGCGTCAACCGGCGTAAAGTCGCTGTCCTGAAATTCCATGGTCACCTTCTCGGGTACGCGGGAGGCGAAAAATCATTTTTGCGCGGCCACGATAAACACCGGATTCCGCGCCGCAAGGTGCAAACCCTGACCGAGCGGCTCGGCAACGGAAGCCTGCACCTGCACAATCCGGCATCCCCAGTTTTCAAAAAAACCGCGACACAGGTCAAGGGTATCCAGAAGAACGCAGGCGGCGGCGACGCGGCCGCCGGAGGGCAGGCGTTCCCAGACGTGGTTCAGAATTTCCATCCCGTCCTCGCCGGAAAGCCCGCCGCCGATAAACACGCAGTCGGGATCGGGCAGCAGGGACAGACATTCGGGGGCGCGCCCCTCGCAAACATCCAGAACAGCCGCGCCGAAACGCCGGCGGTTTTCACGCGCGCACACCGCGCGCACGGCGTTTTGCTCAACAGCCGTCACCCTGCCCGCATGCGCCAGGGCGCAGGCTTCAAGCGCCACCACCCCGGACCCCGCGCCTATGTCCCAGACAGTGTGGCGCGGTTTGATCCGCAAGAGGGACAAGGCCGCGGCCCGCACGGGGGCCTTGGTGAAAACGCCGCCTTCAATGGCCAGATCTTTTTCCGCAAGGCCGAGATACGGACAGCGCACCGGCGCGTTGGGCACAAGCAGCGTCGTGCTGGCAGCGGCAAACCGCCGTCCCGGAACCTGCGCAAGATCAAGATGGTGCTCCTGCTCCTGATCCGTGCCCAGATTTTCAAAAATATGCGCTTCAAACCAGTCCGCGCCGCGCTCCAGCAAATGCTTGGCCAGCACATCCGGGCCGTTGAGATCGTCCGTCAGGGCGCACACAGGCACGCCCCGCCCCGCCGCCGCATTCAGCGGGTCAAAATTGTCCCGTCCGTGCAGGGAAACGCTGGCGACCGCATGCCACTCCAGCCCCATGCGGGCGCACACAAGCTGCAGAATGCTCACCGCCGGGATCACGCGCACGGCCTCAACGCCCAGAGAGCGGACAAGCGCCGTCCCTATGCCGAAATAGAGCGGGTCGCCGTTGGCCAGCACCAGCACCCGCTTTCCAGCGGCGTACAGGCTTCCGATGCGCTGCACGACAGGCGCGACGGGCGCTGTGAGCGGCAGGAAACGCTCGTCGTCCTGCGCCTCGGGGGCGACGGCCTCAAGCAGACCTCGCCCCGCGCAGACCACATCGGCCTCCTCCAGCAGGCGCCCACACATTTGCCGGATATCTTCAGATTCGGCTCCGACCCCCAGCACGGTAACGGGAAATATATCATGCACGGCAGGCTCGAACACGACAACATTGTGCAACATTTCCGCCATCGGCGGCCAGCCGTCATTTTCCGGCGCGGGATCTGCGGACGGTTGTTCCGCAGGCTCCTTTTTCGAGGAACGCGCCGTTTTTTTTCTGGACTTTTTTTCCGCCGGTGAAAATGGGGGCATGCCGGGCAACGTGCCCTGACCTTTTACAGTGCGCATAATTCCCTGCCGTCAGTGTGAAAAAGGTGCAATGCAACAGCGCGTCCGGCAAAACGGGAGGCCGCCCCGGCAGCCTCCGCAACCACCTCTTCAATAACCGCCATGCCGTCCGGCCGCGTCAGAAGCATGTCCAGGGCCTGCGCGGCCGTGACGCACCCTCCGATCGAGCCGGCGAACGCCTTCCCCATTTTTCCGCACAGGCGGGCAAGGTTTGTAAACTTCAGGCGGCCAGCGTTGGCGTGGGTGGAGGGCATGCCCTGGGCGAGCTTCAGGAGTTTGCCGAAAAAACAGCCCCAGACAATGCGCCCAAAGGGCAGAGAACCCGCGGACGAAAGAGAAAATTCAACAAAGTCAGCAACCTGTATAAAATTTTGCGGCGCAAGCGCGGGGTATCGCTTCATGAGCAGAGCTTCGGAACGCCGTCCGGTTGACAGGCACACTGTCCCGGGATTTACGGACAGGGCGACGGAAAGGGCGCTTTTGACGGTATCCCGCCAGGCTTCATGACTGAAAGGACGTGTGGTGCCGTGTGTGCCCAGTATGGAAATGCCGCCCACAATGCCCAGGCGCGGATTGAGCGTACGGGAGGCAAGCTTTTCCCCTTCCGGCACGCTGACAACGACGGTGACGGGCGGGCACCGGACGCCCCGCCGCGCGAGACGGGCGGCATATCGGACAAGGGTGTGCCGTATCTGGGCAAGGGGCACGGGATTGATGGCCGCTTCTCCGACAGGCCTCGGCAGACCGGGCAGGGTGACGCGGCCGACGCCGGGCCCGCCCCGCACGCGCACAAAACCTTCATCGGCGAGGTCGAGAAATGTATCCGCCCTGTCCGCGATAACTGTGGCCGTGATCAGCGCGCCGTTCGTAACGTCCGGGTCGTCCCCGCCGTCCTTGCGTATGGCGGCGTGGGCAAGGCGGGCCGCCGCAGCCGCGCCCCCGCCCAGTTCCGGCGCCGCGCCCGCGCCGCATGCCGCGACAGGCACGGCATGCGTGCCCGCACCCGAGGCGTCGCCCAGGCTTGACGACGGCAAAAAAGGCGGCAGGGCAACTTCGACGCGCTTTGGCGCGCGCCCCTCGCAAAGCAGCGTCAGGGCGGCCAAAGCCGCGCCCGCCGCCGCGGTGCCGGTGGTAAAGCCTTCACGAAGGCCGGTGCTGACTGTTCTGCCCGACATAACCATCCTTTGTTGCTCTGTACGCCTCAAGTTACGCCAAACGATATATTTTCGCAATCTCGCGGACGCCGTTCCCCGAACAGATTATTAAATTTCGGCTTGCGATTTTTTACTGGCTGAGGTACAAGACAGACAGGTTTCGGGACACACACTGTCCCCGGTGTCGGGAACAGTGATGCCTAAGCGGGCAATTGTTAATTATTAAATAAGGTTATGAAAATTTCAACCCACACAACTCTTGAGGAGGCATCATGAAATCATTCCGCATTCTTGTTCTCGCCGCAGCCTTTGTGCTGAGCACGGCCATTGCCGCATCCGCCGCCGTGCCGGCAACCTGCGGCAAAAAAATCGACAGTTTCGATTTCGTTGTGGACTATTCCGGTTCCATGATGATGAAAAACCAGAAGTTGAAGCAGGACAAGATCATAGTGGCCAAAAATGTGCTCAAGCGCGTCAATGCCTCCATTCCCGCCCTTGATTATAACGGCGGGTTGCACACCATATCGCCCAACAGCGTTTTGCAGGCCCAGGGTCCCTGGAATCGCGGTGCCTTTGACGCCGCCATCGGCAAACTGCGCTCCGGCTTTGACGTTTATGGCCGTTTTACCTACATGGGCAGCAGCCTTCAGAAGTATGAGCCGTTCCTTTCCAGCATGAAGCGCGACGCCGCCGTCATTCTGGTTACCGACGGCGACAACAACAGCGGCACGGATCTTGTGGAAGTGGCCCGTCAGGTGTACGCCTCCCAGCGTAACCTTGTCATCCACATTATTTCCTTTGCCGACACCAAAAACGGTGAAGCCACGGTCAAGGCCATCGCGGCCATGAACCCCGCTTCCGTTCTTGTGCGCGGCGAAGATCTGGCCACCAATGATGCTGCCGTGGAACGTTTTGTTCTGGCCGTTTTCTGCCGTGACGAAGACGTCATCGTCCTGCGCGGCGTTCACTTCGCCTTCGATTCCTATGCTCTTGACAGCAAGGCCATCGGCATCCTGAACGAAGCCGCCTCCCTTATCAAGGCCAACGCCAACAAGCGTGTGCTCCTCACCGGCTGGACCGACTACATCGGCTCCGATTCCTACAACAAGACCCTGTCCGAACATCGCGCTTCCGCTGTGAAACAGTATCTTTCCAAACAGGGCGTGCCTTCAAGCCGCATGTCCGCCATCGGCAAGGGCAAATCCCACAAGTATGACAACAAGACCGAAGAAGGTCGCTACATGAACCGTCGCACCGAAATATCGTTTGACTAACGCTGTTTTGGCAAAAGAATAACGTCAGTACATAAAACCGGATGATCTCGGTTGATCATCCGGTTTTTTAACATTATGAGGCATACCATGCGATTATTACCGGCTATTTTACTGCTTACCCTTGCGGGCGGCTGCGCCTCCACATCAGCGCAGACAGAGCAGGAGAGCGTTGCAGTTCCGCCCGCGCAGCAGGAAGCGGAACAGACAAAACCCGCCGCGCCGACAGGCAAAACAAAAGAGCAGGCTGTAAAAACCCCCAGGGGTGCGAAAACCGAAGCCGTCATCCGCGCCGAACTGGAAACCACAGGGCGCAAATTGGCGGCCCAGGCCGCAAGAACCCTGCGCCCCTCCAAGGCTGAAAAAGAAGTGAAAAAAGAAGGAAACGAATTTGTGGCGACGTATCTGGAAATTGACGCCGCCACGCTTTCAACGGAAATGCGCCCCGGTTCGTCCGCCGGTCACTATGTGGGCTTTGTCCGCTACCAGGAAAGAATTTTTGAATGCCGCGGAGCGAGCAGACAGGCCGCCCTTTCCGCGCCCTGCAGGAATCTGCAAAACCGCCGCATCAATGAATTGATCCGATACGACGGCAAGGCCTGGCAAATGTAAAAAACATCTGATTACAACACTGATTTGGCTCTCCGTGTAAAAACGGAGAGTTTTTTTATGCCCGGTTTTTGCGAAGCGGACGCCTCCGCCGACTTGCAACGTATTCCGGGTACGCGCTCACACTTCCGTCAGCGGCCAGCAAAAGTTCTTTGGGCCTTCCAAGCCCGGCAAATTCGTGCGGGCTGAGTGTGCAGGCGTAGGCGCCCGCGTTGTTCACGCACAGTATGTCCCCCACGCGGGGTAGCGGTAGCGCAACACTGGCCGCCATGCAGTCCAGCGCCGTGCACAGGGTTCCGGCGACCGTCACCTCAACCTTCTCCTCGCCTTCCCGTCCGGGTATGGAGACCGCAAACGCGTCAATTCCGCTGTACAAAGGCTCCAGCGGAACGGGAACGGGATGGGGAAACGACGCGAAAAGATTCATCAGCGCCGGCCGCATAAAATTGTTCAGCGCGCCGGGGGCAAGAACGAAAATCCGCCCTCTGGACTTTTTGACGTCCGTGACCCTGGTGACAAAGGTTCCGGCGGCGGCCACAAGGTATCTGCCGCTCTCCACGATAAAACGCAGCCGTCCCGGTTTCAGGTCATCGCCGCGCGCGGCGACGCGCTCAAGCAGCGGCCGCAGTCCCTGCCAGTCTATGGGGCTGTCTGCGGGGGCGCAGGGAACGCCGAACCCGCCCCCGAAATTGATGAAATCCAGCTTGCAGCCAATATCCGTCACGCAGAAGCGCGCCAGATCCAGAACATGCTCCAGGTAGGCGCAAAGCACACGGTGATCAAGCACCTGACTGCGCACATACACATGAATGCCGCACAGCCGCACCCGGGTGAGGGACGCGAAAAAAGCCCTGTACGCGGGCAGGCTTTCCACATCCACGCCAAACTTGGCAGGCGCGCCGGGCAGCAGTTCCGGGCTGGTTCCCGGCCCGAAAGCCAAATTCGGATTCACGCGCAGGCCCACGGACGCAGTGCGGTTTTTCTCCTCACACATGCGTTGCAGCAAGGCCAGTTCCGCATACGAATCCGCCACCAGGATGCAGTGATCCAGGGTTTGCTCCAGATCTTCCCGTCGCTTGCCCGGCGCCGAATACATGATACGGTCCGGGCTGAACCCCGCGCGCGCCGCCCTGTCCACTTCAGCAGCGGACGCGGCGTCCGCGCCTGTTCCGGCGTTGTTCATAAGGGCAAGGATGCCCGGATGGGGATTTGTCTTCACGGAATAGAAGCACTCAAAGCCCGGCAGGGCGGCGCGCAACGAGTCCAGTTGGGCGACGATGGCCGAGGCATTGTACAGGTATAACGGGTATCCGTACCGGGCCGTCAGTGCTTCAAAATCGTCGTTGGCCATCTTCTTGCTGCGGAAGACAGGCGCGTATGCGTCTGGCGAATTCTCCGGGATTTTCACCTCGCGCGCTGACGCTCACATCGGCCCAGCGCTGATAGAGCGCCTGTCTTTCATCAAAAAGTTCCGCAAGGGTCTGCCCCGGCGCTATGGCCAGGCCTCGTTGCGGATTGCGGACAAGCCGCGCCTCAATGACCGGCCAGGGAACATCCAGATGAACGATTGTGCCCAGGCGCGCCAGATGGCGCATCGCCTCCTCACAATAAATGACGCTGCCTCCGGTTGCTATAACGGCGCGGCTGGCCTTGAGGGAGCACACCATGGAACATTCGACACTCACAAAAGCCTCTTTGCCCAATGTTTCCGCGACATAGTGCAAAGGCATGCCATACGCGGCCTCAATCAGGTAATCACTGTCCAAAAAAGCCCATTGAAGCTCACGGGCGAGTTCTTTGCCCACAGTCGATTTCCCCGCGCCGGCCATGCCGATGAGAATGATACAGGGCAAGGTTTTTGCAGGGGTTGTCATCAGGTGGGGCATGGACATGCCACATATTTAACCAAATTTTTCAAATGTGACAAACGCGGTTTTGACGTAAAGTTTTCAGGCCGGCAACCGATAAGCCGAGAAGAGGTGTAAAGTCATGACAAGAAAATTTCTGTCACGCCGTGTTATACATTTGTTTGTACTTTTTCTCGCGCTGGGCGCGCAACTGCCCTGCCCTCACGCCGCAAACGCCGCCGTGGCCGCCAGGGAGCTTCCGTCCCCGGCCGTGACGCCCGCCGGGCTGGCCGCTCCCGCGTCCGGGGTTGCTTCGTCCGCGCCGGAGGACAGCCGTTCTCTGAATGGGGAATGGATGCGTAACGGCGGCGCGCGCCTTTACTGGAACACCCTGATGTATCCAAGGCAGATTCGTATGGGCGGCGCGCGCTTTGTCGATCCGGCGGCCATGCCGGAACTCCTTGCGCCGGCAAAATCTGCAAAAAAACAACGCGCGGCATCCGGATCCAAAGCCCGCGCATCGTCCAAAGCGCCGGCAGCAGCATCGGACGCGCCTGCCCGGACATCCGTCAAATCGGCAAACAGCACAGCAAAACCGACGCCCCCACAAGCGCCCGCCGCGCCGGCGCTTCCCCTTCCGGCGCAACCGTCGCAACCGACGATAACCGCGCCGGTCACGCCAGGCGGCGCAGAAGCCGCGCCCGGCGCAACGCCCAACCCGCTGCCCAATTCGACGTCCGGCGCGGTGTCCGGTTTTGGTCCCGGCGGATTGGGTTCGCTGTCAAATGTGGCGATACAGTAGCGGCCGGCCTGCTTCAAACGACACATCTTTTGCGCTTGATATTATTCATCCAGAGATCGCACAAAAGTTGTGACAGCCTTTTGCAGAAGTATCGTCCATATCAGCGGCAAATATGTTGAAAAAGACATACGGCAGACTCCCGTCATGGAAGTCTAGCGCCTTGCAACATCTAAAACTTTACATTGTAATTTCAGGGTAAAGCCTCTTCAACTTGACCCTTGCATCATCAGACGTGAAATGCCAATCAACACCCTTTTGTTTGAGATTTCTCTGCGTATGCCACGCGGCAAGCTCCGCATTTAAAGTGTTGATATCCGGAATACGACGAACTCCGAGGCATTGGATCGTCAATGCGGACAACTCCAATTCGGCGATATCCAACCAACTGCCATGCTTCGGGGTGTAGTGTATCTCAAGTTTTTGAGCAAGCCCAAATGCTTCCGCTGGAGCAAACGCTTCATAAAGTGAGGACACAACATACGTGTTCAGGTTGTCCATCACAAGAACAATTTTTTTCGCTTCAGGGTATTGTTCGCAGATTAACCATTTGATTTCATGCGCCCAATCGATTTTTGTCCGTCTCGGTAACGCTTCCGCGTGACGCCAACCTGCG
>JAISZT010000060.1 GCA_031284485.1 Desulfovibrio sp.
AGCGGCAGTACCAACAAAGTTGCAGGATTTCAGTAGAGCGTATCGGACGATGGGCCTGTTTCGCCTGATTTGTTGGTAGCCACTACAACTGACTGGATTGCGGAATTTTGGCTAAGGGGACAGCGCACAGATGTGGTAGGGATTTTCCCCAACAGGGATTCCATTCTGCGTCTTGTGGGAGCGGTACTTGTCGAGCAGCACGAGGAATGGGCAATATCACGGCGGTACCCGGCTATACTTATATTGATGGGGCTCACCGCAGTCAGGGGAGGCGGCAGAATGCCCGCTTTGCGCCTGCCAGCACCAACCTCCCTGCCGGCGGGGGGAATATAGCGCCTGACAGAAGCTGTGTATTTTGCCGAAGGACGATGAAAAAAGGAGCCGCATATGCTTGAACGGATACTGCATGAATTGAACGACATTGTTTCCGTGTCTCACGAGAAAGGGGTTTTGCTTAAACTTTGTTTTGATATGGTGCTGTATACGGAGGCGCTGAGCAACAGTCAGCAGCGGGAAGCGGTGCTTTCCATTTTTAACGACTATTGTGATTTCTATCAGAAACACCTCCGCTGGACAACCAATCCTGAGACCGGGCGCTGGAAGAAGTTAAAAAAAGGGCCTGCCGATTATCTGCAACCCAAAGAATGGTTGCTGGATAAAGCCCCTGGAGAAGGGTGGGCATTTGTCTACCACGGAGGCGAGAAAAAAACTGACGCTACGGATATTGTCTTCCTCGCCAGCGGTAGACCTTTTTATGGAGTGGAACAGCATGATTTAAGCACGGTGGCGTGCAGATTCCCGCTTGCTGACTTTTTTGCGCAGCGTTTTTCCATTCAAACGCTTCTTAAAAATTGGTGCGCCCTTCTCCAACCGTGGCATGGCCGGGCCGGGCTTTCCATAGGCAAATCTTTTGGCTACGCGGATTGGGCGCTTTCCCGCGTCACGGAAAGCGAGCTTCTGCTGCGCTACCCAGGGCTGCAATTTTGGAGTGTTGGCGAAGGATTATATTTTGAGAATAAGGGTGGAGGGCTGTATGACGGCCCGCGCTGTGCGGACTGGATCATCGTTCTTTCCGACCATTTTGTGGAAAAGCTTGGCGGCAAGGCAACTGTAATAGGCGCTATGGATCCGCTGCCCACCTATGAGTATCCTGGCGGCCTGATTCTGCAGGCGGGTGAATTCCCCCAGTTGGGCAGTTATACGGAGAAAGGGATGCTGGCGGACTATATGCGCATCGGGAAAATCATCGAGCCAATACGCGCCAGCAGGGCTCCTTATGCGGGGGAAATTGCCGTGGCCGACCCGCAATCTGGGCCTTACTCCTGGAAAAGTGATAAAGAGCGGTCGCAAACGTGGTGTGAACGTTTTTCTCCTGACAATGCCTCGAACTGATGACGGGGCAGATCAGCATCATAAAAATTGAGGCATGTTATGGCAATGTGGAGTAAGACCAATACGATCACAAGCGAAGATCTCTTTGAATTTTTTCCTGATCAATGTTTTCCCGACATTGACGGACTGGAATTGCGCATTGGCGAAAAAGCCCTGCACATTATAGGGACTGATTCAGAATGGGCTTTGCAGTCAGACATCACGCTGGCAGCCGGCCCTGGACGTATGAGCTTTTTTTACGCCGGGGAATTGCGCTTTCAGGTGGAACATCCGGAAGGGATGCGGGAAGTTTCCATGGCGGAAGCGCAACAAGCGCGTTTGCCGCAACCGGAAGATGTGCGCTTCATCAAGCGAGGTACGCCCTGGGAGTTCATATTCAGTATTCCCGAACAAAAAACGATGAGAATTTTTGCCGACATCACGGCTATTTCGTGGAACCCCGCTGAGGAAGAGTAAAAATGCCCAGGCACTTTTCCGACTTGTACCCTGCATGGCAAGGAGGCGCTATGTCCTTCAAAAAACAGAATCGCGGCGTCATCCGCCTTGGTGACACAACCACACATGGCGGCAAAGTCATAGCCGTAGCCCACATCCCCTCAGATATGGGCAAGCCCATTGCCTGCGTCGGCGACTTGACGGTATGCCCCAAGTGCAAAGGCATGTATCCTATTGTAGAAGGCGATTCCGAATGCACCATTGAGGGCGATCCCGTGGCCTTTGACGGCCATGAGACCGCCTGCGGCGCGGCGCTGATTACTTCCGCGTAGCGCTTTCACATAGTATGGGCATAGTACAATTCCCTGTTCTCACCTATCTCATGCGAAACACCGGGCGTTGCGGCTCCGGCGATCGTTCCTTCTCCGCTTCCAGCCGTTCCGCCTCCTGATGGAAGATCAAAATATTCTCCTGCATGGGCCTGAACTCCGCTATGTCAACATCGCCCGCCGCGCCGAAGGCATACCAGACCGTCCGGTGAGCGTAGTCTTTCCAGTCCCGGCGCTCCTCCTTCCGGAGCGGCCGCGCCTTTCTGTACATTTCGTTAGCCACCTCCGCGCGAGTATACTCGGCAACCCTGTTGCCTATGGGTCTGCTCGCGCTGGTCTGGCTGCTGGCCTATGGAAGCCTGATGTTGTGGACGGGTTTTCGCACAGGCTCCGGGCAGGTGCATGATCCGGTCTGGATTCTGCGTATGCCCTCCGGCGTCCTCATGGGCGGACTGCTTCTCGGCGGCGGATTATTCCTCGGCGTTCACGCGGCCGGGGAGTTTGCCGATGGCGGCGGGAAATGAAAAAAAATGATGCTCGCCGCCCTGACCATGCTGGTTTCGGGCGGCGTTCTGGCCAGTCTTGCGCTGTAGCGGACAATGGAAGCCCCCCGCGGGGTTTCTTCGTCCAGGGACAGACAATTCGACACGACAAAATTATCCCATAATTAATTTTGCTATCGATTCAACCGCCGGTTTTGGCAGCTCAAGGTTTTGACAGACTGTTACTGGCATGTACCAAGGCGGGTACCGTTACCTATGCTGAGTTAAGGCAATAGCCACAATTAGAATTGCTGATATTGCTGGACAATGGTAGACGCTTCGATATTTTTCATGTATTACTTGAGGTGTGTGGAGCCGATATTTGTCATGAAAAAAGCTAAAATCTCGCTAAGCTTTACCGTTTGACCGACAAGCGATTCGCACTTGTCAAGTCGGTATTATGTGGAGAAATCATGCTAGGGACACCCGTAACGATGGTCGGTGATTGTAGCCGTATTGGTAAGAGTAATCTTGGCGCTGTTAATATGTTTCAGCACGTTGATGCTATAGAGCGTTTTGAGTATGTGCCCATGAGTATGCCGTATAGCAAAATCGGCATCGGCTATGGCTTTGGTGAGGGCGTTGGTATCAACGCCTCTGGAGGCGTACGTGGGCATGTAGTAATTCATGAATACTCACCAAATCAAGTCGATGTCAGCGTCTTTTCAGACACCGCAGTCAGAAAACTAGCTCCAAACTCTTGGAGACAGGCCACTGTTAAACTTGTCAGAGGGGGAGAAGTATTGGCCTCACAGGTGGTAAAAAAGCATGAACCGTATATTATTGCAGAGAGCAGCAGAGACATGTTTTTGGGTTCAGCTAGTTTGATCCTGCCTGTTCCTGTGGACTTGACCCCTGTTCATGTATCCATAACAGTTATTTCATGTGGAATTTTCCCCGAAGGAGTTGTCCCAGGAATAACCCAGCAAGCGACGATTCCAATCGCTGTGCGGAAGGTCACAACACCGTGAAGCCCTCTGTAGCCGGTTTGTTGTTTGCTATTATCTTTTTTGTAGGCTGCGAAAATCAAGAAAAAAAAGAACAGGCGTACCTAGAAGAAACATTCCGCCTATACCAGGAACGGCATGAGGACACCGCTGCCATTGCCGGGCTTCTGACTAAAGGGCTGCTCGCATACCCTAATAGCTTTCCCCTGCTGCAAGCACGCGCCAACCTATATTGTAGCCGCAGAATGTTAAGCGAATGTCGCGCAGATACTCATCAATTGTTGGAGCTAAAGCCAAGTCTTATCGAAGCCAAGATGATGCTTTGCATGCTGGACGAATTTGAAGGCGTTGCCAGACAAATCGATGAGACGTGCTACCGTGAAGTTGCGACTATCTATGCAGCGCTTCCATCCACATCCTCGCCGGACTTGGAAATCGGCAACAAATTTAATTATGTAGTTGCGCTTTTGATGGCTCGACATCCAAATGCGGAGCAAGAAAAAGCCGCATTTCTGTCAAAAGTGGCCTCAGAACCACAAGCATGGATATACCATGGGGTGTTAGATGATTTTAATAGAGAACGTATGTTGCGTGAGGTTTTTGGCAATAAATAGCGCTTCGCCGACGAATTGCACGATTTGATACTTTACTGACGGTGACATTATACCCTTGTCCCATTTGGATATGAAGTGAATCGGCAAAAAGTACTATCGTCCATAAAGTTTTAGTTGAGTAATGCTTGTAGTTCCGGCTGACCAAAACGCAAAAGAAGTCTAAAAATATGAAAATGAAGCTCCCACAAATTTTGAGAGAGCTTCATTTTTTGATTAACTGGCCAATGAACATCTACTCTTATTTTACCCATGAATGCCTTTTTATGATGAGATAATGGCCATTTTCCAATGCAAATGCACGTTTAACTGCCTCACCGCCGCAACACTGCGGCGGCGCATTTTCTACGGCATGAACGTGAAGCCATTCCAGTTCCCCAAAATCGGGGACATGGCCTCGCCGTATTCGGCTTATCGTGAAATCATGGCGAAGCGATTCCCGGAAAAGATGGACGCATCACGGCTTGACGCCGCTGTCGCTCTGCGTATGCGCCTTGCCATGTTGATCCGTACCGCCAACTTTTGCGCCAGTTCCTCCACGCTTTCGGCCAGCCTCCCTTGCGCCCGCCGCGCTTCGGCTTCGGCGGCGTCGGAAATTCCTCGCAGAATGTCTGTGGAGGCCGTTGCGATTTTTTGCGGTAACTCCTCATAATACGTCCGTTGGTATTCCATCGCCATGAGGACATCCCATAAAGCGTCTTCGGCTGAAATTTGCAGCGTATCCTGTATCCGGTGCAGCCGTTCTTTTTCTTCGGTGGAAAGTTCCCGGTTCAGCAGTTTTTCCAGCCGCGTGATCCGTTCCGTATTCATGCCTCGGCCTCCGGTGTTTCCGGTTTCGGCTCAAGCACAACCCGGTCGAACATCTCCGCGCACCGGGTCCGCCACCGTTGCAGCTCGGCCCGTGTGCCGAAAGGCATCTCAGGATACGCGGCGCGGATGGACATCCGTTTGGAATAAAGCCAGTCCGCAGCCCGGTTCGCCACACTTGGAAAATCCAGCGTCTTGCCGGTCCGTTCAACCGCCTCCCGCGTCTTGGAAGCGTTATACATCTCCACGCTTATACACTGATATTATATTAGTATATTTGATTAAAAAATGATTTTTGAAAAAAATACCCCGGCAGTTACCCCGAAATTTTCGGGATGCTGCCGGGCGTCAATAGACCGGTTTGGACGGTGCAAAGAGAGGAGAGTGAAGGAAGCGAGCTATCGCGACGAACTATGAGGGCAAACAAGAAAAATATGGTTCATCCGGTTGAAGGATACTTTTGACAAAAAATACCCAACGGCGAGGCGGCTCACGCCGTCCAGACTAATGAGCAGTTCACGACATGGGGCCTTTTTACGTTGTCTACCTGATGGGGGGCAAACCAGAGCCGGGGGATTACCGATTGTAATTATACTGAAGAAATCAGCGCCGCGCCGCAGGCCGTCTTGTGGCCGTCAAAGGCTACGCGGTCACCCTGGATTGTGAAATCCGAATCTCCTTCCACGATGGGAAATACTCCTTTACACATGGGGCAGGTCACCATGTCACCGATGCAGGCGACGGGCATGCCCAGCACAGAAGCCTTGTGCGCGACTTTGACGACCTTGCCGCCGTGCGTCGTGGCGTCACCAAGGCGGATAACGCCGCGTCCCTGTTTTTTGAAAGACATACTCCGTAATCCTCAATCCCGCCGGGCCGGTTTCTCGCGCAGAGCCTTCAAGGTTTCAAGCAGCTCCTTGTCCCAGCCCTGTTCACGGCAGTAGTCCACAAGGTCACGGGGATAAAAGTTCAGGTTCCGGTATGCACTGTCATCCAACCGGTCAAGCACGGTCAGCATGCCGGTTTCAAAAGCCCAATAGCCCAAATGGTTTTCGGGATGCAGTTCGGCTTTATGCCGGTTGTGCCAATAGCAGCCCCTGATGCTTTTGCTTTTGTACCAGCTTTTGAGATAGGCCTGTATGCCGTTCTGTCGTCCCGCCCTGTCTTTGGGCAGGGCTTCATAGAGAATGCCGTAGGGTTTGGGATGCAGCAACTCCGCCTTGGCGCCGGGAAAATCCGTTACGCCAAAGGTCGCGAACAAGACCTGGATGAAAGGATCCCACCCATCGTCCGGATCCCGGCTGATGGATGCCGCAAGCGTCTTCACCATGTCGGGCACATTGAAGAGAACAATCCAACTGAACAGGAGCATCACAAAGTAGTAGGCGTCAGGTTCCCATAACTTGAACGTGTCATCAGGGAACGCATCCTGATGCCTCTGCAAATCGTCAAAGGCATACTGAACACGTTCCCGCATCCCGTCCAGAGGATCGCCTGCGGAATAGCGC
>JAISZT010000006.1 GCA_031284485.1 Desulfovibrio sp.
AGGCTGACAACTGTGCAGCGCTGCGACAGCCTGCTCCGGATCGACAAGGGCAAACTGGTGGAAAGCGGGCCGTGCGCAGCGGTGCTGCCAAAATATGAGGCGTATTTGGCAGGCCAATCGCGCCGTCACAATGGCTGACGACGGTGGCGATCGCGTATTTACTATTTATATTGACAAGGTAAGCGATCAGCAATACACCGTGCCGAGGCTGGAGGTCATTCACCATGGCGACGACAAGCAACACCATCCGCACGGAAGAAAATCCGAAAAAGCAGGCGGAAATACTTTTTATTGTGCGAAAAAACATGGAGGAGTTATTCCGGTTCCAAAAAAATGTCTTATTTTTTGACCTGGAATTCGAATTGCAGGACATGGAGAATGCATGACCTCGCTGCCTTGCGCTCTCTCCCGCGAGCCGGGGTCTGGGAACCCGGCCTAAAACCATGCAAATGTCACGCCGCGCAGCCATTCTGCTTTTCAGCATTGTCATTCTTGCCTGGGGCATGAACTGGACAGTCGTCAAACTCATAGTTCTTGAGGTTCCGCCTCTCTGGTCCGCCGTCCTGCGAACGGGCATAGCCGCCGTTACGGTATTTGTTGTGCAGTGCGCCACCGGGCAGTTTGTCATCCCCAAAAGACACGACGTCTACATCGTGCTGGTAATCGGCGTCATCAACATGGCTGTCGCCCCCGCCCTGATGGCCGCCGGGCTTCAGTTCATGCCCGCCGGGCGTTCCATTGTGCTCGGCTATACGACGCCGCTCTGGGTCGCGCCGGGGGCCTGGTTTTTCCTGCATGAAAAACTGCCGCGCCGCCGCCTTGTGGGCATAATCATCGGCATGTGCGGCGTAGTTGTGTTGTGCAACCCCCTTGCCCTGTACCAGGGGAACAGCGATGTCCTGATCGGGACCGCCTTGCTCCTTCTGAACGCTTTTTCCTGGGCCGTGGGCATACTGTGCATCCGCGCCTACGTGTGGCTGTCCACCCCCTTCCAGCTTCTCTTCTGGCAGACGCTGCTGGGCACTTTGCTGCTTTTGTTACCGGCCCTTGCGGTGGAAGGCGTTCCCTCCTTTACCCTGACCCCCTCCCTGGCCCTGCTTCTGGCGTATAGCGGCATCCCGGCAACCGCTCTGGCCGTTTGGGCCATGACCGTCATCAACTCCTGCCTGCCCGCCGCCACCACATCCCTGAGCGTTCTGGCCACGCCTGTCGTGGGTATTTTCAGCGCGGTCATCTTTTTGGGCGAAAGCGTGGACATGCCGCTTGTTGTGGCCACGGGCCTGATTCTGGGCGGCATCGCCCTTGGCACGATTCCGGCGAGGAAGTGACGGCGCGTGCCGGTACGGCTTGACCCGCATATCGCATGAGCGGGATGGCCTTGGAAAAATTGCATTTCACGCATCCAAAACTTTCTCTCCCCATGTTCGTCTGCTTTTCAGCGCCTTTTTGCGTACTCCTTCCCACGTATGGCGGGTCAAAGCGGAGTCTTCCATGACTTCAAGCATTTTACGGTATAGAGGCAATGGGATGGCAAAGCTGAGTTCATCGGGTTTCATAAATTTTCGGGCTGATATGTCAAACCCGCCAAGCACGGCGCATTCCTGTCCTCGCTGCTGATAAACCAACGGCCAAGCGATAATATTGGTACAGGCAGCGCCAAAAGGCGACACAACAGCATTATGATCACCGATAGTGTAGCTTGTCAGTGTATAAAGACCGGTCAACACTTCCGGTCTGGCAAAAAATACCACTACCAATGGCTGTTCTTCATTTGTGAACTGTTCCAAGGGCTTGATGACGCAATACTTGCCCGAAGGCGCCGGTGGAGCGGCATCTTCCATAAAGGCCCGCATGGATTCCGGCGATGGCAGATAGTGCTCGCCTTCGATGGGAGTTCCCGGCACGCCCGTGGAAACATATAATACGTTCATCTCAAGGTAGGGGCGGTATATGCCGGAATAAAAACCTCCACCCATACAGCCGCACTCTTCATGGCTGATCCAGGCCGCCTTTCTTTTCTTGCGTGCAAGCCAGATATTGCCTGTAAGACAGGAAAAATTGCCGAAAGCTTGCTGCCAGTCAATCTCATTTGCGATTTCACGCTCCCGGGAAAAAACTTCTCCGGGCTTCGGTCCGAATCCGTCAGGCTTGGTGCTGGTGTAATAAACGCCCAGTGGGGTTTCATCGTGTCCAAGCAGTGCCAACAACCTTTGCGTCTTTTCCGTGGTGTTCAACATGGCGCTGTTTCTCCTTGCCCAGAGAATGGCTGAAATGGTTTGGTGTGTTTTTCATCTTGTCATTTTTCCGTATCCTGCAAGTTTTTTTGACGAAACCGAGCACTTTCAGGCGTGTCGCGCACTCCTCCGGGGCTATCCCGCGAAGAGCCCGAGCGAGAGTCGTCTGAACAGCCTTCAAACTTTCCTGTTTCAAGGTATCGGCCTCACGATTTTGGAGAGAAATTTCGTTTCGTCGTCGGTTTTGGCGATGAAGCCGCAGGGTGAAACCCGCATGGCGGCGCCATTGCCGAAACTGTTGTAGGGCCTTGAGGAATCTTGTGCAAGCATTTTGATTGCACTCTGTTGTCACTTTGACCCGCAAAGAGGAAATCCATATCCCGGGAAACATTTTTGCCGAACGTTCGCATGACGGACAAACCCCGCATCCATGCCCGGAGGCGTGGTTGCGGGGTTTGCCATGCGCCTGCCTTGGGCTACTGTCCCGGCCGGGCTTTTTTTGCCTGCTTCCCTTTGCCGGAAGGTTTGGCGGAAACCGCCTTCTCAGGATATTCTTTCTCCGACTTTTCCGGCGGTGTCGCGGCGGCTTCCTTGGCGACAGCCTTTTTCAGATCCGTCACGGACACATGACCGAAAAATACCGCTATTTCTTTATAGGTGTACCCCTTTGCCAAAAAAATTTTCACATGCGGCACCATTTGCCTGACAAATTCCTTGGCCGAAATTTCCGTATTCTTTTTGGGCAGTTCGCCCTCCTCAATCCTGCGGCAAAGATCAGCGACGTATTCAGCGGTGATGATTTTAGCGGTCATGCTTTTCCTCCTGGTTGTATGTTCCGGCCGCCAGACGTTTTTTGCACATCTCGTGTATGAGCCCGTCCGCCAAGCCAATTTTTGGGACATGGATGTTGCGCATTGAAGGGCATGCCCTGCTGATGCACAGGAATATTTCCAACGCCGGCACGATGACGTCCGCCCGGTAATCGTTCAGCCCGAAGTCGCGCATGCGTTCGGCGATACTCAGCGGCTTCAGCTTTGCGAGCAAATCCCTGAGTTCGTCAGGCCTGACCGGATCCCCGTTTTTTTTCCCGAGCATCTTGTGGGCCTTGTTGATGTTGCCGCCGGAAGCGATCACGCGGGGCGGGGCGTAGCGGGCGTGTATGTCCTTGAGGTTGAGCGTGAACCGTTCTTTCTCCGTATCCCAGGCGGCAACGTTCTTTCCGGCGTTGCGGATGAGCATGCGCACCGTCCCCAGTTGGAACGAATCATGAAAACGCAACTGGTTGTCTTTGCACAAGACAAGCTCCGTACTGCCGCCCCCCACATTGACGTACAAGGTGGCGCCGGCCCCCGCGCTCGGGCTGGCTGTATGGATGATATTCCCCTCTTCCTCGCCGCTGATGATTTCAATGGCGATACCGGAATTCTTCCTGACAGCCGCGACCAGTTCCGCTCCGTTGACGGCATCGCGCATGGCGCTGGTCGCGCAGGCCCTGTAATCCGAAACGCCATACGCCCGCATGACATGCCTGAAACCCCGCATGGTTTCCAGCAACCTCTCGGCCTTGGCGTCACTGACCCGGCAACGGGTAAAGACGTCCTCGCCAAGCCGGATGGGAACCCGCAGATAGGCGACTTTTTTCAGCGCATACGCGGCATCCTCAATTTCCACATAATTGATGAGAAGCCTGACGGCGTTCGACCCTATGTCAATGGCTGCGAGAATATCCGACTTCACTGGCCCGCCTCGTGTTCATGGTTTGTGTAATAGGCATACAAAGCGTCCTGGGCGCGGATTTGCGCCGAGTTCCCGGCGGGGACGTAACTGTTTGTGTCAAGGGAGGCCAGATCCCTGGCCTTGGTGTTGTCCGACCACTGGATCTCGAAAAAGCGCTTCAACTCTTTTTTCAGCCGCTTGTCCTGCACCGGCGCGGCCACTTCCACGCGGCGGTCCAGGTTGCGGGTCATCAGATCCGCGCTGGAAATATAGACCGTCTCATCGCCGCCGTTGCAAAAGATCATGAGCCTGGCGTGTTCCAGATACTTGTCCATGATGCTTATGCCCCTGATGTTTTCGCTCAATCGCGGAAACTGGGGTTTTATGATGCACGCGCCGCGCACGATCAGGCGGACGGCAACATTGTTTTTGCCGGCGTGGTAGAGCATTCCGGCCATCTTTGCGTCCGTTATGCTATTGCATTTTATCCATATATACGCCTGTTTGTTCTTTTTGGCGTTGCTGATCTCGTTGGCGATCAGTTTCCCCAGTTGACGGCGCATGTCAAAGGGAGAGACGAGCAGTTTTTTGCAGACAAACCGATGGTGCATGTTGCTCAGGAAGGTGAACACGGCCCGGGCGTCGCCGACAAAAGCCTTGTCCGAGGTCAGCAGGCCGAAGTCGCTGTAAATTCTGGCCGTATCCTCGTTGAAATTGCCCGTTCCCACGTACACATAGCTTTTTGACCCGCTTTTCTGATCCCTGCATTGCACGAGAATCAGCTTGCAGTGGACTTTCAGCGCCGGAGAAGCGTGGATGACCTCAACGCCGGCGCCCTGGAGCGTGTCGATGATGTTGACGTTGCGCTCCTCGTCAAACCGGGCCAGCAGTTCCACATATGCCGTCACCTTCTTGCCGTTTTTCGCGGCGCTGGTCAGCGCCGTGACGACCCGTGAATCGGACGCCAGCCTGTACAGCGTAATATGGATGGAGCTTGCCGTGGGGGAAATGGCGGCTTCCCGCAGGAAATCAATGACGTGGTCAAAGCCCTGGTAGGGAAATGCCATCAGGATATCCTGATGGTTGATCGTGTGGAAAATGCTTGATCGGGGCGTGATGCTGGGATGCACCAGCGTGGGCGCGCGTTTGGACTCCAGATCCTGTCGGATCACGGGAAATCGCATCAAGTCCCGCAACATATGGTAGCGTCTGCCCGGTTCGCTCTCGTCATCCTTCAGCTTGAGCTTGGAAACGAGCAATTGCGTCAAATCGTCCGGCATTTCACGGTGATAGATAAATCGGACTGGTTTTCCGCGCATGCGCTGTTCCAGCCCTTCCTCCATCTTTTCCAGCAGGCTTTTGTCAAGGCCGCTGTCCAGGCTGAGGCTGGCATCGCGCACGAGTTTGAACATGAACGCCCGGATGCGCTCATAGGTGAACATGAAAAAGATGTCATCCAGACAAAGGCGTATGATGTCATCCAGAAAAATCACATCATGCCGCCCTTTTTTTGAGGGCAATGTCACAAACCGCGGGCAGGAACTGTTCACGGGAACCTGCAAAATTGCGAACCGCCTTTTGCGCCCTTCTCCGGATTCCATACAGACGGCGAAATACACGCCGTTGTCGGGCAAAAAAGGGAGCCGCACGGTTTTATACAGGAAAAGCGGCACCACCCGGCGGCTTACCACATCAAGAAAATATTTGCGGCAGAACAGCTTTTGTTCTTCATTCAGCCCGGTCTCGTCGATGACGTGTATTCCTTCCTGCGCCATCTCCTCTAAAACACGCACGTAAAGTTCCGTGAATTTCCGCTGCCCCGCGCTGATATCCAGGTCGATCAGGCTGACGAGCTCCTGTGCCGTATACCCGCCGGGCAGCAGCGTTTTTTTCGATTTGCCGTTCCGCGCCATACGGATGAGTTTGGCGAGGCGAACCTTGATGAATTCGTCGTTGTTGTTGGAGTAGATGCCCAAAAAACGCAGACGCTGCATCAACGGCACGCTGCAGTCCCCCGCTTCCTGAAGGACGCGGCGGTTGAAGGCCAGCCAGCTCAGTTCCCTGTTGTAAAAAGAGTCCATTGTCGCCCTTAAAAATTCCGCCTGACCAACGAAAGCGTCACGGAAGCCGTCATCCCGGCAACCAACTGTGTATTTCCGCGCTGCCTTTACGGCGCGCGAAAGAAATATCAGCTTCTTGTTACAGCTTTGTGTCAAAAATACTTTTTGGTTCCAGTTGCGTCAGTGCCAGATTTTTTTATTTTTTGTCGCCCTGAGCCATTCTTCGGGTAATAGTGGGGCTTTTGTTCAAGAAGTCGCCCCGGCAGATGAGCCATGGACGTTCCGGTCAATGCGTTAAAGGTTCTCCGACATTCTTTGCGGCAATATCGCTGAAGTCCGCGGACGATGCAGGCGCGCAAGAAAACTCGACACGAAAAAGACATGGAATCTTAATGCGTTTTTCACACAAACCTGTGAATATCACATGCAATTACTACCGGATTTTCTCCAATATGAAAGAAATTTCACATGGTTTGCGGAGCGCGTTCGACATGATGGAAAGCCATCTTGCCAACAGGCACCACGTGTACAAAGGAACGCTACGTAAAAACCTTCTGCGTATGGCGACGGTTCTGGAGACCATGCCCGCTTTTCTGCAGACATACCGGCACGGCACATCCAGAGAGGACGTCGAAAACGCGCAACGCACCAATGACGCGTTGCGGCAAGCGATTAACCGGTTTCAGATAGAGCTTCTGCGCCGGATAGACGAGGAGCGCCTTTCACTGCGGAGCAGCGAGATGTATCTGAACTTCCTGCAGTTTGCGCGGCAAAGCACCAACCGATACGCCATTGTGGGGATACTGCAACGGGCGCTTTATGGCCTGTGCGCCCGGGAGAGCGCCCCGGAACGGGCCGTGGAAAATGAAGCTGCCTTCGCCGGGCTTGCGGGGCGGCGACAGGCAAAACAGAGTCCTATGCCAGCCGCCCGTCAGCCATTGTGACGGCGCGGTTGCCGCAACGGGCGAATTCCGGGTTGTGCGTCACCATGACGACAGTCAGCCCCTCATGGTTGAGTTTCTGCAAAAGCGCGATAATGGCCTCGCCCGTGGCCGAATCCAGGTTGCCCGTCGGCTCGTCGGCAAACAGCACCCGCGCGCCCCCGGCCAGCGCCCTGGCGATAGCCACGCGCTGCTGCTCCCCGCCCGAAAGCTGCCCCGGCCGTGAACCTTCCCTGCCCGCCAGCCTCACCTGCTCCAGCATGCGCCGGGCGCTCGCCAATTCCCGCTCCCCCACCGGCTTCACCGTATCCAGAAAAGGCAGCAGAACGTTTTCCAGAGCGGACAGATACGGCAGAAGGTGGTGCTGCTGAAAAACCACGGCGAATTTTTCCTTGCGCAACCGCGTCCGCTCCCGGTCCGTGGCGCAGGCGATGTCTTTTCCCTCCAGCAGCAGGCTGCCGCTGTCCGGCCGGATCAGCGACGAGAGCACGTGGAGCAGGGTGGATTTCCCGGAACCGGAACGCCCGGTGATGCTCAAAAAATCCCCCTGCCGTACAGTCAGGGTAACATCGCGGACAGCCGGATTTTCAGCGCCCTGATAGAATTTGGATATATTTTTCGCGTACAGCATGATTTCCTCCAAAATCAAAGCGCTACCAGCGCTTCGGCCGGCTCCACCATCGTCGCCCGCCAGGCGGGAAAAGCCGCCGCAAGACCGGCCATGAGCGCGGCCACAGCCACCAGCCCCCCAAGGGCGGCCGGATCAAAAACAAAACGCGTTTCTTCAACAAGGTGAAGCTGGTCCAGCACATAGACCGCCAGACACTGCCCCAGGGCGTACCCTGCCGCTCCGGACAAAGCGCCCAGAGACAGGGCTTCGGCCACAAACACCATGAAAACGCTTTTTCGGGAGAAGCCCACGGCCCGCATGATGCCTATTTCCTTGCGGCGCTCGGCAACGGCGGACAGCATGGACATCACCAGCATGGCGCACGCGGTCACCAGAATGACAAGACTGACCGAAAAGGCCAGACGCTGCACAAAATGGACGGCGTACATGCGTGTTTCGGCAACCTGGGCAAGCGCCCTGACGTCCGCGTCCGGCAGGGCGGCCTGCAACTGGTTCACAATGTCTTCAATCGGGCAGCCGGAGCAGAGGGCGGCCACTTCCAGAAAAGCCGCCTGTCCGGGTTTTCCGGCCAACGTCTGGGCCACCTGAATGGGGACGAAAAGAACGGTGTCGTCGTCGTTGCCGGTGAGGTTCAGCACACCGCTGATCCGCAAATCCTGTCCGTTGACGGAGAGAATCTGACCAACCCGCAGGCGCAGTTTTTCCGCGGCCACGCCCCCGGCCAGGATGTCCCCCCGCTCATTGGAGGCCGGAAATGCGCCGTCCACATTCCAGTAACCCTTGAGTTCAAGTTCGGAGGTGAAGTCCACGCCCACAAGAGCTATGCTTTTTCCGTCCACGCGGGCGGTCGCGAGCATGCGCGGGGCGATAACGGCGACGTTGCCGCGCAGGGCGATCCCGTCAATGGCCCTGCGCGCCGCGGCAAGATCAATGACGTGTTCCTCAATGGCCACGTCGCCCAAATCATAGCCGCCATAGCTGATTTTCAGGGTTTCCCGCTTGGGCGTCACCAGGATGTTCGCGCCATAACTGATCAGTTTCCGTTCCAGGTTGTCCGCCACCTGCGTGGACACCTGATAGAGGCCGACCATGGACGCGAGCCCCAGGGTGAACACGGCCGCAAGCATGAGGCTGCGCAGCCATTTTCTCCGTATATGTCTGGCCGGTATGGTAAAAATGTTCATTGCGCGTTCCCCGGAAAGTAGCCGCTGCCGGAGAGCAGTTCAGCGGCGGTGATGCTCACCGTTTCGCCGTTGAGGCTGAATTTCACAGCATGGGGATTGCAGCCGCCGACAATGACGCCGATGCGGTTCAGGGCAAACTGCCGCCCGCAATTCAGGCATTGCATGGCCCCGTTGTTCAGGACATAGCCCTTGCCCTCCCTCCAGCAGACTTCGCAGGCGTCCAGAGCGACCCGGATTGCGCCCTGACCGTCGCGCACAATGAAGAAATCCACTTTTTTCCCCCTGGCGGCATAACGAAAATACGCGGCCAGGGACGGCTTGACCGCCGCGGCGTCAATGTTGATCACCCCGTCGGCGTCCGTAACCTGCTTCACGGATTTGCCGGAATTGAAAAAAGGAAAGGCGAAAACCGGGCTTGCCAGCAGCAGGATCAGGATCCCGGTAACGAGAACGCGCATAACAACCTCCGGTTATTTGCGAAGAAGCGATGAAGCCGTCATCAGTTTGTAGGCGGCGGGGATGATGAGCATGGAAAGCACCACCGCGCTGACCATGCCGCCGAACATGGGGGCGGCGATGCGCGTCATTATCTCGGATCCGGTCCCCGCTCTCCAGAAAATGGGCAGCAGCCCGGCCACCGTGGTTATGACCGTCATGGCCTTGGGCCTCACGCGCAGAACGGCCCCTTCAAAAATGGCCGCGTCAAGGGCCTCCGCGGTCGCCGTTTCAGGCGAAGCCAGTTCCGCCCTGTCGCGCACCGCGTGGAGCAGATACATCAGCATCACAACGCCGAATTCCGCCGCAAGGCCGGCCAGAGCGATAAAGCCGACGCCGGAGGCCACGGAGAGGGAATAGCCCTGCACGTACATGAACCATATCCCGCCGATGAGCGAAAAGGGCAGGCAGGTCATGATCAGCAGGGATTCGCGCACGCTTTTGAACTCCAGGTACAGAAGTATGAAAATAATCATGAGCGTGACCGGAATCATAAGCCGCAAACGGGCGCTTGCCCGTTCCAGCATCTCGAACTGGCCGGTAAAGGACACGCTCACTCCCGGCGGCAGGCTCACTTTTTCCCGGATGGCCGCGTCCATGCCGCGCACCAGGGTCAGCATGTCCTGATCCCGCGCGTCAATATACACCCAGCTCGCCAGTCTGCCGTTTTCACTTTTCAGCATGGTGGGGCCGGACACCATGCGGATGTCGGCCACGTCCTCCAGCGTGATCTGCTGTCCGCCCGGCGTCAGCACCTGCATGCTCCGGAGCGAGGCGAGGCTGTCACGATAAAACTGCGGGTAGCGCAGGTTGATGGGGTAGCGCGCCACCCCCTCCACGGTTTCGCCTATCTTCTCTCCGCCAATGGCCAGAGACACGAACATCTGCACGTCGGCGACGTTCATGCCGTACCGCGCGGCGGATTCCCGCCTGACGGCGATATCCACATAGCGGCCGCCGGTCAGTGTTTCGGCCAGGGCCGAAGACACTCCCGGCACGTCTATGACCACGTTGCGGATTTCCGCCGCCGTCCTGTCCACCTGCGCCATGTCCGCCCCTGAAACCTTGATGCCTATGGGGCTTTTCACGCCGGTCGAAACCATGTCGATGCGGCTGCGTATGGGCGGAACCCAAAGGTTGGCCACGGCGGGCAGGCGCACGGTCGCGTCCAGTTCTTCCAGTATCTTTTCGATGGTCATGCCCTTGCGCCACTGGTCTTTCGGCTTCAGGCGGATGGTCGTTTCCACCATTTCAACAGGCGCCGTGTCCGTGGCTGTTTCCGCCCGTCCGGCCTTGCCGAATACCGTGTCCACTTCGGGCACTGTCTTGATAAGTTTGTCGGTGAGTTGCAGGATATGCCCTATTTCACTGACAGAGACGCCGGGAAGGGTGGACGGCATATACAGCAAATCCCCCTCGTCCATGCGGGGCAGAAATTCTCCTCCCAGACGCGACAGGGGCCACAGGGTGGAAAGGGCCAGCAGCAGGGCCACGCCGAGCGTGGCTTTGGGATGGCGCAGCACGGCGCGTATGGCCGGGGTGTAAATGCGGATGAGAAAGCGCGTCAGGGGATTGCTCTCCTCATCAGGCACGGAGCCGCGGACCCAGATGCCTATGAACACGGGAATAACCATGACGGACAAAATGGCCGCGCCGCCCATGGCGTAGAGTTTGGTCAGGGCCAGGGGCCGGAACATCCGCCCCTCCTGCCCTTCCAGGGCAAAAACCGGAACAAAGGACAAGGTGATGATGAGCAGGCTGGCAAAGAGCGCCGGACCTACTTCCTGAGCCGCAATAATAATTATTTCCCAGCGCTGTTCCGGGGAGATTTCCGTGCCCTCCTTGCGTATCCGCTCAAGTTTGCGGTGGGTGTTCTCCACCATCACGACCGAGGCGTCCACCATGGCCCCCACGGCGATGGCGATGCCGCCGAGGGACATGATATTCGCTGAAACCCCCTGATAATACATGATAATAAACGATATGAAGAGCGCCAGCGGCAGGGAGAGGATAGCCACAAAGGCCGAACGCAAATGTATGAGAAAAACAGCGCAGACCACGGCCACCACGATAAATTCCTCGACAAGATTGATGGTGAGGTTGTCGATGGCCCGTTCGATAAGCTGGCTTCGGTCATACACGGTCACAATCTCGACGCCATCGGGAAGGCTTTTGGCCAGGCCAGCCAGCTTGACCTTGACATTTTTGATGACCTCTCGCGCGTTTTTGCCCGAACGCATAAGCACAACGCCGCCCGCCACCTCGCCTTCGCCGTTCAGTTCCACAAGGCCGCGCCGCATTTCCGGACCGAGCCGGATGCGGGCCACGTCTTCCAGATAGACGGGCGTGCCGTTGGCCGAAGTTTTGAGAACGATTTTTTTGAAATCCTCAATCCCGCGCAAATAGCCGTCAGCCCGAACCATGTACTCCGATTCGGCCTGCTCGATCACAGAACCGCCGCTCTCCTGGTTGGAATTGCCCACTGCCTTGAGTATGGCGTCAATGGCGATCCGGTACTGCGCCATCTTTACCGGGTCGGCCACAATCTGGTATTGGCGGACAACGCCGCCCACAGGGGCCACTTCCGCCACATCGGGCAGGGCCGACAGTTCAAATTTGAGCACCCAGTCCTGAAGCGAGCGCAGTTCGGCCAGATCGTGCCGCCCGCTTTTATCCACCAGCGCGTACTCGAATATCCAGCCTATGCCTGTGGCGTCCGGACCGAGCGAGGGCGTTACCCCGGCGGGCAGTCTGCCCTGCGCCTGGTTCAGGTATTCCAGCACGCGGCTGCGCGCCCAGTACAAATCTGTGCCGTCTTCAAAAATGATGTAGACGTAGGAGTCGCCGAAGGCGGAAAAACCGCGCACGACCTTCGCTCCGGGAACGGAAAGCATGGCCGTGGTCAGAGGGTAGGTTATCTGGTTTTCAATGAGTTGCGGCGTTTTGCCGGGGTAGGATGTTCTGATGATGACCTGCGTGTCGGAGAGGTCGGGCAGGGCGTCCACCGGGGTGTTGTATATGGCCCAGCCTCCCCAGGCGGAAAGCATGGCCGCGCCGAGCAGCACAAAAAACCGGTTTTCCACACAGTAGCGTATGAGCCTTGCGATCATTGGCTTTCCTCCACGGTGTGCCGGGTGTGATCCTGGGCATTATCCCGGCGCATCCTGTTCAGCGCGCCCTGCAGATTGGCTTCGGAATCAATCAGGAACAGGCCGGTGACGACAACCTCTTCCCCTGGTTCCACCCCGGAAGCGACGGCTGTTTTTTCTCTTGAGGAGCGCAGCGCATGCACCTGCCTGGGCGCAAAGGATCCGTCAGCCAGGCGTACGATGACGCGTTGCTCCTCCCCGAGATCTATCAGGCTTTGCGTGGGAATGAGCAGGGTTTCCTCATCCGCGCCGCGCAGGCGTATGGTCGCGGTCATGCCCGGTTTCAGCAGCCCGTCGGGGTTGTCGAGCGTGAGCCGCAGGGGAACCGTGCGCGTGCCCTTGTCCGCCCTGGGAAGCAGGGTGAAGGATTGGGCGTAAAAGACCTTGTCCGGCCAGGCGGCCGCGGTGACGCGGATGCGCTTGTCCTTTGCCACAAGATGGATGTCGCGTTCGGGAACGTCAGCCGACACCCATACGGGATTTGTGCCCTGAATGGTGGCAATGGTCATGCCCTTGTTGACGTTCATCCCCGGATACACGTCAAAACCGGTCAACACGCCGCTTATGGGGGCATGGACAGTCATGCGGGTCTGCACCTTGCCTGTGGCCTCCAGGGCCTTGAGCATTTTTTCGGGAATACCGGCCAGGCGCATCCGCTCCCACACGCCGCGCACAAGGACGGCGTCGGCTTTCTGGGCTTTCAGCAGCAGGTATTCGCTCTGATCCGCGGCCCATCCGGGCACGGTAATGTCGGCCAGCGCGTCGCCCGCCGTCACAACGTCGCCCACAGCCCAGGAAAGCGCGCTTTCCACGAAACCTTCCGCTCTGGGCTGCACCCTTGCGAGCTGATAATCGTTAAATTCCACATTGGCCGGGATGTCCCGGCTGAAGACAAGATTTCCCCTTTCAACTTTCCGGGTGCGGACAGCGAGGTTCTGCACCTGGGCCGGATCTATGCGGATGCCGGCGCCGGCGCCTTCCGAGGCGTAACGCGGCACAAGATCCATATCCATAAAGGGAGAGGGTCCCGGTTTGTCAAAGTGCGTGCCCGGATACATGGGGTCGTACCAGTACAGCACCTTGCGCTCGCCTTTATCCGTTTGCCCGTGCGTGGCCTGGTCCTTCAACGCCGGAGCGAGATGCGGCCGGGCAAGGTAACCGGCGCCCGCTCCGACCGTGAGGCAGAACACTGCCGGCAAAATTTTTCTGAGTAGCATATCACGTCTCGATTACCTAAAGTATTGCCGGCGGAGCGCGAATACGCGCTCCGCCGGATCGTTACTGAATTTTTTCTATATCCAGCAAAATGGATTCTCCGCCTTCATTGCGAAAATCAAAGCGCACCTTGTCGCCGGGTTTAAGCCCGTCCATCAGCGGGGGTTTGGCGACAAAACGCATGGTCATTTTGGGCCAGTTCATCGAAGGGATCGGCTCGTGCGTGAGCGTGGCTTTTCCGTTCGCGGCGTCAATGCTTTCCACCACGCCTTTTGTAGTGATGGTCTGGCTGCTCTGCGGTTTCACGGCGCCCGACGCCGCGCCGTGCCCGCCATGCCCGCCGTGATCGGCCGCAGCCGCCATCCCGGCGGGAAAAACAGTGAGGGACAATGCCAGAACCAGTGTTGAACAAGTGGATATTTTCATGATTTTTCCTCGTGTGGTTTGTTGGTTATTGCGTCATATTGCCCGAACTTTCGGACACTCCGTCCCCAAGGGCGCGGTACAGGTTAATTTCATTGACCAGTTGATCTCGGCGGGTTCCGAGCAGATCCTGCTGCGCCTGGAACACGCTTCTCTGGGCGTCCAGGATTTCAAGATAGCTCACGGCGCCGTTGATGTAGCGGTTCTGCGCGAGTTCAAGCACCAGACGCTGGGAAGCGAGAAAGCGTTTCTGGGCCGCGTACTGGTCGGCATAGGTCGCCCTGCTTTGCAGCGCGTCGGCCACTTCCCGAAAGGCCGTCTGGATGGTTTTTTCATACTGGGCCACCGAGCTTTCCTTGCGGACTTCGGCCAGTTCCAGATTGGCCCTGTTCCGGCCGCCGGTGAACAGGGGCAGAGTGATTCTGGGAAGAAACGCCCATATCCCTGTGGCGAAGGAAAAAAGCTGGTTCAGATCCTCGCTTCTGTAGCCAAGGCTTCCGGTCAGGGAGATGGAAGGGAAGAAGGCCGCCCTGGCCGCGCCTATGTCGGCATTGGCCGCTTTGAGTCTGTGTTCGGCCTCAATGACGTCCGGCCGCGAAAGCAGCACTTCCGAGGCGATCCCCTGCGGCAGGGCGGCAAGTTCCTGCTCCGTGAGCGAAATCGGCTCGGGCAGACGCAGATCTTCATATGTTCCGGTCAACAACTGCAAGGCATTGGCGGTCTGGGCGACTTCCCGCTCGAACTGCGCCACTGCCGCGGAAGCGGATTCCACCAGACTGCGGGCCTGTTCCAGATCAAGCAGGGAGGCCTGGCCGGATTCCACCCGGCGCTGAATAAAGGCCTGGGAGGCCCGCCGGCTTTTCAGCGTGTTCCTTGCCAGCGCAAGGCGTTCGTGCGCCAGCAATTCGTCCAGGTACCCCTGGGCGACCTGTGAAACAAGCGATATTCTGACAGTTTTTTCCGCTTCTTCCGTGGCAAGGTAGTTTTCCAGGGCCGCGTCGCTCATGTTTTTCAACCGTCCGAAAAAGTCCGGTTCAAAAGAACCGCCAATGGCGGATTCATACATGTTGACGCCCATTCCCTCCGGGGTTCCGGTTTTGTCGCGGGGGCGCTCAAACAGGCCGGTATTGTTGCGGGCGTCGTCAAAAGCGCCTGTATAGTCGTTCTGCCCCATGGCGTTCAACTGGGGAAGGCGATCCGCCCTCTGCACGCCGTAACGCGCTCTGGCCTCGGCCACCGCGAAAGCGGCCACCTTCAGGTCGCGATTGTGTTCCAGGCTTGCCGCGACAAGTTTTTGCAGGCGCGGGTCCTTGAAGAAATCACGCCAGCCGGGGAGGCTCTGGCCGGCGGCGAGCGCCTGCGCGCCGTCAGCCGTGACGCCGGCGGGAACAGGTGAATCGGGCCGCGTGTACATCGGCGCGAGTGAACACGCCGACAGCGCCAGCACAGTGAGCGCGACAGCGCCCATTCGCAGAATAGTAGACAAAGGCTTACCCTCTTTTGCTGCTGTGAACAGAAAGCGTAACCGGCTCAGGTTACGCCGACAGAACAACTGTCAGGCGGCAGAGGGGGCGGGCGGACGGAACAGATCGTTCACGTGCATGGAAGAAACGAGAATGTCGGCGCGCGGTATGAGCAGCGCGACTTGTGGAACCAGGAAAGAGAGTTGCGGCATATCCGCGCCAAGCAGTGTCTGCGGCGCGTAGCATGCCTGCATGGAGCAGGAATCACCTGCGCCCGCGTCTTCCTGTTCAGGGGCGGCGCTTTTGCTGCAGGCTTTGTCCGCCGTTTTCATGGACATATTTTCGCAATGGGAGCAGTTCTTCATGTCATTCTGGCCGGAGGCAAGACAGAGGAACAACAACGACGGCTGAATCCAGCCGAAGCAGAGAAAAAAGGCCAGCGCCAAGGCTGTCAGTTTCGCTGTTTTCATTCCTCCACGCATAGTGGAGAAAGGATAGATGACAAGGCGGACAAAAGTCAACAAGTAAATTTTGTTGCGACAGGGCGGGAACATGCGGGGTCTGCCGGATAGTAAATATGCGGTATGCGTGACAGGTACCGTTGTCGGGTAGCATTGCTTTTTGCAACCGGCGGCATCTTCCCGTATTTCATCCTCCGCCTGCGCGGAGGCCGAAAACGCCGTTACAAAAGCCGCCATTGACAACAGCGCAGTTACAACAACCTGCTTCATCCCCGCCCCCTCTTCAATAAATGGTTACGTATCTCCGCGCAGCCTTTACTTAAAAGGACTTGGTTATGGTCAGGACTGTGGTATTTCCCTGAGAGGCGTTTCTGTTGTCGTATTCCCACAGTGAACGGAGGGATATGTGGGTCTGCCATGCCGGGATGGCCACGCTGATTTCCGGGCCGATGCCGTTGATTTGCTCACGGTCATTTGTCGCGCCTCTACCTCTGTCCGGCGCGACTTGCCACAAATTGTATCCGGCGATGCCTACCTCAAATATGTCCAGGAAGCGTTTTCCGATGCCCCATTCAACGTGAAAGTGGTCGCCGGGGGCAAATCCGTTCGAATCTCTGCGTTCGGAATGCACCTGGTATCGGGCCAGAGCGGACACGCTCCAGGATTTTTCCTCATCAAGATAGATGGTTCCGCCCAAACTTGCCATTCCTGTCCAGAAGCCCTTGCCCGGGCTGGCCGGTTTATTCCTGTCATATTCTCCGGTGGGAAAATAGCCGCCCAGCGCCAATGCGCCGTCCCATCGCTCACCATGCCAGGACAACAAGATCGGATCCATGGATATATCGCCGAGGCCGAACCTGTTTTCATCAAAAACGGGATTCATTGAGATGTTTGTATAGACAAGTGGAACTACAACATCCATGCCCAGATTGGCGCCCAGGATTTTTATATCGGACATGTACACAAAGCGATTGGCCAGGGCATACACCGAGGCCTTGAAATCTCCTGTTTCATTTCCGGATTTGTCGTTCATCCTGTCAGCGGTATAAAGGACATTGTACATGCGCCAATGAAAGCCTTCCGGAGGTAAGGAAGCCACCTTGATTCCTTCCACTCCAAGCGTGTAATGTCCCGATGCCGCAAAGGCTGAACCGCCGACAAGAAGGCTGAGGCACAGCACTGCCAGAAGGTAAACATATTTCATATAAAATCTCCCTGAGTATAATTGTCCTTGTCAATTCAAGAGGCGCTGTTGTTCTTTTACTGTGATGAAGTCCCGTGTTCAGGAAAAATCCAGAGCGCGGAAGGAGAACCCGCCGTGCCGGTAGATCCGCAGGAAAATGGCGCTGTTGTTGCCCTGAGCGGCCGCAATTGCCGCTTTTGCCTCCTTGGCTGTGGACAGGGGGGTATTGCCTGCGGAAACGATCACGTCACCGGAGTGCAATCCGGCTGTGGAAGCCACTGTGTCAGGAAAAACGCGAACAATGAGCAACCCCGCGCTGTCCAGACCCATCCGCGCCGTTTCTTCAGCGGAAACCTCCTGCACCATAACTCCTATCCTGCCGGAGTCGGCCTGTGTGGGCGCACACCTGCATCCGCCGCATTCAGCCATTTGGGGCTCCGGGCGCTCACCCACGGCAACGGACAGTTCTTGCTGTTTCCCCTCACGCCATATCGTGACATTGGCGGCGGAACCGGGTTTGATGGCGGCCATTTTTTCAAGTAAGTCTCGGGCATTGGCCACGTTATTGCCGTTCAGGGCGACGATCACATCCGCCGGACGGATGCCGGCTTTCATGGCCGGCTGATCGGCAAAGGCGTCGTTGACCAGCGCCCCGCCGGCTTTGGGCAGGGCCAGCGCCTTGGCGGCGGCTTCGTCCACATCCTGAACCGTAATGCCCATCCATCCTCTGGAGGTTTGTTCCGCAGTCCATGCAGGCGTGCCCATAAGGATAAAAGAAAGGCATAAAATCGTAATCCATCCAAAAAAACTCAATGGGACGCGCATAATTTTACTCCTGTATAAAAGTTACAAGTTGAAGAAAACATCACCTCAATCAGTTCCTGGGCTATAGCTGAGACAGTTCTCAATGGCGGCTCATCCCTCCTTTTCATGAATTATTCCGGGAGCGGCATCCCGGTTTTTGATTTTTTTGCCGGATCGTTCCGGCGGCAAAAGTTCACAGGCCGCAAGACCCCTGGGACAATCGACACGGCACATGCCGCAGCGGATGCACACATCGTTCAGATCCTTATAAAATTGGTCGTCTCTGGCCCCGGTCTTGGCCCAGATCATGCCCTGGAAAGCATTGACCTTGCCGTGGCGTCCGGGACAATGCGTGATGCAACTCTGGCACTCCGTGCATAACATCACCGCGCCGCGATGTTTGAGCAGCAGGCCAGCCGCCAGGGCAATCAGCAGGAGCAGGGGCAAAATGGAGCAGGCCGTGTACAGTGTGAGAAGACTCACTGGATCACCCTTGGCTGGATAACAGTTTCAAGTTGGTACAGGTCAGGGAGATTGGCCAGAGTATGGCGTAAATCGGCCTTGTAAAAGGCTCCCAGCGTACATACGGTAAAGCATTTGCCCGAACGGGGGCAATTGCCGTATATGACTGAAGGCACGATGGCGCCGTTTTTTGCCTGATTCATCTGAATGACTCCCTTGCTTATCACCGGGCAGACCTCCAGACAGCGCGTACATACCGGGTACATGCATTGTTGCACGCCAAAACGCAGACCATTGGCCCTGGCCGTGCGAATGAGGGTCAAAAAATTCGTCACATCGGCTTTGCCGTTGACGCGGCGGAAAATTTTATAACCCTCCACGGCCGGCCCTTTGAAAAAAGCGAGGTACTCGGGGTAATCATCACCGGTGATGCGCACCGCGCCGTCACGTATGGTTTTCAGGGTGCCGTACTGACGGCCCTGATCGTCGTAGGCAAAAACCACAATCTGCGTTGTGCTCACCGGCGTGTCAAAAATGAGGGTCACGGCATCGTCTTCAAAGACAACCTCAGGTTCAATCGGCGCCCGGATTCCCGGATAGGTGCCTTCATATACGGTAAGATCAGGCTTTTGAAATAGCTGCAGTATAAAGCCCGTCAGCAGCAACCCCAGAAAAAGCATCGCCGGAGCGAAAAGGGTTTGGCTTCTAAAGAGACGCAGCATTTCGGTAATCCTTGATGATGGTCATGATGGGCAGCTTGATGGGACAGATGCGTTCGCAGTTGCCGCACAAAATGCAAAAAGACGCAGCGTAACGGGCCTGCATGCGGGAAACAAATACCTCATCCCGCGCCTGTTCCGGGGTGAGATTGTTTATGTCCACTCTCTGTCCGGCGCTATTGACCAGCGGCATATTTCTGTCCAGCAAGGCCGCTTCATGGGGCAAAAGCTTTACGTTAACCGCCTGCATCATGGTGGTGCGGTCGTTTGCCGTTGCCGCCGCGATAAATCCGTAAGGATCAAGCCCGATGGGGCAAGACTGGCGGCAAAGCCCGCAATTGTAGCAGGTGATTGTCCATGGATACCCCGAGGCTACGGCACTGGCCGCCACAATGCCCACATAGGCGAGAATGACAAGGTAGCAACCTATATTGACCAGAAAGAACACGCGTTTCATCACAGCACCATTAAACTGGTCCCGGCCAGCGCGCCGCTCAGAATGCCACCGGGATGCCAGAAAGGTTTGCCGAACAGATGGTTGTTGTACATGGCGCAGACAATGCTTGAGGCCAGGAGCAAAATGGCTTGCGGCACACCTGGCCTGCCGTCCCCTACTCCGAACACGAGGGTTGAAACTCCGGCGGCTGCCACTCCCAAAATCAGGCCGATTTGTTGCGGCATGACGGATGTTCCGGATTTCAGACCCAGATTGCCTTCTCCTGTGCCGCCGATGCCGCCCAAGGGCGAGGGGCCGCAGGAACCGGCACAGGCAAGCAGAAAAGCGACCAGAAGTATGGGCAGGGCCGCGGCGTGGCCGGTAGCTTTGGTGATTTCCTGCCCGAACATGAGCACTCCGGGCAGCATGGAGGTGGAGAGAATGCGTCCGCAGGGCATGGGAAAAATGAGCGGCGTGTATGCCAGCACAATGCCCACCAGGATAAAGCCGAAGGGGATTTTTTCGGCCACAAAAACCAGAAATTCTTTAAAGACGTCAAACCCGCCGCTCACTACCAGCGCACCGGCCACCATAAAGCCTGCGGTCATGGCCGTAAGCGGATGGAAGGCAATGTTTCCGACCATTTTTTGCAGACTTACCTTGCCTGCCAGCATGATCAGTAGCGTCAGGAGCAGCAGCAGGGCCTGCAGGGGTATGGGCGGCTCCACCACAAAAATTGCGGCCATGCCCACGAAGAAGAGCAGACACGACAACCATGCTCCAGGCGGCAGGGGCGGTTCCAGCGGCCTGGGCGTTTCCTTGATGACAACGGCGACCTTGCTGATCCTGGATGAAGCGAACATGGTGACTGAGGTACACAACATGATCGCCCACTGCATGTGGTTGGAGAACCCGTGCGGCAGATAACCCGCCATGCCTTCACCCATCATGCCTATGCCGCCGAGAGGGGAAGGGCCGCAGGACGCCGCGGCGTTGACCACAAAGCCGGTAACCACAGCCGGGGCCAGGGTGGGATTGTTCGTGGCCTGACTTACAGAGCGACCGAGCATGAGCACAAGGGGCATCAGGGCCGCAGCCCAGACCCGGCCGCAGGGCATGGCTATGATATTGGGCAGGTTGACCACCAGAAACACTGCGCCCGGCAGACCTATCCACCGCGAATGCGCGGCCGCTTCCATGATTTTTCCCGCTGCCTTGAACCCTCCCGCTGCTTCAACCGTTCCGGCCAGCAGAAACCCCGCCAGGGCAGCGGTGATGGGATGAAGAGTGGTGACGGAAAAAAGCAGGCCGCGGGAGAGAGGGAACCCCGCAGCCAGCGAAAGGCCGAGAAAAAGCAAAGCGGCAAGCACCATGACCGATTGGAGCGGCAGCATGTGCTGGGGTATCCATCTGTTGAACGAGGCCACTACCAGACCAAAAAAGATGACCAAGGTAAGAACGCCCACAAAAATCCTTAATATGTTTGGCCCGCAATGCCTTATGCCGGCCTGTCGGGTTGGTAGGGTTGCATGTCGCCGTACCCAAGAAAATTATCCAGGAGCAGTAGGATGTTATTTGTGATGATATTGTTGCGCGTCGCCATGTAGGTTGCCACCCGGTGCAAAAGGAGATCCGGCTTGTTGAAAGGACAAGAACCGATGCAGGCCAGGCATTTCGGATTGCCGAGCAGATAATCAAAACAGCGCTGACCGTCTGTCACCCATTTTACAACGCCGCGCTCTTCCTTTGGGGCGCCTAGAGGCACAGCCTTCACCGGGCAGGCATAAGCGCATTTTTCGCAACTCGTGCAAAAAGCCTGCAAACCGAGATCCACGGGTTTATCTACAACCAGCGGCATGTTGGTGGTCACCACGGAAAAACTTGCTCTTGGTCCATATTTTTGCGTCAGCAACAGGCCGTTGCGGCCCAATTCGCCCAGACCGGCGCTTTGGGCCAGAGGTATGATCTGCACTTCGCTCCAGCGGGAATAATGCGCTCTGGCCTCATAGCCCAGCGAACGGATATGTCGGGCCAGCTCCACCGCACTGCGTCCGCCTTCACTGAAAAAACGCATGGTTTCCTTGATTTTTTCCAGTTCTTCCGGGGGGACAACATCTGTCCCGGACATCGGCGTCTTGTCCGCCAGTATGGCCGCTATTTCTTCCGGCAGAGAGGTGTAGAACTCCCTCCAGGGCAATGGCGCTGAAGGCAGGGCCAGTTGGTAGGGCAAGTCCACACCCAGAACAATGGCATACTCATGAGGCAGATTGATGGTCTGGCCTTTGTGATTCGCCGTAAACACGTGGGCCTGATCCAGTCTGGTTATTCCCACCAGCCCCGCCTTCAGGCCGGCGGCCTGATTCTTGATATATGACGTGAGAACGGAAATGTCCTTAATGTCCATTTTCTCCGGGTTGATCGGGCCGTCGCGTCTGGTCTTGTTGCTGATGCCGCCGAGGCATATATCGAAAATGGTCAGAGTGATTTCATCGTCGGGCAGGACGCCTTCAGCCTGGACATAGAGAGAACTTCCGGCCTGCTCGCGGGAATCCAGACGCCGCAGATGGTTCCTCCCGGACAGTGCCGGGGAGGGGTTGAGGTTAAAGGGTATGAACAAAAAGGCAACGAACAGGGTCAAGCCGATGCCGCCCCAGCGCATGACGGCGCGGGCGGCTTTGCCGCGCAGCCTGTTTTTTCTGTAACATCGGATGCAGTATATATAGAGGGCCAGGGAAAAAATCAGAGTCCAGCCGGTTATCACAAAGCCTGTCTTGAGTTTTTCCGCGAAGGTTGTGGAGAGAAACAGAAAAAGCAGGCAGTTCCACAAAAAACCCAGCAACAGGCAATACCAGACATACCATGGAGTTTTTTCGGGTTGTGACATAGCCATGACATTCACCGTGGTCTGCTCGGCGGGTTTCCGGCGCCATGCCGGAGCCCGCCAGGCAGGTTCAGATCAACTGGTTCGGGGTTTCCAGAAAAAAAGCACCGAGAGCGCGGGTGTCACGAGCACAACAAACAGGAGGAGGAACCTCCAGCCGGCCTGGGGGGTGCCGAGGGCGTGCCCGTCATACCAGGCCCACAGCCCGAAAAGCAACATGCCGGAGGTAACGGTGATCAGGTACAGTTCACCCCAGCCCAGATGCGCGCTTATGCCGCCCTTTTTTATTTGTAGTCCAAACATGCTGTTACTCCTCTTCCACCCATAATTTGGAGGCTTCCGCGTAACTCAACCGTCCTTTTTCGTACTTTGGAGAGCGCGGGGGATAGACGTCTTCATCTTTCTTGTACCAGCCGCCAGTAAAAGCCTGGCCTGTCTTGAGCAGATGCTCGGCCTCCTCCTGCGTCAGGACACGTCCGAGATTTTCGACATTGGCGATTTTCTGTTCGCCTTCGGGATAGTCTTTGTGCACATTGCGGGGACGGCCGTTGGCGTCAAAGTATTGCTTGGGAATTTCGCCAAAGACGACACCCTGGTATTTCACGCCGACCTTGCCCATTTCAGCGCCGACGCCGGTGGCCCATTCTTCATCCGGGCTGCGGTCTGCTTCGGTGAAGATGTATTGGCCGACGAGACGCGGGAAGGTGTTTTTGTAGCCCGGATCTTCCAGAATCCAGCGGGCTGGCTCATTAACGCCGAAATCCTCCGACAGGCCGTTGTCGTAATCCAGCCAGTCCTCCAGCCCCAACCCGCCGACACTGCCGAATATGCGTCCGGCAATGGGGGAATGCTCAACCACATAGTTGCCGAGCAGATGGAACAGGGTGGGGGGCTTGTTGTAGGGGCAAACCTTCACGCATTCATTGCAGCAGTTGCCGTTGAGGTTGCCCACCCGGAAGCGGGCGCAGCGGTCCTTGTCCACATGCCACATCTCAATGCCGTTTTCCACCGTGCGCCCGCCCATTGGAATAGCGTTGACCGGGCAGGCCCTGGCGCAACGGTCACAATATCCGCAAAAACGGGTTACGCCGTAGGAGCGTCTTTCCGCATCTACCTGCATGGGGAAGTTGGTGAGAATGGTGGCCGATTTGAACCGCGCTCCACCCGCCGCGGGTACCACGGCGTCGCTCATGCGGCCGAATTCGCCAAAGCCGTTGTAGACGGAGAAGGGGGTTTCAACTGTTTCATAATCCTGACCGCCGTGCCCGACTCTGGCTTCATAGCCCATGTCGCGCAGCATCTGCGCCAGACGCACGGCTATCCACGCGGAATTGGAATAGGCGGTTCCGCTTTTGGTGATGCTCCACCAGGATTCGCCTGGGTCGTTGTTGATTCTGGTCCAGTTTTGTTCTGAAAATACCTGGATGCCGTATTTCAGGTTTTTAACTTCCTCCAGGTGGAGGGGCGTCCCGGCGTTTATCAGGTCGTGTGTGAAGAACCAGCGGGGGTCCACCCGGCAGATGCCCACGTCAATAGATCCGAAAAATTTCCCCAGCGCTTTGACCATCAGGGCGTTTTCTTCCGGAGTGTAACGGGCTTTCTTGTAACCGACCTTTTTGGCCACATCGGCCAGCAACTCATCCCCCGGGTTCCATCCGATTTTGTGATCGCGGTAGGCCCCTTCAAAGGTGGTCAGCGGGTAAGGCAAAACTTTCTGCGGTTCATTGGCGATCTGGTTCGGCGCGCGCAGCATGTCCGTCACAACGGTAGCGCCGAACAATGCCCTGGCTCCGGGAGATGAATTCTGCCATAGTTGCCTTTTCATGCCGTATATTTCAGCGTAGTTATACTGCGCATCCTCATAAACCAGTCCATGATTGGCAATTTTTGGCCCCAACACTCCGGCCATGGCCCTGGCGAAACCATGATTCATTTCGCTGAAGCGGTGCACTTCGCCCACAATGTATTCCGGCGCGTCCGGAGGAGAGAAGGGAAAAAACATGAGAACGGCGATAACCGTCCAAAAGCCGCTTATTGTTCCCATGGCGATTGCGCGCATTCTGGGGGTAACCCCCAGAACGGCGCCCCACCAGGCCAGGGTCGCGGCTACGCACAGAAACGTGGTCAACAGGGCGTAGATATGCGCCGATATGAAAAGCCATACCAGACACGCCGCCACAACCCCCCAGAGACCGTAAAAAATGTACGTCGCAATTTTTTTGTCCATAATTTCTCCTGTTATGTTCTTTATCCCCTTTCAAACCGGCGTGTAGTTGTCGATGCCCCTCCTTTTGCGGATGATTGTGAAAAATTTCCGTAAGGAACCGTCTGTCATGTGGCTCGACCGTACAGGGCGATCCAGAGGCCGCATTGCCCCATAACCGAACCGAGCAGTTCCCACCGGTTGGGCAGAATGTCGTAAACAGCCCACAGCACCAGAAAAGAAACCCATGAAGTGCTTAACCACATGATCCCGTTTTCAAAGTAGCTGACGTTGAAATAGGCCTTGCCGATATGCATGTGGATGCCGCTCAGAATAAAGATCAGGATCGTACCGAACAGAATGCTCGGCTTGTCACGAAAAATCATGAGCAAAAATTCTTTGACTCCATTTGCCCCGCTCCACTGCAAGCCGGAAATCAATGTGGATGTTGCCATGATGACGCAGGTGATCATGTAAAAAAATAATATTTTCATAGTCCTGTCGCTTAGTTTCAGTGGCCGGAACCGCAGCAGGGTCAGACTGTTCATGAAAGTCCCCCGCCGTTAAACATGCGCCAAATATTCATGCCGGAACTGATCAGAAAAAACAGGCCCACAAAAACCGCCGCCAGTCGCGCCGTGTTGGCCGCCGCCGATCCGAAGTAGGAGAAAATCCGCCCCATGCCCGCCGGTAGTATGTACAGGGAACTGGCCACAAAAAAGGCAAGAAAAAAAATCCCGCCGACAGGGAGGCTCTGCCCGTCCGCCAGTACTGTGGTCATGGCCAGGAGGAAGGGCGGACAGACGTTCAGACCGGTCAGCGCACCCAGCGCGAAGGGCAGTTGAGGTTTTCCGGCCCAGCGCACAAACACGTGACAGGGGCGAAAACGTCCGATATTCGCGCCCAGGCCGTAAGCGATCATCAAAATGGCCATGCAGAAGGAGGCCCCCAAGGCCAGTTTGTAGCCGAGGCCGCCCATGCGGCCGCCCAGAAAACCCATGATCATGCCAATAACAACATAGGACGCGGCCCGACCCGCAAGGAAATGCGCCATGATTCGCCAGGAATAAATGCGATTGGAAACCGGCGTCAGGGGCTTGAGGCCGGGGGAACCGGCGTTGATGTCACCGATGACCACCGGCAGGAGCACCGGAAAACAGGTAGCCAGACAGGCCGGGCCGGCGGCGAGACCCAGCAGGAACCCTTTGAGCAGCATGGTCAGCATACAACGCTCACTTCTTCTGAGGGGCAAGGAGAGAGGGGGGGACGTTGCTTCCGGCCGGCCTGGATGTTCCTGCGGCCTCGGCCCGCAGGCGTTTCATGGCTGCCGGGTCAATGCGATCCACAGTCCAGGGGGGATCAAAGGTCAGGGATATGTTGAGTCCGGCCACGGACGGGTCGGTAAACAGCGCGTCACGCATGTCGGTAAGTAATTGGGATGACCAGGGACAGCCGGCGGCGGTCAGCGTCATGAGCAGGTTGACCTTGTTGTCGGCAATGTCCATGTTGTAGATCAGGCCCAATTCCGGCACGGTCAGGTTAATTTCCGGGTCTGTCACATTGCCCAGAAGCTTCATGACGGTTTTTTTGCTGAGGTCGGCGCCGGGTTTGTAGCTCTGATTTTTCCAGCTTTTATCCGAAAGTGAAACCGGCGCAGATACCTGTAGTGAAGCGGCGATGAGGGCGAGTATTCCCAAACAGGCAAGAAAGGTGAAAACGCCTTTGGGGAAAGGCGCAACGCGCGATTTGTCCGGACGTTTTTTGGGGGCCATGACGATCCTCCCGCTTATGATTTGTTCAAGTCTGCTTTCAAAAACTACATGGTATCTTGATAAGGAATGTGAGAGTGCCATTTCAAGCTCCATGCCAATTGCATACTATATTGAATTATTTATCTATTTAATAAGATATGTCCTGCACGGATGTGACCAGATGACAAAAATGTGCCCATAGTCTATTCTGTGCTCGAAAAGTCACATTGATCTTGCCTACCTCCATAGGCGCGGAGGCACAATGACCCAGACCATGAGCACACAGGATCTGGAATTCTATCGGGAAGCCATCCTGAGTATGAACAGGCACCTGGATATGGCGGAATCCATGAAGTCCAGCTTTGATTATTTGTCGTCGCATTTTCCCATTGTCGGTATATCGCTGCACCAGTTTGATCCGGTACTGAAGGGGCACAAACTGTTCTTTCTGGTGACGGCAGCCGGTTTCCACCATATTGAACACCTTCTGCCGTTCAATGACGCCCAGGCAGCATATATGCATGCCTTGGAAACGGGGAATGGGATGGCCAACGACAGCAATATCCCCGAAGACTCGGTAGCCCATCTGCACAGTAAAGCCGTTGCGGATTTTATTCCCTTCAAGCACAGATCCTATCTGGTGAGCGTACTTTGGGCCGGCAATCAACCCTTGGGGCATCTGGTATTCATGGGCAAGGACGTATCCTGTTTTACCAGGGAGCATGAGAGAAAACAGTCCATGCTCGTCCCGCATTTCAGCGTTTCCATGTCCAACTTGCTGCGATTCCAGCGAGCTATTGATTTCCAGAAAAAACTGGATGCCCGAAAACTGGAATTGGAGGAAGAATTGCGCCACTTGCGCGGGCAGAGTCATCTGGTCGGCGCGAACGACGGACTCAAGACTATCATGGATCAGGTCAATCAGTTGAAGGATTTGGAAGCCCCGGTACTCATTATGGGGGAAACCGGCACGGGCAAGGAAATCATCGCGGATACCATCCAGAGCATTTCACCCCGCCGCAATGCGCCCTTTGTCAAGGTAAATTGCGGGGCCATCCCGGAACCGCTGGTGGACAGCGAACTTTTTGGCTACGTCAAGGGAGCGTTTACCGGGGCGGTTGCCAACCGGGCCGGGCGTTTTGAGCAGGCCAGCGGCGGCACCATTTTTCTGGACGAAGTGGGGGAACTGCCGCTGCAAATCCAGGTGCGCCTGCTGCGCGTGCTGCAGAACCATGTGGTGGAACGTCTGGGCAGCAATGTCCCCATTCCGGTAGACGTACGGCTTATCGCCGCCACCAACAGAAATCTGGAAACCATGCTCCGCAACGGTACCTTTCGGGAGGATCTGTACTATTGGTTGAATGTTTTCCCCATCCGTATTCCTCCTCTGCGTGACCGTGCAGAGGATATCCCGGCTCTTGCCTGTCATTTTCTGGAAAAAATCTGCGCCAGAATGAATCGTCCCGACATTCCGTCCATCCACCCGGAATCTTTCAAGCGGCTTATGGCCTATACGTGGCCGGGCAATGTGCGCGAGTTGGAAAACCTGCTTGAGCGTACCCTGATTCTGGACAGCGGCGCTGAAATTTCGCCGGAGCTTCAGTTGCCTCAGGATCCCGGCTGGTACATGAACACGGAAGATTCGAACGGGCAGGATGCGTTCATGAACATGATTGCCGAGCTTGTAACCAAGGAGCTTGACTCAAGACTGCCTGGCCTCAAAGCGCAGAACCCCAAGTCACGGGTTGATTTCAAAACGCTTGATGCTCTGATGGCTGATCATATCAAGGCGGCACTGCTTTTGTGCGGCGGAAAGATACATGGCAAGGGCGGCGCCGGCGCGTTGCTGGGAGTAAATCCTTATACCTTACGCAAAAAAATGGAGAAGCTGGGGCTTATCACAAAAAACCGACAGACGGCCGGCGCGTAATTGTTATTTAGTTTGAAAAAGGAACTTTACAGTCGCCGTAAAACGGTGCAAAAAACGTCGTAGACAAAAGGAGTAGAGCATGAATTATGTGAAGAACGCTTTTTTGTGTCTGGCCGCCGTTGTGGCTCTGGCAATTTTTTCTCCCGCGGCCGCCGACGCCGCCGGTGAGGTTCTGTCCCTGCCCGCGCCCGATAAAAGCGGCGGGAAGCCCCTGATGCAGGCCCTGAATGAGCGCAAAAGCTCGCGCGCCTTCAAGGACGACGCGATTCCGCCGCAGCAGTTGAGCAACCTGCTCTGGGCGGCGTTTGGAGTAAACCGTCCTGACGGCCGCCACACCGCCCCCACGGCCAGAAATTCGCAGCAGGTGCGGATATACGCGGCAATGGCGAACGGCGTGTGGCTTTATGATCCGGCCAGACACGCTCTGGTCAAGGTTCTTGACCGTAATGCCACAAGCAATTTCAAAGCGCCGTTGACGCTTGTCTACGCCGTGACCGACGAAAAATTCGGCCCGATGCACGCGGGCGCGATTTTCCAGAACGTGGGCCTTTATTGCGCCTCGGCGGGGCTTGCCAACGTGGTGAAAGCGCAGGGGGTGGACGTGTTCGAAGGCAAGGAGTTGAAGCTGCCTGCGGAATATAGGATTGTCATAGTGCAGTCTGTCGGGTTCCCGAAATAATGTTGAAACTATAACCCGGCATGGTATTGACAAATTCCGGTGTCGGGTTATAGTATTCTTTTCTTCAATGCACTCATTGCGACAAGATAAGCAGTATGGAGATCGCCAGTGGCAAATCACAAATCAGCCGTCAAACGTCACAGACAGAGCCTTGAGCGGGCCGCCCGCAACCGCGCCGCCAGAAGCCGCGTGAAAAACGCCGTCAAGGAAGTGCGCGCCGCCATTCAGCGCAAAGATGGGGAAAAGGCCGCCGACGCCCTTTCCGCGGCCGCTTCAGTGCTGGGCAAAGCCGCGCGCAAGGGTGCGCTGCACCGGAGAAAGGCCGCCCGCAAAATGTCGCGGCTGGCCCGTGCCGTTAACGGCGTGAAAGCGGCCTGACGCGTCCGCGCGATCTTCCGGATAAGTTTATTTATGCCCGCATGGAGGCACTATGGCCCGTATTACTGTTGAAGACTGTCAGGAACGCGTGGATAACCGGTTTTTGCTGGTGCAAATGGCCATCAAGCGCGTGCGCCAATACCGCGAAGGCTATGAGCCGCTTCTTGGCGTGCGCAATAAAGAAGTTGTCACCGCTCTGCGCGAAATAGCGGCCGGAAAAATACTGCCGAGCGACATGAGCCTGTACACCCCCTTGCCGGACGGTTCCACGCCGTCATCTTCCGAAGGTTAACAGCCGACAGCCCATGAATCAGCGAGATTACTATGAAGTGCTTAGCGTAAGCCGTAGCGCCGATGAAGCCGAAATAAAGCGCGCCTATAGAAAACTGGCTTTGCAATATCACCCTGATCACAACTCCGGCGACGCCGAAGCTGAACACAAATTCAAGGAAGCTGCGGAAGCCTATGACGTGTTGCGTGACGCGGGCAAGCGCGCGCGCTATGACCGTTTCGGGCATGCCGGCGTGCAGGGGAGCGGAGCCGGAGGCTTTGGCTCCACCGAAGACATTTTTGCTCACTTCAGCGATATTTTCGGCGATCTTTTTGGTTTTTCCCATGCTTCCCGCGGGCCGCGCGCCACGGCCGGCGATGACCTGCGCTACAATCTGAACATCACTTTCGCCCAGGCCGCCAAGGGCGATGAAATCACTTTGCGCCTGCAAAAACGCGTCACCTGTTCCGAATGCAGGGGTAGCGGCGCAGCCCCCGGCACCAAGCCGGAAACCTGTCGCCAGTGCAACGGCACAGGACAGGTGCGCCGTTCCCAGGGCTTTTTCCAGATCGCCATGCCGTGTCCCGTTTGCAGGGGCAGCGGGCAGATGATCGCCAAGCCCTGCCCCAAATGCAAGGGCGAAGGCATTGTCGCGGAGATGCGTGAGCTTGTCGTGCGCGTGCCGGCCGGCGTGGATACGGGCACCCGTCTGCGGGTGCGCGGTGAAGGTGAACCCGGCATGCACGGCGGGCCGCCCGGCGATTTGTATGTCGTCCTGTCCGTGGAAGCGGACAAGCGCTACCAGCGTGAGGGGCAAAATCTGCTCTGCTCTCAGGAAATCACCTTTGTGCAGGCTGCGTTGGGGCATAAAATCGATGCGCCCGGCCTGGACGGACCGTTGCCGCTTGAAATTCCCGCAGGCATTCAAAGCGGCTCTCTGCTGCGCCTGCCGGGCGAAGGCCTGCCCTATCCCGGACAAAAGCGGCGCGGCGACATGCTGGTGGAAATCAAGGTGCTCACTCCCACACATCTTTCAGACCAGCAAATTGAGATCCTGTGGGAGTTTGAACGCGCAACCGAGCAGCGTCCCATGGAAAAGGTGAAGCGCGCCGCCAAGAAGATTAAAAAAGCCATAGGGCTGGATTAAGATTTTTTTGTTCCTGACGCAGTCCGCAGGGTGTCCGGTAATTCATAGAGGTGCGCGCCTATTTGCCGCTTGCTCTCGTCGATGGCGATGGTCAGAAGCAAGGGGGCTGCATAGGCATTGCCATACTGCCTTTCGCGCATCTGCCGCATGCCTTCCTCGGCTTCTTTTCGCGCCTTGCCGGCATCTGCGGCATATTTGACCTCAATCACAACGGTTTTGTCTTCGCATTGAGCGACTATATCCATGCGTCCGAGGTTGTTGTGGACTTCAGCCTGCGCCCGGATACCGGCGCCGATCATCAACGGCAAGGGCGAGTTTTTCCGGGTAAGGGCAAAGGACGCGGCCGCGTTGGCCGTGGGCGTCAAGCGTTCGGTCGGCTTCTGGGAAGAACAATGACATGGCTTCAGGCGTTGTGACGAAGGAAACTACGCCTGAAGACAGCAATTGGTTACGCGAAACTCAATCTTCGAAAGCTGCTGTCGCTATCCGTGCTTCAGCCGTTGCGACGCAGGAGGCTACGGATGAAGACAGCAACTTGTTACGCGAAATTGCATCTCCGGGAACTGCTATCTATGCTGTCTTTATTCGTACGCGCAAAGCGGCTACGACTAAAGCGTCGCTATCCGTACGCCTCGCAAGCGCGGCTACGGCTACCGCTTCGGCGCGGTGTTCGCTGGAGCCATAGCTTTAATTATATGGTGGTTATTTTAATGCCTACCAAAGCTGATTGCGTTGCGGCCGTATCCCGCGCCGCCAATGTGCCCGCGGAACAGGCGGCCTCTATCGTGGACTTTGTGTTGAAAGAACGGCAGCGCCTGAAGGCGGCCGGGCAACTGGTGAACCTTGAAGGCAGCCTTGCCGGAAGTCTTATGCACATGGCCGAGGCCGAGCGCGTAAGTCTTGCCCGGGAGCGGCGCGACACGGCCCTGACCATTGTCAAACGGCAGCGTCTGGCCGAGCGCGCAACGGCCCTGCAAGGCGAGGGGCTGACATTTGGCCGGGCCATCACTACCCTGCTGTGGGGGGACAGGGGCCGCGCATCGGGAGTGCGGGAAAGCGCCGCCCGGCGCGTGGACGCCCTGCGCACTCTTTGGCGTGGAAAACTGGCGCGGGAACTGGACGCCATACCGGGGCTTGCCGAGGCCATCAAGAATGATGCCGCCCTTGATTCAGCCATCCGCCGCGAAATGATAGAGCCGGGATCGACTGGAGACGCTACGGCGGCCAGAGCAGCCGGTGTGTTCAGCCAATTGTTGGAAGCCATACGCACAACTCTGAACGACGCCGGGGCAAACATCGGCAGGCTACCCGGCTTAAGAACCATGGCAATCCCTCTCTCAGTGATTATTGATAGTGCTTATCATGCCCTCTGAGCTAAGGCAATAGCCACATTCAAGAAACTCTGTTCGCGTGTTCCTTGAAACCAAGCAACCGCGCCGAGTTCAAAACCACCAGCAAGGCTCCGGCATTGTGCGCCAAGGCTCCGATTACCGGCCCCATGAAACCCGTTGCTGCCAGTGTGACTGTCGTAAAGTTCAATAGCATGGAAACGAAAATGTTCACCTTGATGGTCAACACCGTTTTTTTGGCAAGGCGCAGCAAGTGCGGCAACGTCTTGATATCATCCCGGACAAGAACTCCGTCAGCGGCCTCTACGGCAATGCCGCTGCCGCTGCCGCCCATGGCGAGGCTGACATAGGCTGTTTTCAGAGCCGGGGCGTCATTGATCCCATCGCCGATCATGCACACTTTTTCTTTTGCGATACCCTGCAATTCCTGTCCGATGATTCCCGCCTTGTCTTCCGGAAGCAGTACCGCACGAATATCTGTGATGCCGACCAGCCCCGCGATATTTTTCGCCGACTCCTCATGATCGCCTGTCAGCAGTATGGTTTTCGCGCCTTCGGCGTGGAGTGTTTGGATAGTGGTCCGGGCATCATCGCGCAAAGTGTCGGCAAGGATAATCAGGCCGATAATACCTCCGTCCATTCCGAGATAGATAACGGTATGTCCGGCTGTTTGATGTTGCCAAGACAGTTTCACTGCCTCGTCCGGGAGGGGTATCCCACTGTCACGCATCCATTGAAGATTTCCGCCCCAAATGGCTTTGCCGCCAATGCTCACCCGGATACCGCGTCCAGGGGTCATAAAAAATTCTTCCGATTCCGCCGCCGTCACTCCCTGCTCTTTGGCGTAGCGTACGACGGCTTTCCCCAAGGGATGCTCGGAACATTGCTCCACAGCGGCCGCAAGCGCGAGCAGTTTGTCTTCCGAAATATCGAAACGCAAGGGGATGACGGCAATCACCTTGGGTTCACCGTGAGTAAGCGTTCCGGTTTTGTCGAAGGCGATCAGGGTGACCTGGGCGAGCCGTTCCAAGGTATCGCCTTGCGCTATGAGAACACCGAAGCGCGTCGCATTGCCGATACCGGCCATGATGGCTGTCGGAGTGGCCAAAACCAGAGCGCAAGGACAAAAAACCACCAGAATCGTCACCGCCCGGATCGCTTCGCCGGTTATCGCCCAGGTACTCAGGGCTGCGGCAAGGGCCGCGAAGACTATCCAGGTGGACCACCGATCCATGACCCGCACGACGGGAGATTTTTCGGCGTCCGCTGATTCAACCAGCCGGATCATGCGTTGCAGGGCGCTGTCTTCGCCGACTTTTACGGCCCGCATGTCGAACGCGCCGAGTTGATTCACCGTCCCGCTGCACACCTCGTCGTTCACGCCCCTGTCCACCGGCAGAGCTTCGCCGGTCATCAATGACTGGTCAATCGCCGTCTGGCCGGATGTTATGATTCCGTCAACAGGAACAGTCTCGCCTGGAAATACCCGAAGTATGTCACCCAAGCGTACTTCCTGGGCTGGCAGTGTTATTTCTGAACCATCGCGCAGCACATGGGCGGTGCGCGGCGTCAGATTCACCATTTTTTCAATGCCTTCCCGCGCCTTGCGCACCGTGCGCTCCTCCAGCAGGCTGCCGAGCGACATGATGAAGGCCACTTCTCCCGCCGCGAAAATTTCGCCGCTGACGACGGAGGCCACAAGGGCAATGGCCACCAGAACATCCGCCTTCACGTCAAAGCGGGTGAACAGACCAACAAGCGCCATCCGCACAATGGGTATTCCACAAAGGACAACGGCTACCCAGGCTGGATCGCAAGGAAAGGCTGTTCTTTCACTGCCGAAGAAACTGACAGCCAAGGCAATACCGCCTATGACCGCCGACAGGACATGCCGTTTTTCCTCATTCAGTATACATTCTTTCAACGGGTCCATGTTTTGCCTTTTACGTCATGCGTGAGAACTGCTCTATTGCTTTAGACAGTTTTTTCAGAGTGTTGTCAGCATTCCCTTCGGCAATGCCCCTAAGCACGCAATGATGCAGGTGGCCCTCCAAGATGACTTGCCCGGTTTTGTGCAAAGCGGCCTTGGTGGCACCAATCTGAATCAAGATGTCATCGCAGGGCACATCATTCTGCACCATCGTCATAATGCCGCGCACCTGCCCTTCAATTTTTTTCAGCCGGGCAACCACTGCGTCCACATTCATGCATTCTCGCATAGATGCCTCCATTTTGATACCTAATACCCCTATATGGTATACTGATTAAAAACAATTGTCAATTCCCTCCTAAAAACCAGCATCACTGCGGATCGCTTTGACAGTAAATAGGAAAAGGAAATTCTTTTCCCCGATCGGCCTAGTGCCATGCGTCATCTAAATATTAGGATATAGTCTTTTCAATTTGATCCTCGCATCATCCGTGGTAAATTGCCAATCAATCGACTTCGGCGTCTTGTTTCTGGCGGTTTCCCATGC
>JAISZT010000083.1 GCA_031284485.1 Desulfovibrio sp.
AAAAACAGAAAGTGTCCATCAATAGATAGTTTTGGCGCAAAAATTTTTATAAAATCAATCTGTTATCTGGAAACTTATCAAACCGTGAATTTACCAGAAAAAGATTGTAATTCCAGTATATTATCGCGACAGTGCCTATCCATAAGTAAACACTCTCGTCTTTTTTTTAATTTTTATTGACTTTGAAATTCATTTTCAGTAGTATCGCTTCACTTTCTATTGTGAACTTTCGGCGCGCTGCGCGTCGACAACATTCAGGAGGAAAATATGTCATTCGTCCTTATCGGTGGTATGGACAGGCTGAAGAAAAGTTATATGGCGGTCGCGGAACAGGGCGGGCACAGTCTCAAATGCCTGAGCCGCAATGAGTGCAATTTCAACGACAAGATAGGCCACCCCGACGCCCTGATTGTCTTTACCAATAAGGTTTCGCACGAAGCCAAGCGCAAGGCGGTTCAATTTGCCAATACGCGCAACATTCCCCTGCACCTGGTGCATTCCTGCGGCGTGTCGTCGTTGAAAGAGTGTCTGAAAGGCTCATAATATCTTTGACAGGAAATTGCTGTCAGGCTATATTTGAAAAAGACATCCATTTTAATATTCAATTGCAAAGGAGAACACACTATGGGCGAAGGCAATTTCTGGAAATACGGGCTTGCTCTTGGAGCGGGTGTGGTCATAGGCGCTATCGGCGCTGTCCTGCTTTCACGCGGGAAAATCGACCTGAAAAAAACATACGCCACCTTGCTCAGCCATGGCCTTGATCTGAAGGACAAGGCGTCCACGCTCGTGGAAACAGCCAAGGAAAATATGGAAGATTTAACCGCCGAAGCAAAACGTGAACAGGAATTACGCCGGAATGCCGGCCAGACATCCTGATGCGTCACGCGGTCGTCTTGTGAAAGTTGTTTACAAAAATACGCGGCCCGGCCTGCAGGACATAATGCGCTGCTACTACGTGGCGCACTCTGTCCCCGGGCGTCTGCGTCTGCGCCCCCTCAGAGTCTGCATGGCGGATTCGGCAATAACCGACGCTCTTTCTACGGCTTTTCCCGGTGCGGACATCCGCATCGCGGCCAGAACCGGCAGCGTGCTGATCACACAGGCCGTGTCCGCCGCGCAGGCGCGCTCACTTGCGCCCGTCAGGGCGCGCAACCCGGTTCCCGGCAAGATACGCAGTTTTTTTTATCCGCGCGCTTTCGTCTTCGCCGTTGCCGTCCTGCGCTCTGTCCCCTATATTCTCAAGGCCATCGGAACGCTGCTGCGTTTAAGACTCAACCTTGAGGTGCTTGACGGTGCCGTGCTGCTCGTGTGTCTTTTGCAACGCGATTTTCGCTCGCTTTCTTCCATCACCTTCTTTTTTGCCCTGGGCGAATTTCTCGCGGACTGGACGCGCAAAAAATCCCGCGCAAGCCTCACGGAAAGCCTGTCCCTGAAAATTGACAAAGTCTGGATACGCAAAGACGGCATAGATATTCAAATCCCGTTCGCCAATATCCAGACGGGTGACCATGTGATAGTTCGCGCCGGCTCCGCCCTGCCGATTGACGGCACAGTGCTTGAGGGCGACGGCATGATAAATCAGGCCTCCATGACAGGCGAGCCCTTGCCCGTGCACAGAAAAGCGGGTTCCAGCGTATACGCCGGAACCGTACTGGAAGAGGGGGAACTGGTTGTCGCCGCGACGAGGGTGGGCGGCAACACGCGCGTCAAGGCCATTCTGCGCGCCATTGAAGAATCGGAAAGCGTCAAGGCGTCTGTCCAGGCCCGTTATGAGCGTATTGCGGACGCCATTGTGCCCTACAATTTTCTGCTCAGCGGCATTGTCTACGCCGCCACCGGGGATCCCACGCGCGCCGGCTCCGTGTTGCTTGTGGATTATTCCTGCGCCATACGCCTCGCCACGCCGCTCAATATCTTTACCGCCATGCGCGAAGCGGCCGGATGCGGCGTGCTGATCAAGGGCGGCAAGTTTATGGAAGCCGTTGCCCAGGCCGACGTCTTCGTTTTTGACAAAACCGGCACGCTTACCAAGGCTTCCCCGGTAGTTGTGGATGTTATCCCGTTTGGAGGCAGAAAACGCACGTCGGTTTTACGGCTTGCCGCCTGCCTTGAAGAACATTTTCCCCATCCTGTCGGGCTGGCCGTTGTTCGCGCCTCTGATGCGGAAGATCTGAAACACCGTGAGGAACACACGAGCGTCGAATTTATCGTCGCGCACGGCATTGCCTCAAACTGGCACGGGCAGCGCGTGCTTATCGGTAGCGAGCATTTTATTCTGGAGGATGAATCCATCCCCGTCACCCCGGCACAGCAGAAAACCATCAAAGAGGAAGCGCAAAAGGGCCGCAGCCTGCTCTATCTCGCCATCGGAGGCGAACTGGCCGGTATTATTCTCATTGAAGATGAACTGCGTGACAACGCGCCCGCCATCATGCAGGCTTTACGCAATGACGGCGTAAAACGCCTGATAATGCTGACCGGAGATGGCGAACACACCGCCGCCGCCATTGCGGCCAGAGCGGGCGTTGACGAATACCGCGCGCACATGCTGCCCGGGGAAAAATCCGATTTTATCAACTCACTGAAAAAGCAGGGATACAAGGTCGCCATGATCGGCGACGGCGTCAACGATTCCCCCGCCCTTTCCGCCGCGCACGTCGGCATCGCCATGAATGAAGGCGCGGACATGGCCAAGGAAATCGCGGACGTTGTGCTGGTCAGCGGGGATATCGCCGGGCTGCTTCTGGCCCGCAGAATCTCCCGCGCGGCCCTGCGCCGCATCAGCGTGGGCTTTGGAACATCCTTGTTCTGGAACAGCATTTTTTTGACGGGCGGTCTTTTGGGCTTGCTCACGCCGGGGGTTTCCGCCTTTCTGCACAACGCCACAACAGCGGCTATCGCTGTTTCCAGCGTTCGCCCGCTGCTGCCCGAAGACACCGATATGATGAAGTGATTTCACCGTATGGCGCACAGTCCACGACTGTCCGCCTGTCTTTTCAGCTCTTCCATTTCCTCCCTTGTCAGCGCCCGCCCCTTGTCCGCAAAAAAAGCCGGATCAAGGACGCGCTCCAGACGCGCCTGCTGCAGAAACACGGACGCATGCCCCTGTATGAGCGCCAGAATTTCCCGCAGAATATCCGGATCAATAAACGGCGCGACACAGGGGATGCGAAACTCGTGCTCAATGGAACTTTTGTTCAATACGTCCATGCTTTCGGCAACTGTGTCACCGGGATCGCCCAGGGCCTCGGGATATTTTCGCGGGGAAGCCTTGACATCCATGGCAACGTAATCCAGCAGACGCGACCGCAGCAGATTGTTCAGCACATCCGGACTGCTTCCGTTGGTGTCCAGCTTGACCGCGTAGCCCATACTCTTGAGCGCCGCGCAAAAATCCGCCAGACCCTGTTGCAGCGTCGGTTCCCCGCCGGTGATCACAACGCCCTGCAGCAACCGTTTGCGTTTGTCCAGAAAGACCAACGCGTCCTCCTGATCAACCGGCGGGGCACCCGGCGCCGGGGAAACCAGCGCCGGATTGTGGCAGTATGGGCATCTGAAATTGCAGCCCTGCGTAAAGACAATGGCGCTCACCTTGCCCGGAAAATCCAGCAAGGTCGTCTTTTGCAACGCGCCTATACGCAATGTCCTCTCCCGCGCGACAACTTCAGGCGACTTTTTTTTCCACCGAAGCCCGGAGGCCGTCCTCCCTGATTTCATACGGCGTTCTGTCGGCGTACTCGGCCTGTTTGCCGTCGTTCCAGCGTCCCACAGGACGCAAATATCCCACCACCCTGGAATACACGTCCGCAGTTTCTCCGCAGTCAGGGCAGGTAAACTGCTCGCCTTTCAGATAGCCATGCGTGGCGCAAATACTGAAAGTCGGCGTCAGGGTGAAATAGGGCAAGGTATAATTGTCCGTGATCGCGCGCACCATGCTGCGCACAGCGCGCGTGTCCCCGACTTCTTCGCCGAGGAAGCCGTGCAACACGGTTCCCCCGGTGTAGCTTGCCTGCAGGGCGTCCTGCAAATCCAGCGCATCAAAGATGTCAGTGGAATAATTGACGGGAAGATGGGTGGAATTTGTGTAGTACGGGACTTTGCTTTCGCCGTTGGCAAAAAGCATGTCGGGGAATTTCTTTTTGTCCAGCAAAGCAAGGCGGTAGGATGTGCCCTCGGCCGGGGTGGCTTCAAGATTGAAAAAATCACCCGTTTCTTCCTGGAAGACCACCAAGCGCTTGCGCATGCGGGCCAGCGCCCGCAGGGCGAAGTCGTGCCCTTCCGGCGTGGCGATGCCCTTGCCCATGAGGTTCATGCAGGCTTCATTCATGCCGACAATGCCGATGGTGGAAAAATGGTTCGACCAGTAGGTGTTGGTGCGGGCCTTCACGTCCCGCAGATAGAATGTCGTGTAGGGGTACAGGCCACCGTCGGTGAACCTCTCCAGTTCCTTGCGCTTGATGACCAGGCTGTCCCTGGCCAGATTCATGAGATCGTCCAGTCGGGCGAAAAAGTCTGTTTCGTCGCTCGCCAGCCAGCCCAGGCGAGGCAGATTGATGGTGACCACCCCGATGGAGCCGGTCAGCGGATTCGCGCCGAACAGCCCGCCTCCCCGTTTGCGCAGTTCGCGGTTGTCAAGGCGCAGGCGGCAGCACATGGAACGGGCGTCTTCCGGCGACAGATCCGAATTGACGAAGTTGGAAAAATAGGGAATGCCGTATTTCCCCGTCATTTTCCATACGGCGTCAAAGCGCTTGGCCTCCCAGTCAAAATCCTTGGTGATATTATATGTGGGAATGGGGAAGGTGAACACCCGACCCCTGTTGTCCCCATCCATCATGACTTCGGCAAAAGCCTGATTCAGCGTGTCCATCTCTGGCTGGAAATCCGCGTACGTCGCCTCCTGATCCTTGCCGCCGATGACGACGGGCACATTTTTCAGCATCGCGGGAACATCCATATCCAGGGTAATGTTGGTGAAGGGCGTCTGAAAACCGACCCGCGTGGGGATGTTTATGTTGAAGACAAATTCCTGCAACGCCTGCTTCACTTCGGTAAAATTCAGCCGGTCGTAACGGATGAAGGGCGCCAGCAAAGTGTCAAAACTGGAAACGGCCTGCGCTCCGGCCGCTTCTCCCTGCAAGGTGTAGAAAAAATTCACAAGCTGGCCCAGGGCGGAACGAAAATGCCTGGGCGGGGCGCTCTCCACATTCCCGGCAACGCCTTTGAAGCCCTGACGGAGCAAATCGGCCAGATCCCAGCCCACGCAATAGACGGACAACATGTTGAGGTCGTGCAGATGAAAATCGCCGTCCGTGTGCGCCTTGCGTATGGCGGGCGTGTAAATACGGTTGAGCCAGTATTCGGAGGTTATGTCGGAGGCGATGTAATTGTTCAGTCCCTGCAGAGAAAACCCCATATTGCTGTTTTCCCGCACACGCCAGTCCATTTTGTTGAGATAGCCCTCCATGAGATCCACATTGGCCTTTGTCTTGATGCGCCGCAGTTGGGCGCGTTGCTCCCTGTACAGGATATAGGCCTTGGCCGTCGCCCTGAAGGCGGAATCCAGCAGCACATGCTCCACCACATCCTGAATACTTTCCACATCCGGAATTTCCGGCAGATGCAACGCCTTTGCCAGAGAAAGCACCTGAATGGTCAGCTTCCTGGCCTCCCGTTCCTCAAATTCGCCGGTCGCCTTGCCTGCCTTGAGCAGGGCGGCGGTAATTTTCGCGGCGTCAAAGATGACCGTCCGCCCGTCACGCTTTTGGATGGAAGAAAAATACATGGAGCACTCCTGCTGTTTTTGGGCATGAACAGGGCAATAAAAAACCTCCACCCCGGCAAAGGGCGAAGGAAACGCATTTATCCCCGATATGAGCCATGCGGCAAAAGCCCGTTGCCGATGGCCGTCTCTCCAAGACGAAGTGAAAAAGCAGGTCTTCCGGCTTGCCGACCTTCTTTTCGGCCTTCCCGACCCTGCGGGTCAGTGGCGCTCAAGGAAAAGAGGCATTATGCGGCTTACGGCGGCGGGTCCGCTCCCGACTTCAACGGGATTCCCTATTAAGCCTTGCAGGCGCTTTTTCTAGAAAATGTCAAAAAAAAATCTGCTTGTCAAGTGAATGTCCTCCAGTTGGAGCTGGTGGTACATTCACTCCATATTTACGATATTTTTTTCTCCCGTCCGGAGCGTGTCCATGCCCGCTGACACCTGATAAGTGTCATTATTCATGGAGACAAGCATCTATCCAACGCGCCGTGCGGGTGTGCCGGGCGTGCGCGGGCAAAGGCTTGTGACATGGCGGAAAATCATGCGGCGGAAATGTCCAGTTCGTACTCCTGGGTCAATTCCAGAATTTTTCCCCAGCATTCGGTCAGCAGCGCGCCGCAGGCCACAGGATCAGGCATGCCGCCCTCATGTCTGGCCGCGCCCAGTCCGGCCGCGACCGCAACGCAGTTGTGTCCGCCATAGGGGGCCGTGCGTTCATAAAACCAGGCGGCGTAGTCATTCAGCAGGGGCGTCAGAAAACGGTTGGGCATTTCGTCGTCCGCCCCCTTGCCCGCCACCAGCGAAAGGGCGCACGCCCCGCCGGTAAGCAATCCGCAGGGGCCGTCCGATTGCCCTATGCCGTGGCAAAGGCCTTGCGCGGCCCGCAGAAGATCCGGGTTCTGCCGATCCCGCGCCTGTTGCATCAGCAAAACCAGCAACTGGCTGCAACAATATCCCTGACGCACAAAAGGCAACAATTCCATCATGACGGGATCCATCACAACTCCCTTCTGAAATTTGAGTTACTTGTCTTCAAGAAGCATCTCCACTTCCAGCATTTTCCCCTCGGCCAGGGATTTCGGAATCATGGTCTGATCACACTGCGGGCAGCGCGGCAGCAAAACGTCAAAGGCGCTCTCCAGATAAAAGGCCTGCACCTTGATTTGTTCCAGGGGACGACGGCAGCGGGCGCATACCCATTGCCCGCCGTCAGGCGGATAACTGGGCCCCATGCTCATTCGCCCTCCCCATACCCGGCGGTGCCGGGCACGCGCATGCGATGACACCAGGCGTCGTGCAGGACAAAGGCGTCACCGTAACTGTACTCCACCCAAAACGTCACCCGGCGCGGCCGCCAGGAACCCAGACGACGCCCGTTTTCCAGATTTTCAAAATAGTCGCCGCTCTTTTCAACAGCGCTGACGGCCGCTTCCACATCGGAAAGCAGAATGTGGCGCTCCTCAAGGCTGGCCAGCAGTTCCGGCGACACGCGCAAACTGCCGGGCGCGGCCTGCGGCAACGGCATACCGGGGCAGTCACACTGCAAACGCTGTTTCAGGGCCGCACGATTGGCGCGGCGGACGGACAGGCCGGGGCCTTTGACCATCCCCGACGCCGCCGCCAAACCGGGGAAAAGCAGATCCAGCAAATGCCAGCATTCCTTGCCCGACGCCGCCAGCCTGTCCCGGCACATAATGCAGGAGGCCAACCCCGGATGCGGGAGCCGGGCCGCGCGGTGTTCGCTCATCATACGGGCCAGATCGGGCTGGGCGCACGAAACCAGCCCGCCATAGCCGCAACAGGGCGTTGTCGCGCCGGTGTCGCGCGGTTCCTCAAAACGCGCCCCGCATTTTTCGGCCAGACTGCGCACCGCGCCAAGCCATGCGGCATCGTGCCGGGCGGTGCAGGGATCATGGATGGAAAACAGTCCGGGCAGCGAGACCTCGCGTTCCGGACCAGCCGGCTGAGGCAGGGGCAGTCCGTCCAGCGCCTCCCAGACGGACACGATCACGGCTTCCGGCAAAGCCGGACGCAGGGCGGCAAGACAGGAGGAACAGGCCGCGAGGATCCGCGGCTTGTTCAACGCTTCCCACTGTTCTTTAATTTTTGCCGTGTGCTCGCTGAATATATTCCCGCGCCCTGCCCAGCGCGCCGGAATGCCGCAGCAGGAAAGCATTATGCCGCCTTCCGGCGCGGGCATGACCGCGCGCAGATGGGCGTACAGCGCGGCCACTTGCTCCCCGCGCGAGGCGGCGAGCTGACAGCCGGGAAAAAAAAGCCAGGAGGGAGACCGCCCAGGCGGGACGCCGGGCAAGGTGAGCGAGCACTCCGGGCCGGAGGCGCTTTCCATGTCTTCCAGCGCGAACTCGTGCGCCGATTGCGGCATATAGTCGCGGCGCACCATGTCCTCACGCGCCGCCAGACACATCTCGGCCATGGAGAAATTTTCCGGGCACACTTCTTCACACTGACCGCAGAGGGCGCAGCCGTTGATCAGGGCATTGGCCGTATGCAGGCCCTGGACGATTGAGGCGTTATTGTATATCTGACGCGCATATCTACGCGGATATTCACGATATTTTTGCAGGAACACACATTTTTTGACACAGACCAGACATTCGCAGCGCAGGCAGCGCCCGGCTTCGCGGGCGGCTTCATCGTCTGTGAACATATCCCCCTTCGGCACGACGCGCGCCAGAGGGGCAATCCCGTCCAGGCAGACATGCAGCGGCCCTTGCGGTTTTTCCCGCGAAGCCGTCAGGGAAACCTTGCCCAGCAGACGCTCCAGAGTCTGCGCCGCCCTTCTCCCCTGCCCCGCCTGCGCGGAGGCGGAAATACAGACATGCCCCGTGGGCGTTACGCCGGGCCATCCGGCGCAGCAGACGGCGTCCCGCCAGTGCAGCGTCCGGGCATCCAGCGCATCCCGCGGCGGAGCAAGGCCGCCGGTTGCCCCGGCGTCAACCAGAACGGCGTCAAAGTCGCTTACACAGCGGATCAGAAGTGCCGCGTCAAGCACTGCCTGGCTGAAAACGACGCGCCGTTGCTCCAGCTGCGCCCATTCGGCGTCCACCAGACAGGAAGCGTCCCGCAATGACGGATAGTCGGACAGCAGCGCTTGTCTGGGCGCATCCTGATGAAAAACAGTGACGGGATAGCCTTTGACGGAAAGATCACAGGCGGCGGTCAGACCGGCCAGCCCCGCGCCAAGCACGGCCAGGGAGAATTTTTTGGACGGTACGGGCAGCACTTTGCTTTGCCGGTCAACAGCCGCAACGCAAGCATGTTCCAGTTGATGGACGGCGAGGCTGCCGCCCAAATCCTGGCGCAAACAGACATTTTCGCAGGGGTGGTCACAGATCGCGGCCAGAACGCCCGTCAGGGGAATACTGCGTTCCAGCACTCTGCGGGCCTGCTCCGGCTGCCCTTCAGCCATCTTGCCCATGAACGCCCGGACATCCAGATTGAAAGGGCACGCCGTCTGACAGCGCGGCGGGCTTTCCTGGGTGCAACGGGCTTCTATGGTGTGCAGACTGTCTTGATCAAATGACATACTGACGCCTTGTCAGGGGAGGGATATCCCCCTCCCCTGACCCATATACCTATTTCGGCATGGCCGCCAGCACTTTTTCGGGACGGGCGGGCAGATGTTTGATGCGCGCCCCGCAGGCGTTGGTTATAGCGTTGATGATGGCGGCGTGCGGCGCGGTCAGCGGCATTTCACCAATGCCCGACGCGCCGAAGGGGCCGTCCTTGCGCGGGGTTTCCACATAGATGATGTCCATTTCGGGAATCATTTTGGCGTCCGGAATACCGGCCCCGGCCATGGTGCTGTGTTTTTTGAGATCCTCGTAGTCTTCGGAAAGCGCAAGGCCGACGCCCTGCGCCATGCCGCCGTAAATCTGGCCGTCAGTCACCGATTTGTTGGCAACCTTGCCGATGTCGGCCACGCAGGTGAGCTTTTCCACCTGTGTTTTGCCGGTGGCGGTTTCCACGGCCACTTCGGCCAGGAACAGGCCGTACATATAGCAGCAGAAGGGGCTGCCCTGGCCTTTTTCGTCACAGTTCGTCGCCGGGGCTGTCCATGTGCCCTGCTGGCGCGTTTCACGGCCTGCGGCCTTCATGCCCGCGTAGTCGTAAAATCCGCCGTCCGGCTTGCGCATGGCTTCGATGAGGGTTTCGCAGGCCACGCGCAGCGCGTTGCCCACCATAACCTGTGAACGCGAACCGCCGGCCGGGCCGGAATTGGGGGCCTTGCTCGTGTCGTTCATGACCAGGCGGATTTTATCAGCCGGGATTCCCAGAGGACGCAGAGCTTCATGCCCTGTGCAGAGCATTCCGGCGTCAGCGCCCTGCCCGTGATCTTCCCAGCAGGCACCCAAGGTCACGCCGCCGTCCTCGTCGAGTTGGGCCCATGTTTCCGACGAATCCGGGCCGTCAAGGCCTGCGCCGTATACGCCGAGGGATATGCCCACGCCGCGTTTCAGGGCGGGCGTTGAGGCGGCTCTGGCCTTCTCCTGCGCTTTCTTGTAAAGCGGACGCAGAATATCAAACATTTCCGGCAAGCTGTACACTTCCGGATCCTGACCGGTGGGAGTGGTGTCACCCTTGCGGTAGCAGTTCAGGGCGCGCAACTCCAGCGGATCCATATTCAGTTTTTCGGCCAGTTCGTCCATGAGCACTTCGGAGGGGAATTCGCTCTCCGGTGCGCCGTAACCCCGGAAGGCCGCGCCCCAGCAATGGTTTGTGCAAACCGTGCGCCCTTTGCCGCGAATGTTGGCTATGCCGTACCCGGCGGCGATGTACTGGGCACCGCGCAGGGTGAGCAGATCGCCGAATTCGGAATAGGGGCCATGGTCGCAGGACCAGTCTGATTCCATGGCCACGAGTTTGCCGTTTTTGTCGGCGGCGTAGCGCACGGTTGTCCAAAACGGCGAGCGCTTGCCCGTATAGTTCTGCTGCTGCTCATAATTGTAGCGCAGATGGCAGGGACGGCCGGTGGCGAGCACGGCCACGCCGAGCAGTGCCTCCATGGTCGGGCTGAACTTGTAGCCGAACGTGCCGCCTGCGGTATTCTGCACCATCACCAGATCTTTGCCGAATTCCAGGCCGATGCCCGGCGCGATCATCAGACCGTGCAGGTGCAGACCAATGGATTTGGAGTGGATGACAAGTTTTCCCTCGTCGTTCATGTAGGCGTAGCCGACATCCGGCTCAATGGGCAGATGGGGCTGACGCTGGGTGTAAAAATCGTCTTCCACAACAACATAGCCGGGGTCCTTGAAGAAAGGCTTCGTGTCCTGTCCTTTTTCAAGATTCTGGTCATAGTAGATGTTGGGTGTGCCGGGGTGGATTTCAATGGCGTCCGCAGCCATGGCGTCGGGCGCGTTCATGTATTCCGGCAAGAGTTCCAGATCAAACTTCACTTTTTCCGCGGCCGCGCGGGCGTGACATTCCGTGTCGGCGCAGACAATGGCCAGCGCGTCGCCGTACTGGAAGACTTTTTTATCGTTCAGGATGGGCCGATCCCAGCCGTCGCCCTTGTTCGTGGGAAAGGTGATCAGACCTGTGATGCGGTTTTTGCCCTTGACGTCCTTGTGGGTCAGCACCTTGAAAACGCCGGGCATTTTTTCGGCTTCGGAGATGTCGATGCCCTTGATATTGGCGTGGGACACCCTGGCCTGGGCAATGGCCAGATGCAGCAGGTCGGCGGGCAGGCGGTTCACGGCGTCAGCGCCGAATTCCGCATAGCCCGTTACCTTGGCAAGCGCGCTGGGCCTGGGGATGCGCGTGCCCCATATACGGCCGTCGGCAGGCATCCTGAACTGGATGTCTTCCGGCTTTTTTTCGCCGCGCATGACGGCGGCCGCGTCCATAACCGCGTCGACAAGCGGCTGATAGCCGGTGCAGCGGCAGAGATTGCGGTGTTTCTGGAACCAGTCGCGCACGTCTTCACGGCTGGGATTTTTGTTTTCGTCAAGCAGGGCTTTGGCCGAAACAATAAAGCCCGGCGTGCAGAAACCGCACTGCGCCCCGCCGTGGAACATCCAGGCCTGCTGGAGGGGATGCAGACAGGTGGGCGTGCCTATGCCCTCAACCGTGGTGATGGCGGCATTGTCCGGAACGCGGCGCATTTTGACGATACAGGCGCGCGTTACCTTGCCGTCCAGAATGACGGTGCACGCGCCGCACTGCCCCTGACCGCAGCCCACCTTGACGCTGGTGATGTCCAACTGGCCGCGCAGCACATCGGCCAGGTTTGCTTCAGGATCAACAACCAGACGCCTGGGGATGCCGTTGACTACAAACGTTCTTGCTTCCATGTGAACACTCCTCGGGTAATCATTATGTGTATGACTGTTGCGTGCGTTACTTGCCAAAAGGACAAACAGGATAACGACATTCCGGGCAGTTGGCGCAATAGCCGCCGTGCCCCATGGCCGCCACGTCTTCGGCCGTAACAGTGATCCCCGCCAGAAGACGCGGCACGACAAGGTCAAAAACGCTGGTCTTGTGGTACATGACGCAGCCGGGCAGGCCCAGCACCGGCACATCCCCCTGCGGGGCGGGCAGATAGCTCAGCAAAAACATAGCCCCCGGATAGACAGGCGCGCCATAACTGACCACGCGCGCGCCCGTCGCGCGGATGGCGGCCGGAGTTTTGTCGTCCGGGTCAACGGACATGCCGCCCGTCACCACCACCATGTCCGCGCCTTCGCGGACAAAGGCCTCTATGGCGGTTGACGTCAGGGCAATATCGTCGCTGGTCAGGGTCTGGCCGATCACAACGCTGCCCAGTTCCGCGAATTTTTGCCGCACAACCGGACCGAAGCCGTCCTGAATTCTGCCGTTGTATATTTCGCTGCCCGTTGTCACCATGCCCACCTTACATCGACGCAAGGGCAGGATCTCAACAACGGGACCGGCAATCAGATTCTCCACCGCCCGCAGCTTTTCTTCGGCGATGAGCAGCGGCGTTATGCGCGCGCCGGCCACATTGCGCCCCCTGGGCGTCCATTGCAGACTGTGCAAAGTGGAAAGAGAAAGTTCCCCCAAAGAATTGATACGCGTGAGCGCGGGCACATCCACCCGCAGCAGGCCGTCGCACAGGGCGGCGCAATTGACCCGCCCCTCTTTCGGCTCACCCAGGCCGATGTTGGCCCCGACAGCGGCCGCGGCTATGCGGATGGCCGCTTCATCTTCATGCACCATGCCCGGATGCGGCTCAAGGACATACAGGTGTTCCTTGCCCACGCTCAAAAGCACGGGGATGTCCTCCTCCCGCACAATATGACCCTTGCGGAACACCGGCCCCTTGCTTTGCCCCGGCACAATGCGGGTAATATCATGGCAAAGGACACTGTTCACGGCGTCATGAACGTCAATGGTTTTCATGGTGCCGGATTCTGACATTCCATTCTCCGATATCACGGTTATGCCGTGAAACGTATTATTCACGTTATGACATAAGGCGTCAAGATAAATTTCGGTGAGTGTCCATCAATAGATAGTTTTGGCGCAAAAATTTTTATAAAAGCAATCTGTTATCTGGAAACTTATCAAACCGTGAATTTACCAGAAAAAGATTGTAATTCCAGCATGTTATCGCGACAGCGCCTATCCATAAGTAATCCCAATTCCAAATTAAAAATACGTTAATTTTTAATTTGAAATTGGAATGCGCGACAGAATGCCGCGCCCTCCCCTACGCCGTTTTACCGTTGCGCAGCACATACAGCCGCGAATGCCGGAGCGATCAGGGTTGAGCAGAACAGGAAGACAAGCAGGAGTGATATGGCGAGCGCAACGCCCCGCTCAGGCGGCCGCGATTTTTCCTCCCACCAGCCGGAAGATGTAGGCGTCCATGGTATTCCCTTTTCGTCCGCCTCTGCGGAAAGGAGAGGAAATCCCGCCGTCTATGGGGACACCGGGGTGGCATCCAGCGCCTCCCGGCTCAGGCGGACCAGCGCAGGCAAATTTTCCGACAACTTGTAGGACAGTTTCAGATCATTCCCGATGCTGTTGCCGAAAGAGGCCCGCGTTTGTCCCCCTTCCCCGCCCGCGCCGGTCATTTTGTGATGCACGGCAGTCACGGTGCCGCAGTAGACGACATGCCAACCATGCAGCACGGCGGACAGATCATGCTCAATGTCGTCATGCTGGGAAGGGCTGAAACGCAGATCAAATCCGCCGATGTCCTCCAGCATTTCCCGCTTGAGCAGGTGCAGGCAACCCATTACGTTAAGACAACGGCGATGGTAGGAATATAGTCCGGTATCGACGGTGTTGTCAAAAGGGCTGCGGATGGTCAGCTTAAGCAGATCAGGCTCCGCCACGGACACATAGCGGTGAAAATACTGCATACGGGACGGTCTCCCGGAGGGAGAGGGATGGACGATCTTACCGCCGACAACACCGATGCGGGAGTCTGAGTCCATAAGGGTAAGATACCGGCGCAGCCAATCCGCCGGAACTTCCACATCGTCGTCAAGAAAAGCCGCCGCTCCGCAAGCGCGTGTCTCCGGAAGGGCCAAAAGCCAATTGCGGGCCGCCGGCGCGCCGATATTGACGGGCAGTTCGCAGATGCCGAAGTCATTGCGCGGAAACAGGCTGCGCAGGCCTTCCACGCGGGCGCGGCTGTCATCCGTGCAGCCGTTGAGCAAAATACGGACAGGGCTTGGGCCGATGTCGGAATCAGCCAGAGAGCGCAGGGTTTTTTCCAGGAGTTCCGCCTTGTTCCAAGAATACAGGCAGATCATGACCCGGCGGGAATCCGGCAGGGCGGGAACCAGGGAGAGAGGGCTTTCCAGTTCCGCAACGCGGTACCGCACCGGCGTCAAAAGGGGATCATCCCGCAGGGCATTGCGGTACAACAGCAACGCCTGATCTGCGTCTCCGGTCATGTCGTACATCCCGGCAGCTAGAACCAACGTATACGGGCTGCTGAAAAGCGCGCTGTGCTCTTCCCAAAGGGGAAGCGCCCGTTCGGCAAGACCGCGTTCCGCAAAGCGGATGAAGAGATGCTTGAACCACAGATCGGCTATGGGGGGTGGACAGCGATAGCTGCGCAGCCAGTCGCCGGGATCCCTGTCCTGCTTTTCCTCCAAATCCAGAAGGGCGCTGGCCGCGCCGACATGCAGGGGATTTTTGCGCAACAGGACGGTCAGAGCGTCCTCGGCAGCCCGAAGCTTGGCCGGGTTATTCCTTTCAGCGAGCAGCTTCTCTTCGGTCTTGCCAAGGGCCATTGCTTCCAGAATCGCCAGTTTTTTGTCTCTATTGGGCATGGAGACAACCGTTCTTCCCAGAGAAAGGAGCCGTGCATGCAGGGGGGCGGCATCGCAGGCGCGTCGCAGGCAGTAAGCGATAATAGCGCCGGTTTCCTGATTTTGCTCATTTTGCGGCAAATTTGCCATGACTGTAATGAACGGGATACAAAAATCAGCAGTAAAAACAACTATTTTTGCCAAATTTTGAAAATAGATGATTTTTTGCTGGAGACTCAGGATCTCAAGTTCCCCGGCAATGCCTTGGGAATACAACGCGAAAAATTGCGGATGCATGTCTACGATTTCTCCATAAAAGAAAACGAAAAAGGCGCTACCGTCTCTGATGGTAGCACCGAAAATATGGGGAAGGCGAAAACGCCGAACACCGCGCCGATCTTGGAAACGGTGCGGCTATCCAGCGTTGCGGTTGTGTGTGTGTGTGTGTGTGTGTGTGTGTGTGTGTGCAAAAATCAGGCCGGAACCGGCGGTTTCAGCCATCTTATCCAATTCCCGCCGGGAACGGTAAATCTTTCGCATCCGTGTTTTCATGCCACACGCTCGAAGCAAAGAGGAGCAACTCAGGAAAAGCCGGAAAACCATACACATCACGTCACATGGGAATTTACCTACACGATTGAAAAGCGAACCGCAAGGAAAATTATGGGTAATGCCGCCATAACCCGCCATGCCGCCCTTGGTTCTGGCAGCGGCATTTCGGGATATTCATGATTATAGCTCCGAATCGGGTAAGTCCGGCGTATAGTAACTCCAATTCCAAATTAAAAATACGTTAATTTTTAATTTGAAATTGGAATAACATACTATAGGGACAAATGAGGCGGGACATGAAACAGTTGCCGAAAGAGAAACAAGCGGGGGACAGGTTCATTTCATATGGGCAAACAACGCAGCCTCACAGATGACCACTTTTCCGGGTTCAGGAAAAATTGTAACCCGCCTCCAGGGCCGCGCTGTTGGCGGAAATCAGCCTGGCGTAATGGACGCTGACAACATGCTTCAGCGCCTTTTGCACAACCTTGAGCGGTAGCGCGCCCGTCGCTCTGAGCCACGCCCCGAGGGCCACCATATTGGCCAGCTTGCTGTTGCCGAGCTTTTGGGCCATGCCGTTGGCCGGCAGATACACGCTGGACAGCGAGGCGTCCAGCAGACTTTTATCAATAAGCGAGGCGTTGACAATCTGCACACCGCCCTCGCGCAGGCGCGGCTGAAATTTTGTCAGCGACGGCTCGTTGAGCACAATGGTGGAAAGCGGCCTGTACACCAGCGGGGAGCCGATGGGCCGCGTGTCCAGCACGACAGTGCAGTTGGCCGTGCCGCCGCGCATTTCCACGCCGTACACGGGGATAAAACTCACCTCAAGCCCGTATTCCATACCGGCCTGGGCCAGAAGATTGCCGATGAGCAGCACCCCCTGCCCGCCGAAACCGGCCATGATCACGTCCTTGTACTCAGGCATGCCGCGCCCCTCCGCCTTCCTGTCCGGCGTCCTTGAACACGCCAAGGGGGAAGACAGGTATCATTGCCTCGGAAATGCGTTTGTTGGCGGCAATCGGATCAAGGTGCCAGTTCGTCGGGCAGCCGGCGAGCAACTCGATAAATCCGAAACCCAGGCCGGCGATCTGCACATCAAAAGCCCTGCGCAGGGCTTTTTTGGCTTCCCTGACGTGCTTTACACTGTCAAGCGCGCATCGGCAGGAATAGGCCACCCCGCCAAGCTGCGCCAGAATTTCCGCAAAGTGTATCGGGCCGCCGTCATTGCCCATAGTTCTTCCGGCCTGTGTAGTGGTTGTTTTTTGCCCGAGCAGCGTGGTCGGAGACATCTGTCCGCCGGTCATGCCGTAGACAGTGTTGTTGATCAGGACGGCGGTGATTTTTTCACCGCGATTGGCCGCGTGCAGAGATTCAGCCGCGCCTATGGCTGTCATGTCGCCGTCGCCCTGGTAGGTAAAGACCACGGCTTCCGGGCGGGCGCGGCGCACGCCTGTCGCCACGGCGCAGGCCCGGCCGTGGGGGGATTCCACACTGTCCACGTTAAAATAGTCATAGGTAAATGTGGAACAGCCCACTGAAGCCACCAGAATGGCTTTGTCCGCAACCTGAAGCTCGTGCAGCACTTCAGCAACCAACCTGTGGGCAATGCCGTGATGACAGCCGGGACAGTAGTGGAGGGGACGCTCATTGAGCACCGGGCTTGCGTCAAATACCAGACGTTCCCCCTTTTGCGGGCGCAACGCCGCGTTCCGTCGTTCGGACTGCATAATCAATTCTCCCCGAAAGCCGCAAGTATGGGGGCTTCCAGCTCGTTGGCCCCGATAAACAGGCCGGGCATGACGCCATGCCAGAATACGCGGGCGCGCCCTTCCAGAGCCAGACGCACATCCTCGACCATCTGGCCCGCGTTCTGCTCAAGCACAAGAAAACGCCGTCCGGGGGCCAGTTCGCGCAAAGCCGCATCCGGAAAAGGATAGAGCGTCAGCGGCCTAAACAGGCCAATTCTGCGCCCCCCGGCGCGCAGTTCGCGGATGACGCTGCGCGCGATGCGCCCTATGGAACCGAAAGCCACAACGACAAGTTCGGCATCGTCCGTATCCTCAATTTCACACCGGGCTTCCTTGCGCATGTCGGCATATTTTTGTATAAGTATGCGGTTGCGTTCAGCCAGTGCCCCTTCGGCCAGGTAAACGGATTTGAGCAGGCGCGGCTGTCCATTTTTGCCGCGCGCGCCAAAGCCCTCTATCCGCCAGCCCCTGCTCAGTAACCGGAGCTTGCCGGGAGACAACGCCCCCTTTGGCGGGATACGGCGCGCTGGCTCCTTGATCTGGCCCACCACGGCATCACCGAGAATCATGACCGGATTGGCGTAGGTGAAGGCAAGGGCAAAGGCGCGGAACATGAAATCATAACATTCCTGAACCGTAGACGGTGCCAGCACAAGGTTGCGATGGTCGCCGTGCCCCCCTCCCTTCACCGCCTGAAAATAATCGCCCTGGGAGGGTGAAATGTCGCCAAGGCCGGGACCGCCGCGCGTCATGTTGACAACAACTCCGGGAATATGGCTGCCCGCCATGAAAGAAAGGCCTTCCTGCATCAGTGAGATGCCGCAACTGGAAGAAGAAACCATGGCCGCGACGCCGCACGCCCCGGCGCCAATCAGCATGTTGATCGCGCCCACTTCACTTTCGGCCTGGACAAAATGGCCGCCCGCATCCGGCAACAGGGCCGAGAGCATTTCCGGGATCTCGTTCTGCGGCGTGATGGGATAGCCGAAATAGCACAGACATCCGGCGTCCAGCGCCCCATAGGCAACAGCCTCGTTGCCCTTCATCAGCACGCGTTCTTTCTTCATGCCGCACCCTGCCTGAAAACCCGAATGGCCACATCCGGGCACATGGCAGCACATGAAGCGCAGCCCGTGCATTTGCCGTCCGACATTTCCATCATTTCATAACCCTGCCGGTTAAAACGGCCGGAAGGCCGCAAAATATGCGCGGGGCAGGCTTCCACGCACAGGCGGCAGCCTTTGCAGCGTTCTTCCAGAAATACAATACGTGACATCCGCATCTCCTGTACGCCCGGCGCGCTATGCAATCAGCATGGCGTCCCCGTATGAAAAAAAACGATAGCCGCTTTTTATGGCTTCAGAGTAAGCGCTCAGCACACGCTCGCGCCCTGCGAAAGCGGACGTCAGCATGAGCAGGGACGATTCCGGCAGATGAAAATTGGTCAGCATGGCGTCAATGACGCGGAACTTGCGGCCCGGATAAAGAAAGATGTCCGTCCAGCCGTTGTACGGCAACACCCTGCCGCAAAGTTCCTCCACGCCTTCCAGGGCGCGCGCGCTGGTGGTGCCCACAGCCAGTACCGGGCGGCCGGACGCCTTGGCCCTGTTTATGGCCGTGGCCGCGGCTTCGGAAATTTCAATGTACTCCTTGTGCATGCGGTGATGGCGTATGTCTTCGCTGCGAACAGGGCTGAATGTTCCGTACCCGACGTAGAGAGTCACTTCCGCCCATTCAAAACCCCGCTCGGCAAGTCTGATGCGCATGTCGTCCGTAAAGTGCAGGCCGGCTGTGGGCGCGGCGACGGCGCCGGTTTTGTCCCTGTTCGCATAAACTGTCTGGTAGCGGATTTTGTCTTCAATGTCGTCCGTGCGTTTTATATAGGGCGGCAGGGGGATATGCCCCGTGGCCGCGAAGGCTTTTACCGGATCGCCATGCCAGGTCAGGCGCACCCGCCGCTCGCCGAAAGAACCTGTTTCCAGCACTGTCAGGCTGATGCCCGCGCCGAAATCAAAACTTTCACCAACGCCCACAACCCCGCCCGCTCTCAGCAGGCCGTGGGCTTCCGCGCTGAAGACATCGTCCTTGCCGCGCTTGTCGGGCCTCGCCTGCCGCGTTACCAGCGGCAAGGGCGTGAGCAGCAAAAATTCCACCTTCCCGCCTGTGGAACGCGAACCGATCAGGCGCGCCGGCAGAACGCGCGCGTTGTTGGCGACAAGCAGGGCGTTTTTGGGCAAACAGTCCGGCAGATCCTCAAACTGCCTGTGGTCCAACGCCAACTCCCCTGTGCGCGGCATGATCATCAGGCGCGACGCGCCGCGCTCCTCGGGCGGAAACTGGGCTATTCGTTCGGGGGGCAGGTCGTAGCGGTATCCACTCAGCAGAAAATCTGTTTCATCAGGGATATATTCTTTCAATTCACGCCGACTCCATGCTTCGACTGGACTGAATTTTTCATACTTTCAGACGCTGGTCAAGGAATTTTGCCGCTTGAGCCACGCCCGCGCTTCCCAGATGGACACGTACCCGCCTATAAGTTAGGGAAACGCTGATTCAATCGCCATGTAAGGGTCGCCATAAAGGCGGGCACATAATGCGCGGAGGCTCCATAGTGGATGCGACCCTGATCAACGCGCCGAGTTCAACCAAGAATGCCGAGAAGCAGCGCGATCCTGAAATGTGCCGGACCAAGAAGGG